>NZ_JAMAWB010000100.1:0-399 GCF_023713585.1 Paenibacillus sp. MER TA 81-3
CGGCGTGCTGTCGATCCCGGTCGCGCTGTCCGACGGCGCGCCGCTGCCCGGCCGCGACACCGCGATCTTCATCGCGTCGGCCGTGATCCTCGGCTCGCTGATCGTCGCGGTGATCGGCCTGCCGCTGCTGCTGCGCGGCGTGCGCTCGTCGCGCAACCCGCTCGGCGACGAGGAGCGCACCGCGCGCTCGGCCGCCGCGCAGGCCGCGATCCGCGCGATCGATTCGTCGCACGACGCGATTTCGGCCGATCTCGACGAATCGGGCGCGGCGCGCTGCGCGGACATCTCCGCACGCGTGATGGACCAGTATCGCCGCCGGCTCGCCGCGCTGGCCGAGGACGGCCCCACGCCGCGCGCGGAAGCGAAGCAGGCCGAAACGATGGAGCTGCAGATGCGGAT
>NZ_JAMAWB010000101.1:0-395 GCF_023713585.1 Paenibacillus sp. MER TA 81-3
CGCCGCGCTCGTCCATTTGACCGCGTTGCTGAACGTCACGCTGCTGTCGTAGTTGTCGACGTCGCCGGGCGGCGCGAAGAGCCCGCTGAACGCGTCGGCCGTGATCGGCTGCACGAGATCCGTCACCGGAACGTTCTGCCGGCCGAGCGTCAGCGTGCCCCACGTCGCGGACGCGACGCCGACGAACGCTTTCGAGCCGAACAGCCGGCCGCCGTCGAGCTGGCCGGTCCCGACGTCGAAATTGTTCTCGAGCGTGAAGATCGCGTTCATGTCGCCGCCGAGCGCCTCGCTGCCGGTCAATCCCCATTCGTTCGCCGACAACGCGCCCGACGACATCGATACGCGCGACTTCCCGCCTTCCGCGTGGTTCAGATACGCGACACCCGTATCGATCG
>NZ_JAMAWB010000102.1:0-391 GCF_023713585.1 Paenibacillus sp. MER TA 81-3
GCCAGGACCCCGATCGCGCGTTCGAGTACATGCAGACGCACGTGCCGATGGCGAAGATCGGCAATCCGCGCGATATCGCGGCCGGCATCCTGTATCTCGTGTCGCCGGCAGGCCGCTACGTGACGGGCGCGGAGCTCGTGATCGACGGCGGGTTTACCGCGCGCTGATACGGCGCGCTCGCGCAACGGAACAGGAGACAGGCAGTTGAAAGTGCTCGTGGCAGTGAAACGCGTGGTCGACGCGAACGTGAAGGTCGGCGTGAAATCCGACCGGACGGGCGTCGATATCGCGAACGCGAAGATGTCGATGAACCCGTTCGACGAAATCGCGGTGGAAGAAGCGGTGCGGTTGAAGGAGGCTGGAGTAGCGACCGAAGTGGTCGCGGTATCGG
>NZ_JAMAWB010000103.1:0-382 GCF_023713585.1 Paenibacillus sp. MER TA 81-3
TAGTGAACCAGTACCGTGAGGGAAAGGCGAAAAGAACCCCGGGAGGGGAGTGAAATAGATCCTGAAACCGCATGCATACAAACAGTCGGAGCCTCGTAAGGGGTGACGGCGTACCTTTTGTATAATGGGTCAGCGACTTACGTTCAGTAGCAAGCTTAACCGTATAGGGCAGGCGTAGCGAAAGCGAGTCCGAATAGGGCGTTCAGTTGCTGGGCGTAGACCCGAAACCAGGTGATCTATCCATGGCCAGGATGAAGGTGCGGTAACACGTACTGGAGGTCCGAACCCACTAACGTTGAAAAGTTAGGGGATGAGCTGTGGATAGGGGTGAAAGGCTAAACAAACCTGGAAATAGCTGGTTCTCTCCGAAAACTATTTAGGT
>NZ_JAMAWB010000104.1:0-358 GCF_023713585.1 Paenibacillus sp. MER TA 81-3
AATGGAGATATCAACACCCCCTCGCCTCCACCAAAAACCTGAAAGAGCCGACCGCACGAGGTCGGCTTTTTGCATTGGAGGCGAGATAAAGGGAGTTGAACCCCTGAGCGGGTTCGCCCGCGCGCAGGAAGCGAATGAGAAGCTACGAAGGAAAGACAACAGCACACGAGCACGGCGTTGATATCCAACCTCTAATATCGTCAACAGAGGATAGGCTTCGGTAGCAAATGAAATGGAGATATCAACACCCCCTCGCCTCCACCAAAAACCTGAAAGAGCCGACCGCACGAGGTCGGCTTTTTGCATTGGAGGCGAGATAAAGGGAGTTGAACCCCTGAGCGGGTTCGCCCGCGCGCAG
>NZ_JAMAWB010000105.1:0-353 GCF_023713585.1 Paenibacillus sp. MER TA 81-3
CATGCGTCAGCTCTGCATTTTCCTGCTCATGGGAACTGGGCTTGCGATTTAGCCACTTGTAATAGCTTGAACGTGAAATGCCTGCAATTTCACACAGAAGCTGAACGCTGAACAACGCTTCTTCCTGAAGCGCTTGAATAGCAAGATAGACATTCTCTTGACGGTATTGGCTTAGCTTCGCCTCCTTTGGAATTCCTGTAACTTTTTTAGAAATGCATTCTCCGCCCGAAGCCGCTCGTTTTCATATTCCATCTTTTTCATCTCGAGTTTTTGGCGATCGGCCTCTGTTAATTCCTCCGGCGCTTTCTTTCTTCCCCGTCCATCCTTTAACGCATCCTGACCGCCATCTTCAA
>NZ_JAMAWB010000106.1:0-348 GCF_023713585.1 Paenibacillus sp. MER TA 81-3
TCGCTTTCCTGAAACTCTGCCTGCGCCAAATGCTCATGGCTCTTTATGCTTACCGAATACGTTTTGCTCTTTGCGCCTTCCTTGTAGCAGCCTTCCCGGAGCGGGCACCGTTTGCACTTCTCCACGTTAAAATAATAGGTGTCCACCTGGTTCTTCCCTCGGCCTTTCTTACCCTGCCGCGCCCGGCGAGTCGCCAAATGCCCCGCCTTGCAGACGTATAGCCCCGCATCTTTATTGAATTCAAATTCATCTTCTTTCTTTCGGTTACCCTGCGTAATTAAAGGGTTTAATTTCGCCACTAATTCAATCTCGTTTTGGGCGCTGTACGCCAGATTGTCTTTTTCCGAG
>NZ_JAMAWB010000107.1:0-332 GCF_023713585.1 Paenibacillus sp. MER TA 81-3
CTGATGAAGATACAAGGAATTCAATCCGTCATCCGGAGGAAGAAAAAGAGAGATGCGAGATCCACTCCACAGCAGGTAGCTGAGAACGTGCTGAACCGCAAATTCACTGCAGATGCGCCAAATGAAAAGTGGGTTACGGATGTGACGGAATTCAAGTACGGCAATGGCCAAAAAGCGTATTTAAGCGCTATTCTCGACCTTCATAATAAATCCATCGTCTCCTATGTATTCGGGTGTTCCAATAACAATCCTCTTGTATTTCAGACATTGAAACGGGCCTTGCAAGAAGCACCAGGAAGCAAGCCCATGCTTCATAGCGACCGGGGTTTCCA
>NZ_JAMAWB010000108.1:0-331 GCF_023713585.1 Paenibacillus sp. MER TA 81-3
CTGATGAAGATACAAGGAATTCAATCCGTCATCCGGAGGAAGAAAAAGAGAGATGCGAGATCCACTCCACAGCAGGTAGCTGAGAACGTGCTGAACCGCAAATTCACTGCAGATGCGCCAAATGAAAGTGGGTTACGGATGTGACGGAATTCAAGTACGGCAATGGCCAAAAAGCGTATTTAAGCGCTATTCTCGACCTTCATGATAAATCCATCGTCTCCTATGTATTCGGGTGTTCCAATAACAATCCTCTTGTATTTCAGACATTGAAACGGGCCTTGCAAGAAGCACCAGGAAGCAAGCCCATGCTTCATAGCGACCGGGGTTTCCA
>NZ_JAMAWB010000109.1:0-325 GCF_023713585.1 Paenibacillus sp. MER TA 81-3
CCCCGCATCTTTATTGAATTCAAATTCATCTTCTTTCTTTCGGTTACCCTGCGTAATTAAAGGGTTTAATTTCGCCACTAATTCAATCTCGTTTTGGGCGCTGTACGCCAGATTGTCTTTTTCCGAGTAGGCCGTATCTCCAATCACCGTCTCCACTTTCATTCCCGCGACCTTACTTTTTTCAATGAGGGTTTGGAGCTGCTTGCCATCGCTTTGTTCGCCGGTCGTAATCGTGGCCGCCGTTATGATCCGTTCCTCGCTCATGGCGATATGAGTTTTGTATCCGAAAAACGAAGAATCAGCACTTTTGTGACCGACTTTGGCA
>NZ_JAMAWB010000010.1:0-304323 GCF_023713585.1 Paenibacillus sp. MER TA 81-3
TAAACATCCGAACCGGATCCACCGCGGTGCGTCCGTTATCGTGGCAATAGTTGACGTGCAGCTCTTCGTAGACAAAGCCAAAGTCCACCAACTCGTCCATTCTGCGCAGTAGATTATCTTTGGGAACTACCAGATTGTAGAGTTCCATATATGGGCTCAAAATAAAGCTTTGTTGCTTCGGGAGCACAGAGATCACCAGCCTTTGATGAGATACTTTGATTATACCGAAAAAAAGAGACAGACTCTTCAAAAAAATGAAGAATTGTCTCTTTCAGGACTAAGGGACTTTTTCAGTGGCCTCGCCTGAAGCAGGGGGCTTGCCGGATATACATATTTATTATGAATGAGGTTCATCAATGGGAGCCACTGTGAATTTGCCGTATTTGACACCTTTTAAACTGATGATCTGATCGCTCAGCACTTTAAGTTCCTTGGCTTTCCCTTTGACAACGATGAGTTCGAGGCAGTTACTCGGATCCAAGTGGAAATGGGTCGTCGCCAGGATGAGATCATGCATCTCATGCTGAAGATTGGATAACTCATCAAGGAGATTCCGGTGATGGTGGTTATAGAACAGCAAAATGCTGCCAGCTACCACTTTGTCGTCATCTTCAAGGAATTCCTTGACCAGGGCGTCACGGACCAAGTCACGGACCGCTTCGGATCGATTCTCATACCCTTTTGCTTTAATTGTCTCATCAAACTTTTCTAGCAGCTTGCCATCCATGGAAACGCCAAACCGTTTTAAATTGGAATCATTCATGACGCACCTCATAAAACAACTTTTTATAATAACTCTACCATAAATACGGCAAAAGCGGAATTTAGGTATGAAAATAGAGGCGTTCGTATCTAAAAGCTGATACGCATGATGGCTGATTCCCCGATGATACCGATTATTTCACAGTCCACTCTTCAATGTTCCACAGTACGCCGGCGCCGTGGTGCCCCAACGGGCGATTGCCGACTCCGCTTATTTTTTTGCTGACGCCATACAAGGCATCAACGTAGACAAGGAAATTGAAGGCAGGATCCTTCCGCAGCTCGCGCTGGAATTCAGCATAAAGATCTTTACGTTTGTCGCGCTCCGGTTCGATCCGCGCTTCGGTCAGCCTCTTATTAACCTTGTCATTACGGTATGCGCCGTAATTGTACAATCCGGTCTCAATCTGGCTGCTGTGGAATACGCGATACGTATGGTCGTCAGGATCAAATTCACTGCCCCATGCGATCATGAACGCGTCGATCTTGTCGAATTGAATCGCGCTCCAATTCAGCGGTTTCGGGTTGACGGAAATGCCGAGCGGCTTCAACTGGGTGCGAACCGCATTGGCTAACGCCACACGGACCGTATCTGTCGCTGGCGAGACCAAGTCGAACTCGAATCGTGTGCCGTCCTTCACGAGAACGTCGTCTGCGCCAGGCTTCCAGCCCGCCTTCTCCAGCAACGCTTTTGCTTCTTCGGGACGAAGCTCCGCCCCTTCCGGAGCCGGATCATTTGCCCAAGATTTCTGCAGCGGGCCGTATGCTGGTTGGCCTTTGCCGAACAGCACGCCCTGCACTAAGGCTTCGCGATCCAAGGCAGCGCTCATCGCCAGGCGGACTTGGGGATCTTGGAACAGCGGGTTGCGGAAATTGTACAGAATGCCGCGGTAATCGACTGTTGTTATCTGAAGCGCGGTGAACGGATCGGTATCCTTCACGCTGCCTTCTTGGTTGAGCTCCATGTAGGCTAAGTCGATCTCACCTGTCTTTAATTGCATCAACCGTGTATTCGGGTCCGTTACGGGCCGGATAATCATCTCGTCGATCTGCGGCTTCGTGCCGTGGAACTTGTCATTACGGACGAGAACAATCGACTGATCCGTCTTCCATTCTTTCAATTTGAATGGTCCGTTCCCGACAGGCTTGCGGTTGAATTCCGCCGTGTGGATCTCTTTGCCTTCCAATAGATGCTTAGGAAGCAGACCGAGCTTCAGCTTGTTCAAGAGCGGTGGAAACGGATCCTTCAACGTAATTTTCACCTTGTGCGGCTCAAGCACCTGGACCCGGTCGATCTCGTTAAAGTCGCTTTGAATCGGGGAATTTGTTGCCGGATTGAGCAGTGTGTCGAGTGTAAACTTGACATCTTCAGCCGTAAGCGGGTTCCCGTCCTCCCATGCGACATCTTCCCGCAGTACAAATGTATATTCCCGCTGATCGGTAGAGACCGTCCATTCCTTAGCAATGTCCGGAGCAACCTCATTATCGGAGGTTGGCTTCGTCAGACCGCGGAATAGGAGCGTATCGACATCCTGATCGCCGTTCAATACCGGATTGATCATTTCAACTTCGCTTTCCGTGCCGAATACGATCGTTTTCGGCGCTGCTGCTGACTGTGCAGCAGGAACGGATCCTGCCTGATCGCCAGATTGCGTTGAAGAACAGCCTAACATGGCAAGCAGACTTGCAATAGAGAACAACGCCAGCAGCAATTTGCATGTTTTCATCATGTGCATATAACTCCTTTAGTAATTTTTTTGTTCGAACTGTGGGCAAAGCCAGGAATCGCCGTCAGCAGCCGCTTCGTGTAAGGATGGTCGGAATGCGGAAGCAGAGCCGCTGGAAGCTGCTCGATAATCTCCCCCTGACGCATAACCATGACGCGATGACACAGCATCATAGCGGCACGGATATCATGGGTGATGAAGAGCATGGCCGTTCCTTGTCTTTCATTCATGTGCCGGAGAAGTGCAAGCATCTGTCTTTGCTGGGTCATATCCAGACTAGCGAAGGGTTCATCAAGAATGAGCAGACGCGGCTGAACAATCGAGGCGCGGGCCAGCGCAACTCTCTGCCGCATGCCGCCAGACAATTGGCGGGGATATGTACCAGCGAATTCCTCGCCGAGTCCGACGCTGTTGAGTGCGTGCTTGATGCGGGTGCGAGTCTCATCTTGCGAGAGCTTGCAGCCGTAATCCAATCCTTCTCCGACGATTTGGGCGACGGTCCAGCGCGGGTCGAAGGAGGCAAGCGGGTCTTGATGAACCCACTGTACGGAACGCGGCGGCTCTGTCTTGCTGCTCCAGCAGATGGATCCGCCGTCTGGTGTATCAAGCTGGAGCAGCAGACGCGACAAGGTGCTCTTGCCGCTGCCGCTCTCTCCGATGAGTCCCAACAATTCCGCTTCGCCGATCTGGAATGATGCGTTTCGCACGGCGTTTATCTGGCTTTTGGCTTTGCCCCAGCCACAATGGGCACGATACGATTTGCTTACATCCCGCACTTTAACGATGCTGCCGGATCCGATAGCCAGGCTTGCTTGATTCGACGCCGATAACGAAGCATAGTCAGCGAGCAGTGCTTTTGTATGTGAATGAGCAGGTCGGGTCATGATGTCCAGCTTCGATCCGGACTCGACGATCTCACCATGCTGCATGACGAGAACCTCATCCGCAATCTCGTCGACGACGCCCAGATCATGCGTAATGAAGAGGACACTTGCTCCGGTATGGCGATTCCAGCGCGAAATTAATCGCAGGATGTCAGCCTGTATGGGCATGTCCAAGGCGGTCGTGGGCTCGTCCGCGATAAGAAGCTTCGGCTCAGGAGCGAGCGCCAATCCTAGCTGGACGCGCTGCCGCATCCCGCCGGACAATTCGTGCGGATAGGCCCGATAGACGCGGTCCGGGTCGGGAAATTGCATTTCCCTGAGCAGCTGGAGGGCCCGTTCCTTCGCTTCGGACTTCGACAGCTTCGCATGTACGGCATACAGCTCTTGAAAATGGCTGCCGACTCTGTACAGCGGATCGAAGGTTCCGAACGTATCTTGAAAGACGATGCCGACCTGGCCCCCTCGGTACGATTGCAGCAGATGCTCCGACCACGTTCGTATGTCCTCCCCTTCGAACAGGATCGTGCCTGAACTTACATACGCTTCCTGTGGCAACATTCCCAACAGGGCTTGGGCAGTCAGGCTTTTCCCCGAACCGCTTTCGCCGATGAGAGCCGTCACCCTGCCTCGCAGTAGTGAGAAGGACAACTGTTTCAATACATCCTTCTTCATGGCACCGTCGTCAAAGGAAAGCGTGAGTTCATTCACACGCAGTAAATCGATCTCGGTAGGCATGTTCCTTCCTCCTTCTTCGGGAATGCTTCCGCTGCAGTTTTCTCACGAATATTTGTGCTTCCTTGTGCTTCTCGATACGGAAAGGCACTTTTTTGAACACGAGCTCTTCATTTCTTCGGATTGAATTGCGGGCTGCCATAGCGGCTCTGAAGCCAATCACCGAGGAAGGTAATAGCCAGCACCGTTAACACGATGCATGCTCCGGGGAAGGCGACTGCCCACCAGGCGCCTGTCAGCAGATGATTCTGTGCGCCTACGAGCATGTTCCCCCACGAAGCTTCATGCGGCGGGATACCGAGGCCTAGAAAGCTAAGCGTCGATTCGGACAAAATGGCATGGCCGACGCCGCTCGCCGACATGACCAGTATCGTCGGCAAGGAATGCGGAACCAAGTGGCGGACGAACAGCCGATAAGGCGAAGCGCCGACAACGATTGATGCTTGAATGAATACTTCTTCCTTGCGCTCGAACATTTCGGTACGGATGAGGCGGGCAAGCGACATCCAGCCCGTCAGGCCGATGACGAGGACGACTGTGAGCAGACCGGGGGAGAGGATGGCTTGTACTCCAATCATGATAAGCAAGCTCGGGATGCTGAGCAGCGTATCCAGAAGCCGCATCATGATCCGGTCGATCCAGCCGCCGTAGTATCCGCTTACGGTACCGTAGACGACACCGACGACGAGCGACACGAGCATAGCGGCGAATCCGACAGAGAGCGATACTCTCGCGCCGTACAACAAGCGAGTGAACACGTCGCGCCCCATTTCGTCCGTACCCATCAGATGATCTGGCCGCGGCGGCTGCAGAATGGATCCCAGATTGACATCAACCGGGTCGTGCCCGGTTGCATACGGTGCGGCGAACGAGAGCAGAAGCAAGAGACATAGATAGGCGCAGGCGGTGACAGCCAGCCATTTCGTCAGTTTCATGAAGCTGCTCCTTCCTTTACAAGCTGCCGCCGGATGCGCGGATTGAACCAGGCGCAGAACAGATCGATAAGCAAGCTGCCGATAATGACAACGAACGTGCCGAGCAGAATTACGGCGAAGAGTACCGGATAGTCTCGCGTCAGCGCCGATTTCAAGGACAGCATGCCAAGACCAGGCCAAGAAAACAGCGTTTCTATGACGACGGAACCAGCCATTGTCAACGATAATGACATCCCAATATACGTAAGAAACGGCAGTACTGAATTAGGTGCGATGTGACGGGTTACGATACGCAGGTAAGGAACGCCACGGGCTTCGAGCGCACGCACGAAGTCCTTTTCCTTTGTTATAAGGACATGATTTCGTAAAAGGCGTATGTAATAACCGATGTGTGATAAGGACAGAACGAGTGCGGGAAGCGTAATGTGGCGGAGCCACTCGCCGAATCCTCCATGCGGGTTTCCCATGCCTGCGATAGGGAACCAACCGAAATACAGAGAGAACACGAGCATGAACAGCAACGCTTGATAAAATGCGGGCATGGACATCAATAAGTAACTGAAGACGGTTACAACAACATCAGTCTTGGAAGCATGCCTGAGCCCGGTGTAGCTTCCAAGCAGCAGAGAGGCGAGCAGGGTAAGGAACGTCCCTGTCAGCATCAACTGCACGGTGGGGCCGACCGCATGATAAATGATGGTGCTGACGGGTTCCCCATTCAGATAGGAGCGTCCGAGTTCGCCGTGCATCACGTCTTCGAGCCATTTGGTGTACTGGATGTGAAGCGGTTCATCCAATCCGAGATTGCCGCGGATGCGCAACTGATCGGCAGGTGTCATCTTCTGGATGTTATCGCCATATAGAGCCATCGCCGGATCGCCGGGCAACAGGCGGATAAAGATGAAGACGATTACGCTGACGATCAGCAGTACGACTGCAGCCTCGCCAATTCGTGACAATACAAATCGAAGCACAACATCCTCTCCCAAGCCGTTAGTGGTATCACGAATTACACAATCTGTAACACTATAGCATGGTGTTACGAGTTAGTAAATATGTGATACTGTATAAATTTTCATATTGTATGTTTTTTTTATGAAATAGTAGGGGAGCCATATAAATTGAACGAAAGAAAGATCACCTTTCCATCCAATAACGATACGCTGCCAAGTACTTCTCTCCATTCTCCCACTCGTTCAGAAGGGGCATCCCTCCGTAGCTTCTTAGACGATGCAGCAACATCACCTTTAGATCACACCGCCTAGCACCTGAGACAGGCGGGAATCTTTGTTTACTGATCGAAGGGGAGAGTGATCGGAAGCGCCGAACAGAGAGAGTATCGTCTCTCCAATATCTTGAGATAAGTAACGAAGCGTATCAAACTCTAATCAAGTAAACGGACGCGGAAAGTTCCGGTAAAAAAGAAAAACAGGGGATATAAGCTCCCCTGTCTTCTCATGCGATATGTTAATGGACAATGGTTATTGTGGATTCGTGGTCCAAATGCCCGCCGTCTTGATGAAAATGCGCTCAGGCAGCTTCAAGGTAGCGAGTGCCAGATCGGCGACATCCTCTGGCTGCATCATCCGCTCCTCGTCGCCAATCTTGAGGCCGGCGTTCACGGCAAGCTCTGTGTTGACGGTGCTCGGTGTCAACGCCGTGACACGGATATTGTGCTTGCGCACTTCCTGCATCAACGCCTCGGTCAGGCCCATGACGGCAAACTTGGAGGCATTATAGGCGGAGCCCGTCGCAAATCCGCGTTCACCAGCGGTGGAGGCTACATTGATGATGCTGCCGGAGTTCTGTCCGATCATGGTTGGCAGCACGGCGCGCGTTACGTAGTAAGTGCCCATCAGATTGACCTGAATGATGCGCTCCCATTCTGCAGGATCCATCTCCAGAACAGTGCCGAACTTGGCGATACCGGCGTTATTTACCAAAATATCAATTGTGCCGAGTTCGTCTCGGATGGCGGCAACTGCCTTGTCCGCTTCCGCTTGCACGGAAATATCCGCTGCGGCGATGCTGACCTTCACGCCATACTCCTTCGTCAGTGAAGATTTTAGAGCTTCCAGATCGGAAGTCGTCCGGGCGACAAGTCCGAGATGCGTTCCTTCCTTCGCCAAGGCGATCGCGAGGGCTCTACCGATACCTTTGCCCGCACCGGTGATGAGAGCGACTTTGTTGTTTAAGTTCATTCCGTTACCGCTCCTTGTTGTGTATTGTGACTGACGACCAACTCATATTTATTCAGCGATGCGCCCAGCATGTATTCTTTGCTGTCTCCAGCTCCACGGTGCGAAGCGCGGAACGTTTCGCTGGATGTCCAATTGTGAAATGCTTCTTCATTCTCCCAGAGTGTGCACACTTTCAGTTCTTCTTCGCCTTCTTTACCTTCGCCAAGCCAAGCCTCCATGCGGACGAAGCCGGGCATTTGCTGTACGCCCTTCGCGTTCGCGAAGCGTTCCGCCACCTGCTTCCCGAATCCAGCTTTAATTCTGATTGTGTTTGTAACGACTAACATGCTCTCGCCTCCATTGCACTAATTTGCGCAGAATCGATTGCAGAAACGTAAATCCCTTATGTATAACTAGGACGGCTCTGCCGTTTCTGTAGTCTGCACTATCTATTATAACGGAACGGGAGTCCGAGATCATATATCACGTCTTTTTAGTATGCAGCCAAAAGTTCGACGCACTGTACCCTCATTGAAAGCAAGTCAGTTCGCCATTATCAAATGGAGAACAACCGCTGCCGGTAGCTGCGCGGCGCAATTCCCTCATACTTGCTGAAGCATGAGGTGAAGTAGGCCGCGTGACGAAACCCGACGTCCTCAGCGATGCGGGAGATAGTCAAATCGGTTTGCAGCAGCTACTGGGAACTATCGCTTTCCTAACGACAGGCTCATCGCGAAGTCGTGTACCAAAGATTTGAACTTTTTAGATGGAGTTGCTTTCGAGAATCGAGTTCAGAGATCCTATCGTAAATTTACAACGCAAAACTTTACAAATGTATCCAATTGTCTTAACCTTATAATAGATGCATATCCTTATATACTAAAGGAGGCGTTAAAGTGTTTAAAAAATGGTCCACATTCCTTGTTTTGTTGTTACTCTTATCAGCGATGGCCACTTCTGTTTGTACTGCCGCTACTGATCAAAGTTCTTCGAATGTAAATGAAAGCAAACATTCGACCCAACGGTTTTACTTAACTACTGACCCGGTCAAAAATCAAGATTTAATTAAGTCGTACGGGAACCTTTCTTTAAATGATAACATTAGCTACTTTTTGAATTCATCTACTTATGCTAGTTCTGACTACACTCTCCTGAATTCCTCCCCAACACAAGAAGGAGATGATTACTCTAATTTTTATGGTGTCGTGCGTTTGTACAAAGCAAAGGATGCGGGAAAACATAAGTTGTATGTTCTAGAACAAGTTTCTACGGCGTCAGGAATTACGAAAGATAGTAAATCTTCAGGAATATCGCAGTTGAAGTGGACATCATACTATTCCTCCGAAGGAGGTTCTATCAGCCTAAATGACTGGTCGCCAAAAGGGACTACAAAGCAAAAATCAACAAGTGCCTTCAATTGGGCCATCAACCCCTCGATTGAAGGGGTGAGTGTAGGTTCGATTGGTGGATCATTTCAATTGGATGAAGGACTGCTTGTAGCGGAACCAAGTACCAATACTTTCAGTGAGACTTGGACTGGGGATCCTGTAGTTCACCCTGCAAATGTAGCACAAGAAGGCGCAACAGCTTGGTTTGTTAAAAATGGAGATGAACCAGGTTTACAATTTTGGTGGCAATGGAATTGGTCATACAGCTACTGGTATTGATTTAAGGCTCTACACAAAAAAAACTTGAAAATTGATTATGATTGTGTAGTAGGATAACCCCCTCCTCTTTGAACTATCTGTTGAATGTGAGGCACCATAATTATGAAATGGATAAAATATATGTTTCTTTTATTAGTTATCATTCTTCTCAGCGCTTGTCAAAATTCAACCAAGGATAATTCAGACATAACGGCCAATGATAACTCAGAAAAGATAATTTTAACTGATAAAATTGATTCATCAATTTTGTATTACGAGATTAGGAATAAACCAACTTCTGAATTAATTGGGACCCAAGAAATATCAATACATCAGGAAGGTGATTACTATATACTCGATGAGAAAAGATTTTTGAAAAAGGAATTTTTGGTGGGGTTGGGAAAAGACTTACTTAACATAAAAAAATATAAGTTAAACTCTGAATATTCATTAGTGGATTTATCTGAAACAGAATATATAGATAACAAAGAACGGTATGAAAGAGAAGTTAGTACAAGAATTTCAGATAATTCAATTGTTATTGACACAAAATCTACTGAAATTACTCTAGATGGTAAAAATAATACTTCCAACGTACAAATTGCTTATCCTGATAATTATACGTTAAGTTCAGGCTCTTACTTTCAAATTCCATTTCTTATTAAGAACTTAAATGATAAGTATATTTTTTGCAATACATTGGACGGAAAAATTAATAGTTACATTAATAAAGGGAATGAAGACATAAAAAACTCTATATTAGGAAAAATTAATTCGATCGCATTAACTACTATGGATAATAAAGTGAAAATATGGATTGATCCAAACCTTCGCATCATATTTCAGATAGAGGAAGAAATTACAGATGAATCCATATTGGTTACCACTCTAAAGAAAGTTGAAACAAGAGCAAATAAATAAATGATCTCCTTCCTGGACTCTTTAATGAGATTTCGATAAAAAACGCTTTCAACTCTACCCAATTATTCAGATATATTCAAGCAAATTAGATTCAAGCAAATTAGAAGCTACAGCCAGAATGATAATACCTGGTCACAGTTTTCTACTTTGCTTTTTTGTTATTCCTATTTTACAACAGCACGTTTGTTGAATAACCACTAAATGGTAGGAAAAGAATCTCTAACCCGGCAAAATGTTTGTACCCCTACAAACTGAACCGAAAGGTGGCGACTCCATGAAAAAGTCTAACACGATCCTGACTATCCTTATTGCTGCTAACTCCTGAAAAAGTCACCTCTATCGGCACCTGGAGCAGGAAGCGGTGAGGGTTCTGTCGAAGTAAACGTATATGAAAAATCAAGTGGATACACTACTGCCTACAATTGAAGCTACGCAGAGCGATGCACGAAGCAGGAAGCATTTTCGATTGCAAAAAGTGCAGGCTATTTAGGTTGGATTCCTGATACATCGCATCAAGTATACCATCTATAATAATATCGTTCTATCTGCTTAGAGACGTAATTTTAGCGTTGTGACACCAGGGGAAAGCAGGAGGTTTGTTTTGTGAATGACGAACGGAATAAGTTTTCATTAGGTCTGCTGGCATGGCCTATTTTTGTAGAATTGTTTTTGCAGTTTTTGCTCGGAGCGGCGGATACGCTCATGGTCAGCCGCATTTCGGATGACGCAGTGGCGGTTGTCGGATTTTCCAACCAATTGTTCATGGCGCTGACGACGCTGTTCATGACGGTAGCCAGCGGGGCTGGCATTCTCATTGCGCAGAAGCTGGGATCCCGTCAAGAGAATGATGCTCGCACGATTGCGATTATGGCGGTGACGGCCAGTGCGTTTATTGGTGTTCTGCTCAGTCTGTTATTGTACGCGCAGCCGCGCGCTATCGCATCCGTGCTGCAGCTGCCTGATAACCTGCTGCCGCTTGCGGAAGTATATATTTCGATTGTGGGCGGGGGCATGGTGCTGACGGCGCTCATGTCCACCCTCAGCACAGTCATCCGCAATACCGGCAATACGAAAGGTCCGATGTATACGGCGATCGGCATGAATGTCGTGCACGTAATTATGAACTACGGGTTCATTTTTGGAGAATTCGGATTTCCGCAATGGGGCTTGACCGGGGTGGCGATCTCGACGCTCGTCAGCCGTCTGCTTGCTACCGTGCTGCTATTATATCTGTTTGTGCGCTCGTTCGAGCCAAGCATCCGCACGCGGGACTTGCTGACGTTCGATAGCAAGCTGTTCAAAGAGATTCTTCGCATCGGATGGCCGCTGGGCGTTAATATGTCCTGTTGGGTGTTCTCCCAGCTTGTCATCTTCACGTTCATCGCTTTGCTGGGAGCGAAGGAGCTGGCAGCACGGACGTATATGAATACGTTGGAATCGTACTGCTTCTTGCTCGGCAATTCCATCGCGCTCGCGGTTCAGATTCAGATTGCCCATTTGTACGGTGCAGGGCGCACGCGTGATGCATACAAGGTAGCGTATCGGGCACTTGGCGTCGGGCTTGCGCTGGTAGTGGTGAATGCGTTTATGATCTTCGTTTTCGGCAAATGGCTGCTCGGCTTATTTACGACCGACACGGACATTATTGCGCTCGGTGTTTCGCTGCTCGGATTCAATCTATTGCTGCAGCCGGGCAAGATGTTGAACATGGCGATTAACAACTCGCTCAATGCGGTCGGAGATACCCGGTTCACGATGCTTGCGTCGCTCTTCTCGATGTGGCTCATCGCTACGGCGCTGTCCTATGTGATAGGCATCGGATGGGGATGGGGACTGGCAGGCATATATATATGCATGATTGCTGATGAGTATGTGCGCGGATTTCTTGCCTTGTATCGTTGGAAGGGGAAAAAATATTTGCGCAGGGCGGAGCGTGCCAAAGAAGATAGCGGCTGTTCGTCCATAGCGGGGCGACCGGCGGCAGAAGTGTGACGGGTATAAAAGAGAGAGCGTGCAGCCGATAACAGGTTGCGCGCTCTCTTTGCGCTGTCAGTCCTCAATGGCCGCTTTCCGGGTGTTGATGCGCCGAATGAGGCCAGGATCGAATTTAGGCTTGCGGTCGTACGTGCACAGCCCGTTTACTTCCTGTTCGATATCATAAAGCTGCGTGTAACAGAAGCCGCACATCATCGGATGATCGAGCAGCGTACTCGTCAATTTCCCGTATCGCTCGATGAATTCGGGTTCGCTTGTCGGGCGGTCGCCGTAGCCTCAGCCATGCCCATCGGTTTGCCCCGGATTCCACCAGATACCACCGTATTCGCTTACGAAATACGGTTGGCCTTCATAGGCTTGACGCTCTGGAAAAGTGACGAACGCTGGTCCGCCGTGCTTCATTGGTTCATACTTTTCTCGGAATGTATCTGGATTCTGATCATAATCATGGACGTCAAAAATGTCAGTGACTACATGATAATTGCCGCTCGTATCGATGACAGGACGGGATGTGCTGGACATCGCGACCGGAGGAGGACATGTCGCGAATGCGCTCGCTCCGCTGGCTGAGAACGTGGTAGCGTACGATCTGACACCAGCGATGCTCGATCATGCAAGAAGGTTCATTGCCGGGAATGGCCATGGCAATGTGCAGTTCGTGCAAGGAGATGCGGAACGGCTGCCGTTTTCTGACTGTGCCTTCGATATGGTGACCTGCCGTATTGCGGCGCACCATTTTCCCGACGTGCTGGCGTTCGTGCAGGAATCCTGGCGCGTGCTTCGGCCTGGCGGCAGCTTTCTGCTTATCGACAACGTTTCTCCCGAGAATGACGCCTATGACGCATTTTATAATGCGGTCGAGAAGCGGCGGGATCCGAGCCATTGCCGCGCCTTGAAAAAAACAGAGTGGCTGCGCATGCTTGAGGAAAACGGGCTGAAGATCGAGTTAATGAGGACGTTCTCGAAACGATTCCATTATGGCAATTGGTTCGAACGCATGGGACGTCCGCAACAAGAGAAAGACGAGTTGGAACAGACGATGCTTGCCGCACAGGGAGAGATTCGACATCATTTTCGCATCGCGGTTGAAGAGGAACGTGTTGTTAGCTTCCCAGCTCGAAGCGAGAGAGCTTATGCTGCTCGAATCGGAAATGAAAAATCAGGGCAAGAGCATGCTTGTGGCTTATATCCTGTGGTACTTTCTCGGATTATTCGGCGGACATCGCTTCTATATGAAGAAGACGGGCTCAGCCGTGGCTCAGCTTATTCTGTCGCTAACGGTTTTTGGATTGATTGTGACTTCCATCTGGTGGATTGTAGACGCCTTTCTGCTTCACACATGGGTGCGCGAGAAGAACCAGTACACGGAAGGCATGCTTATGCAACAAATTCTGAATAACAAAGGGTTCAACTATTAATGAGGAACGGGGCATTTCATGATTTTGCTTCCGCGAAGCGGCAATTAAGTCTGAAGGAGCTGGCTATTCTCCAATCAGAGATGCGTCATCAGGAGAAATCGTTGGCGCTTGCCTACCTGATGCTCATCGGGGGGCATCTTGGGGTGCACCGATTCTATCTGCGCCGCTTCGGCTCCGCTTTCGTTCAATTGGCGCTCTTTGTTGCACTAATCGTATTCTATGTTTTGTTTGGCGTCATGACGGCTGGCGGGGAAATGGACGATCCGGTGTCGAATGTATTTTTGGCGTTGACGCTCGTTTCTTTTCTTGCATTGACCGTCTGGGTTATCGTGGATCTATTCTTGGTGAATAAGATGGTGAAGCAGTGGAACGAAGCCCGCGAAGCGGAAATCATCCATTATTTGATGAATAACCGTACTCCGGAACAACCGGGGAATCATTTATAAGAGCCCTACCGTAGCCGGTCTGCAGAGATGAACGGCTAAATAAGAGTGGCGCCACGAGACACATTCGTCCTTTCAGGAGAATGTGTCTTTTTGCGTGCCGGGAGATGTGCTGGCGCTGCTGCGCATTAATTGTGGCTCAAGGTGACATCCAACAAAAAAGCAGCCGTAGTCGGCTGCTGCTCAATTCCATATCTAGAACTCTATCAACAGTCTATCAAAAATAAAAATATAAGTCTATATTTTTATGCTCCTTTCTTTCATAATCAAACTACCGAAAGGAAGGAGTGATTGGATTGACATTGCATATTCCCGACAGATGGCTTGAAAGAGCAGGGCACTTTCCGCTTGTGGAACAATCGAAGCATTGGGAGTCGCTGCGGCAATGGTCTTTATCCGGGGTGTACCGCGTGACGTTGTTATCTGGAGCAACAGTCATCGCGAAGTGGTCTGGCGGCAAAATGAAGGGAGAACCTGACTTGTATAACGACGTGCTGGCTCCGCTTCACATCGAGCGGCCTTGCATTTATGCGGCGTTCGAAGATGAGACCGGCTGTTACATGATGATGGAGGACGTTGGCACGGATACGCTGGAATCCAAGCCTTCGGCAGACGCTTTTCTGCAAGCGGCTCGCCAGTTGGCTGTCATTCATCGCACCGCAACCTCATTTATGAAGGATGGGGCGTTGGCGGAAGAAGCTTTTCACCGACATTATAAAGGGGAAGATATGTTTCTGGACGATCTTGCCTATGTGACAAGCCACCCATTTTTCGCTGGCTCGCAGCGACAGGTGCTGGAACGACTTGTCCTCTTGTTCCCCGAGCATTTGGAACGACTGTACTCGGAGTATCCGGTCACGCTCGTGCATAACGACTATTTTCCGAAGAACATCATCGTGCAGGAAGAAGGGCAAGGGGTGAGGGTCATTGACTGGACAAACTCTTATCTAAGTCCTCATTTGGGCGATCTGTACGGCTTGAGTCAAGAAGCCGCGGCATACGGCGCATCAAGAGAGCAAATGCTGCAAGCCTATGCGGAAGCAAGCGGCCTCTATGGAAATGCCGAGCTGACATTGGACTGGCTCGTTCGCGTGGGAGGCGTGTGCTGGTTCATTCATACGATACGGTGGATTCTTGATTACGGGCGGCATGTCATTTCCGGTTCGGAGGCATGGATAGGCGATATGCTGCTCGACCTAGAGGAGCTCACGAACAGCATGTCCCGCTAGTTGCAGGCGAGGGGCGATACACAGAGAAAAAAAGGTCCGTCACACGATCGAGTCTGTTGGACGGACCTCCTCCTTTATTTTAACGTGATAGCAGTACCTCTTCGCTTTTCGAGGCTAAGTCCTTCAGCATGTCTACAATGCGATGTTCGATATCCTGATCAACTGTCTCGAGGCGATGCGTTGCGAAGGGAGTCAACCCTGCGAAGCTCCCGATCGCGACGGCGGTACCGGCTTCCTGAAACATCGGGATATCGTTCATATCGTTGCCGAAGCAAGTGAATTGCCTAGGGGCGATGCCATACGAACGGATAGCGGCCATTTTGTTGACACCTTGATTCGTAATATCGAGTATTCCTTCTGAGGAATGATAGTGAATCGTCACGTTCAACCCCTCCATCGTCTTAGCCAGCTCCTCAAAATGATCGCAGGACAGAACGAGCAGCTTCACCACATGCTTCAGATCGGTCAATTCTACGCGGCGGGCAAGCTGCAAGGCATCGACATTCATCAGAAACGGATGATCTTCTCCACAGTTATATGCATAATTCCACTCATCGTCGATCAAATATGATGCGTGATACGAATCCAAAATCCCGATAATTTCCCGTGCGAGCGCCTCCGGAATCGGGTTCACCGCTACAGGCTCTCCACCAAAATGCGTCATTGCGCCGTTGGCTCCGATCAATAGATTCTGGTGGAAGCGGCTATCGAGCACCGGCAGCATGTCCCTGCACGGTCTGGCGGACGCGAAGCCGATGACATGCCTGGAAGATTGCAGCTCGTGAAGACAGTCGAGGATGGTCTCAGACACGGGTTGACCTTTGAATGAAATGGTTCCATCAATATCGAAAATAAAATGCATTGCTAAATCCCTCTCTTTTGTATAATTCCTAGAATTCATGAAGTTTCTTAGTTCCTTTGAGTAACTTTACATTTGCGCCAACGATATAAATTGTACGACAGCGCAGTAACCGAAATATAGCCCGAATCCAATGAGCGAAACACCGGCAATGACGGAGATTCCCTTCATCAAGCGAGGGGTGACCGCCCTGCGGCTCACATGCACGACGGTGGATACTAAGAGGTCCCACACGCACACTCCGGCAAAAATCGCACCGCTGTACAATAACGCCTGACCGTTCCCCATCGTCTCCAGCGTCTTCGTAATGACAGACCCATAGATTCCTATCCAGAACACGATGTTCAACGGATTGGAGATCGCAATGAGAAAGCCGGACAGGAAGGATTTCCCGACATGCTCTTTGCGGGAGCCGCTGCTACTGATATCTATCCCTTTGCGGGCGTCGCGGATGCTCTCGTATCCGAGCAGCATAAGGACGGCAAAGCCCATTATCCAAATGAGCAACTTTGCCAGCGGTGTCGTCAAATAAGCGGCAGCACCAAAGTAGATAAGCAGCATGAACACGAGGTCAGCGCACATCGCGCCAATGCCGACGAACCATGCGTTCCAGAACCCATTGCTCAGTCCAGCCTTGATTTGCGCCACGTTGACGGGGCCGACGGGTGCAGACAGCGAAATTCCGAGCAAAACATAACTAATCCAAATGCTTGCCATAGTTGTTCCTTTCTCACGGTACGGAGTTGAAAAGTCTGGTATAATCATAGTCAAACTCTGTCCTGTTGATAAGTGCCAGATTAGTGGATTTATATGGGGACAGATTGGAGGGGAAGAATGCTCGAGATTACGCCTTACATTGACGAACAGGCAGACGAACCGAAATATATGCAAATCTATCATTATATAAAGCGGCAAATTATGAGCGGCGGCATCTCGGCTGGAACGAGGCTGCCTTCGATACGGCAATTGGCAGACAGCTTGCATCTCAGCCGCAACACAGTAGAAGCCGCTTATCAGCAATTGCATGCAGAAGGTTATGTGGACAGTCGCTCCCGCATCGGCCTGTTCGTGTGCGAGATTGAGAGCGATATGGGCGAGACAGCTGGAGTTAGTAACCGGCTTGTCTATAGTGGAAGGGATACGGTTGCTGAAGCTGTGGCCGAACCCGGCGTCGATATCGATTTCCGGCATGGCAACATTGATTTTGACGGCTTTCCGCTGTCTCTGTGGCGCAAGCTGTCGAACGACGTATTCCGCCTGACGCCTGTCGAAGCGCTGCAATACGGAGAACGCCAAGGAGAGATGGGGCTGCGCCGGCAGATTGCGCAATATTTGCGTCATTCGCGTGGAGTATCATGCCAAGCGGATCAGATTGTCATCGGGGCGGGCATCCAGCAGTTGCTTATGCTGCTCAGTCAGATGATCGATGGCGATCGGCGGACCATTGCCGTAGAGGATCCCGGCTATGATGGAGCGCGAACGATCTTCCGCAATCATCGGCTGAGTATCGTCTCCGTTCCGCTGGAGCAAGACGGAATGAATGTGCGCCGGCTGAAGGAGAGCGGGGCGGAAGCGGTATACATTACCCCATCCCATCAATTTCCTTCTGGGATGGTCATGTCAGTTGCGAAGCGAATGCAATTGCTGCAATGGGCGGAGGAGCGGGATGGACTTATAATAGAGGACGACTACGACGGCGAATTCAGATATCATACGAAGCCAATCCCTGCCCTGCAAGGTCTGGATTCGACAGGAAGGGTCGTATATATGGGCACATTCTCCAAATCGCTGCTGCCTTCCATTCGATTAAGCTACATGGTGCTGCCGCCGGCGCTGCTGGAACGGTACAAGGTGGAGTTTGCCGTGTATGAGCAGACCGCATCCAAGCTTCATCAGTTGACGTTGGAACGATTTATGCAAGAAGGACATTGGGAGAAGCATTTGCGGAAAATACGCAAAGTGTATCAGAAGAAGCATGCAGTGTTATTGCTTGCTTTGAAGCGTACAATGGGCGATCGAGTACGCATCATTGGCCACGATTCCGGCCTCCATTTGCTTATACAGATCCAGAACGGCATGACGGAAGCCGGGTTGCTGGAAGCCGCCGCCCGCGCTGGGGTAAAGGTGTATCCGACCTCGAATTATTGGGGGGAGCCGGCAGACGTTCAGGCTGCCGCATTACTGCTCGGGTTCGGCGGCTTAAGTAATCAGCAGATCGAAGATGGCATCACTCGGCTTCATGGCGCTTGGTTCCATTAGTAAAGGGCAAATATGGATTATGGAAATATACGTCTTATCTCAAAGTACATCTATATATAGATAAAGAGAAGGATTGCACATGAATCGAGGTAAGACGTTATCCAGATTATGGGGATATATGAGACAGTATAGGCTGTTGTACGCCGGACTCTTTGCAACGATGATGATAAGTATCGCGGTGATTCTTGGCTCTTGGCATTGCGTGCGGGATTATTACGGCTTCGTGCCGCAGGAGACGCAGTTATTTATACTGGAACGATATGGGACAATATTTCCGACGGCAAGTCTGATGCAACCGAAGAGGAAGTGAGCGCCGCCGCTAAGCATGCGAATGCGTATGACTTGATCTTGCAGCTGCCGAACGGCTTCCAGACGGAAATTGGAGAACGCGGCTCACAGCTATCGGGCGGCCAGCGCCAGCGCATTTCTATTGCCCGGGCAATTATACGTAATGCCCCTGTGCTGCTGCTGGATGAAGCAACGGCGGCGCTCGATAACGAATCGGAACGGCTGGTGCAGGATGTGCTGTCAAGGCTGATGAAGGACAAGACGACACTAGTTATCGCTCATAGGCTATCTACTTCCGCCATGCGGATACCATTTTGGTTATGGAGGACGGGAGCATTGTGGAGTGAGGGACATATGAAGAGCTGCTTGCGCTTGAGGGAAAGTATTATGCGCTGTACTGTACGCAGCTGCAGCAGCAAGATGACGGCCAGGCAGCCGAACTCGTTAAAAAGGCAGGGATGAACATTGAACAAATGGATTACGTTTGATTTGGATGGAACGTTGATGCAGAATCCGTTTTCCGCATGGATTTTTCCCGAGGTGGAACAACTGATTTGCGGTGAACTGAACCGAAATATTGAAGTTAGGAAGGCGTTGTTCCAAGAGCATAAGCTCCGGATGAAGCGGCAGGAGATGGTTGCGGCCTACGATTGGGATGATATCGTGCGTCAGCTCTCGAAGGAGTGGGGAGTTAGCCTGTCCATCGATGTGGAGCAGCTGCTGTTGAAGCATGCTGCCGCGCCCAAAATTTATTTGCTGGATGACACGGTGCTTCCGACGTTGGAGGAGCTGAAGCAGAAAGGTTATTCTCTTGCGGCCGTGACGAACGGATTCCGTAAATACCAATATCCCGTAATGGAGGAGCTTGGCATCGGAAGCTTGTTCGATGATATCGTCACTCCAGAGCGAATGGAGTGCGGGAAGCCCGACGCCGGCATATTGCGGGATCTGCAGCAGGACGGAATGATCGTGGCCCATGTCGGAGACCGTCTCGATCACGATATACATATGGCGAACCAATCCGGCATTCCATCTGTGCTGGTTGCTCGGGATTTACCTGCCGGATTGGAAGTGCTGTCCCCGGCAGAACGGACGATACAGGCGCCGTTCCTGCAGCGTTGCGAGGAGCAGATGCGCAAGGAAGACCCGGAGCTGCACACTTCGTTGCAGCCCGAGGCATATCTGCCCGCTTATGCCATCTGCCAGATGGATGAGCTGCTAGCATGCATCGACGAGCTAGCCTCCCGGTCCAGCGGCGCCGTCGCTGCTGACTAAGCGCTATTGCGCAAAAACACCTGGACGAACTATCCCTCGCTGCCGTAATAGCAACAAAGCCGATCGAGCAACTCCGGTCGGCTTCTTCTATTTGCTTACTTGATGCGCTCTTAGATGTTGAGCTGTCTTAGCTTCTGGACGAACATTTTCATCGCCATGGTGGAAGAGGTTTTCGTATCCTGCAAAATAAAAAACTGCCGCGTAATGCGCGCGCCCTTCACTTGGATGCTGCACAATTCGCCCGCTTCCAGTTCTTTGCGGATGACCCATCGGGACAGAAGCGCGGCGCCGAGACCAGCCATAACTGCTTCCTTCACGCCCTGATTGCTATTAAAGACGAAGGTGCGCTTCACTGCAAGCCCCAGATCCTTAATGAACTGATCACAATAAGACCTCGTGCCAGAGCCGTTCTCCCGCAGTATCCACACTTGATGCTGCAGCATGGCCGCATCGGCCGTACGAGTGGAGCACAAGGAGTGATCCGGCGGCACGACCAGCACCATTTCGTCCTCCATGAACGGATGCTTCACTTGAATGTCCGCATAGTCCACCTTGCCCTCCACAAGCCCGATATCAAGCTCATTGGACCGGATAGCTTGCGCGATATCCTCCGTATTCGCAATCGTCGCGTGAACGTCCACTTGCGGATATTGCTGGGCGAATTCCGCAATGAGCCGCGGCAAAATATATTCGCCAATTGTATAGCTGGCGCCAATTTTAAGAGAGCCCGTCACTTCATCCCGCAACAGATGAATCTCTTCTTTGGCTGTATCGAAGAGCGAGAGCATTTGCTTGGCGCGTTCGTATAGTATCTCCCCTGCTTCCGTCATCTTGACGTGCTTCGAGGAACGGTGAATGAGCTTGACGCCGAATTCATTTTCCAAATTGCGAATGTGCAGGCTGACGCCCGGCTGGGACAGATTGAGCACCTTGGCCGCGCGCGAGAAATTGCTCTGTTCCACTACCGTTACATACACTTTCAATGTATCTACCATCATTTTGCTGTTCCTCCGCAGTCTGCAAGCTGTACCGCTTGCCATACGTTCCATCATCTTGAACGTCCACCACCCATTTTATCCCTTCCCGCTGTTCGGAACAATCCCGTAATAACACGGTCTTGGTGCATATTGCCCATACAAGCATAAGTATTCCTAATCGTTACGATAGCATTTCGGTATTTCCCTTCCCCCGGAATCCTCTATATAGTGGAATTATGAACACAAGGTTCATTGGAATATAGCAACGTGATGTTAATGGTATTGAGTGGCAATGGTAGGCATGAATGGCACGGAAGGACGAGAAATCGTGGACCGGTGCTTATTCGACATGCCACAAATACTTTAACACTGTAATTCATAGCTGTATCCCAGTGATAGACAAGGAGTTGGGGGTAAACATGAGTCAAGGGGAAGTGCTTGCGGCGACGAAGCCGAAGAGACAGAAACAATATTCAGGCTTCGCGCTCGGAATCGGTCTGACGCTCATCATTGCGTTGGTTGCCAAATATTTGGCGGGATTTCCGTTTTTGAGCATTATGGGGCAGCTCGTCATTGCAATCTTAATCGGCATCGCTTGGCGGGCGACGATCGGATTGCCGGAGCAATTGGTTGCGGGCACGAACTTTTCAAGCAAGAAGCTGTTGCGCCTTGGGATTATCTTGCTCGGCATGCGGCTGAACTTGATGGATATCGTCAATGCGGGGCCGAAGGTGTTCCTTATCGCCGTCATCGTCATCACGTTTACGCTGTCGGTCGTCTACGGACTTGCGCGGCTGTTCAAGGTAGAGAAGCGGCTCGGCATCCTTACGGCTTGCGGCACGGCGATATGCGGCGCTGCTGCCGTGGTGGCGATCGCTCCGCAAATTAAGGCGAAGGATGATGAAACCGCCATCGGGGCGGCCATGGTAGCCATCCTCGGAACGATATTCACATTAGTATACACGTTCCTGTATCCGGTGCTCGGATTCTCGCCGAACGGGTATGGCATATTCTCGGGAGCGACCCTGCACGAAATCGCACACGTCATTGCGGCAGCGGCACCAGGGGGGAACGATGCGGTTGATATGGCAGTCATCGTTAAGCTGACGCGGGTGGCTCTGCTCGTGCCGGTCGCGATCCTGATCGGGATTTGGGCAAGCCGTGCAGAACAGAAGGAACAGGGCGGAAGCTCGAAGACCTCATGGAAGTCGATTCCGATTCCGTGGTTCATTCTCGGCTTCCTGCTCGTGAGCGGGTTCAACTCGCTTGGCATCGTGTCGGCTGACATCGCGAGCGTCATCGTGACGATTGCTTACATGCTCATTGCGATGGCGATGGCGGGCCTCGGCTTGAATGTGGATCTGGTCACGTTCCGTCGTCTCGGGATGAAATCGTTCGCTGCAGGGCTTATCGGTTCCGTTTTACTTTCGTGTCTTGGATTTGCACTAGTGTATCTTTTGGGGCTGACTTGACGAGGTCGTGAAAAATGTACCGTAATTTCGGAGCAGAGGGTGTGCGGAAGATGTTCTATCAGGCATAAGTTAAGCCGGTATCGATGAAGCGGGAACTTCGTCGACGCCGGCTTATTGTATATTACAGAATTACGGCCGCTTTCTTGAGTGCCTCTTCGACTGGTACATAAGGCAGGCCGAGGTCGCGCGCCACCGCGGAGTACGTGAGTGAGCCGCCGGCCGCATTGACGCCGAGCAGCAATGGCTTGCTGTCGCGCAGCGCCTGCTCCAGCCCTTTGTCCGCGATCTGCAGCGCATACGGAACGGTCGCGTTCGTGAGCGCCATCGTGGACGTGCGCGGAACGGCGCCAGGCATGTTCGCCACCGCATAGTGGACGACGCCATGCTTCACGTACGTCGGCTTGTCGTGCGTCGTGATGCGATCCGCCGTGGCGAAGATGCCGCCCTGATCGATCGCGACATCGACGACAACTGAGCCTGTCCGCATTGATCGGATCATCGCTTCCGTCACCAGCTTGGGTGCCTTCGCGCCCGGAATGAGGACAGCGCCGATGACGAGATCGGACTCGGCCACAGCTTCCGCAATATTGAGCGGGTTGGACATAAGCGTGTTCACGGTGGAGCCGAAGATGTCATCCAGCTGGCGCAAGCGATCGGCGCTCATGTCGATGATGGTGACGTCCGCTCCGAGACCGACCGCGATTTTCGCCGCATTCGTTCCGACGACACCGCCGCCGATGACGGTTACCTTGCCGCGCTTTACGCCAGGAACGCCGCCGAGCAGGATGCCCTTGCCGCCATGCGGCTTCTCCAAAAATTGCGCTCCGATCTGGGCCGCCATCCGGCCAGCTACCTCGCTCATCGGCGTCAGTAGCGGAAGCGTGCGGTTCACCTGCACCGTTTCGTAGGCGATGGCCGTCACGCCTTTATCCATCAGCGCCCGCGCCAGCTCCGGCTCTGCCGCCAAATGCAGATAAGTGAATAACAGTAATCCTTCACGGAAGTATCCATATTCCGAAGGGAGCGGCTCCTTCACTTTCATGACCATATCGGCCTTCGCCCAGACGTCGGCCGCCCGGTCAGACACGGTTGCCCCGGCCTGCTTGAAATCCTCGTCTGCGAACCCGCTGCCGAGCCCGGCATCGCGCTCCATCATGACTTGATGGCCCGCTTGCGTGAACGCCGCCACACCGGCTGGTGTCATCGCGACGCGATTCTCATTGTTTTTTATTTCTTTAGGCACGCCGATAATCATTGCAACTCCCCCTTACACCTGAAACTGATATTTTATCCATATAAAGTATAAAGCTAGCGCAATGAAACCGCTTTATTCCAATTCCTGAAAAAAAGACCCTGTACTTGTGAAAAATCACAAATGACAGGATCAAGTTTCCAGCTGATTCAGCTTATATTCGAGGTACAAGGTCACCTTCTCATCCATGCTGGCCAGATCGATGTCGCTGATGTCGGCGATGCGCTTCATTCGATACATAAGCGTATTGCCGTGAATATGCAAGGCCTCCGCTGCTTTTTTCACGTTGCCATCATGCTTCAACATCATCTCGAGCGTATGCAGCAATCCGCTTTGGTGCTCTAGATCATATTGCCGCAGCTTGCTGAGGCCCGGGTGCGCGACGGGGTGCCGACGGCGTTCATCCGCGAGCAGCGGCAGGTAGCGGTAATAGCCCAACTCGCCATACTCGCCGGCATCCTGCAGCTCTGCGGGAAAGCGCCGCTTCAAATGCAGCACCGCAAGCGCCTCGCGGTACGCATCCTCGACCGCTGCGTACGGCTCGCGGAATGCGCTTGCGCCGCTTAGCACCGGTTCCGCATCGAAGCGCTGCTTGAGCAGACGGGCGAGCTGGCCGCATTCCTCCCTGTACTGCCGGATGCCGCCGTTGCCTCCTTGAAGAGGGGAGGAAAGTATGATTAAGCGGTCATTATGCGCCACGTGAAGTACGATGCGCATTCGCTGCGCCGTTTTCACCATATAGTGAATCTGCCGGTACAGCCTATCATCTATGGCCGTTTCAAATTGCAAGAGAAGGATTTGATAGGATGGTGGAAGCATGATGCCAATCTGGGCGGCCTTCTCGCGAATGACCGTCTCCGAGACATGATGGCCGGTCAGCAGCTGCCAGAAGAAGTCATGGCTGTGCTGCTCCTGTCTGCGCCGCTGCGTCTGCAGCTGCATAAGCTTCATCTTGGCGGCGCCTGCCGCTTGCTTTAGCTGCAGCAGTGCCGTATCGCCAAGCGGCTCGTGATACTCCAGCACCCATATGTAGCCCAGAACCTCGCCGTGATGACGAATGGCGATTGCAATCCGGTTGCCGAGTCCGACTTCGAGAATTTCCCCAATACGGACGGGTTCGCTGCTTGTCATAAGCTGCTGCATGATGCCTTCCCGCCACAGCGTGCTGATGACCTGCTCCGGAACCCTCCGGCCAATAATCGTCGCGATCCGTGCCGAATCGGTTTCGGCATGATGCGAGCTGTATGCGACGAGATTATGACTGGCATCCTCAATCGTCACAGGGCATTGCAGCAGCTCGCTAACCGTATCGGCAATGGCCTCCAGGCTGTCGAAGTGCCGATCGAATAGATTGGGCTCCATATTCATCCACACTGCTCCTTTAAATGAAAATGGCTCTCATTGTTTCTGACACGTACATTCTAACACGATTTACGGGCCGCAACTATCATTTGTAACTGAAATCGGTATAACTTTTCACCCAGGCGGTTAAAGGGCTCATGCATGGGGGTGACAAGACATTCATCTTACATCTGCACTTTCCAATATGCATCAGTCATTCCATTGCCGTCCTAGGTAGAACATAATGGATGAATCATTCCGTGAAACATTATAGACGGCGTCTCCGTCTGAGAGTGTGAATCAGTTGGCAACCAATTGCGCAATTGAAGTCACAACAAGACTTGCACTCTAGAGAGGATGACGAATGTTGAACAAAACTGTAGCCGCTGCTTTAGCCTTAGCCATCGGCTTGATGAGCGCGCAAGCTTTTGCTGCGCCGGTTCAGGCAATGAACGATCAAGGAGCAGTAAATTCTCCTGTTGAACAAGAACGTGATTTTTATGATAAATATGTAAAGCAGTTTGTCCGCAACGATAACGGAGAGATTATCGGGTCCACCCGCGAGACGAGCCTCAACAAGGAGTGGTTACATAAAGTATCCGAGCGTAAAAACCTGGTTATTGACGGCCAGAGCGTTGCAGCCAACATTGATGTAGACGGGCAGTACCTTCTCGTTCCGCTGCGAACGGTCATGGACAGCTTGGGATACGACCTGAAATGGAATGCCGAGCACAAATCGATTGAAGCGACGAAGGGCGCCCAGTGGACGAGCGTACAGCTGAACAAGGACCAGTACAATTTCGCTAAAATGCCGATTCAGCTCGGCAAAGCGCCTGTGTTGAAGGACAATATGATGTACGTGCCGCTGCAATTCGTATCCGAGGTGCTGAAAGCGGACGTAACCTTGGATGAGCAAGGCAATATTACGATTCAAAGCCAATCGGAACAAATTCCGCAAGATTCCTTCGGTGGCATGCATTGGGTGGTCATTGTCGTCAATGGCGAAGGCATCGGCGTGAAGTCCGATGAGGTATATACGACAGAGGACAGTGTCATGGTGCCGGTGGAAGCCATCGGGCAGGCGCTTGGTTATACGGTCGAGAGGAACACAGACACGGGCGCATATGAGTTCGTGCGCGGCGCGAAATGGATTGCGCTGAAGGAAGGCGAAAAGAATGCTGCCGTGGGCAAAATGAACGTAGAGTTGAAGACGGCTCCTGTGGTCAAGGACGGCGCGTTGTACGTTCCATTCGAATCGCTGGCAGAGGTATTTGGCGCAAAAACAGGCATTGATCCGACCGGTGTCATCGGAATACAAGAAGAACAGTAATGTAGATGATTAGAGATAGAAGATATACAGATGTGAAAAAGGAAAAGACGTGCTTCGGAAGGCATCCCTAACAAAGGGGTGAACTCTAAGCATGTCTTTTGTCGTCTTTTATGTTCTCCCGCCTTGCAGTCGTCACCTGTCCCTTCCCGGATAAGGGTTGCCTGATCCATTCTTTGCATCACTCTCCCCTGCATTCAGAACATCAGCTCCCCCTTTCCCTTTTACACGAAAATATTCTGTCAGTTCTCCTTATAATGGCCCTTAGCTCCATTCTCCCATACAATCAGGATGGATAACGTCCAAGGTAAGGTAATTGCCGTTTCGCCAGACATCATGCCATGAAGCGGCCGATTATGATTGCAGTTACCCAGAGCCGTCCTCGGGCATGCCGAATCCTGATGGCAGAAACCTAGAGTTGTCCTTAGGCGTGCCAACCACTGATGGAAGGGGAGACTGAAGCAAAGGGTCGGATGAGCGCCCCCTTCAGTCTGAACACGCCACTGTACGAATCAAATATTTCGTGAATGATGAAGTGTCTCCACAGAATCTGAATAGATAACCTGTCTCTTCTTATATGCTCTGCTCTATAATGCAGATAGAACAAATAGAGGTGGTGGGAGCGTGAAAAGATTAAGGCTGGCGGATAAAATCCGATCGTCACATTATGGTGCCATGCGGGCGAGGAATAAAGGAAATACATATATTGCGAAGGGGAGAGACAGATGAAAGCATTGTTAGTCGGGTTTGGATCCGCCGGATTTCATTGGTATAAGAAGCTGAGCGAACGCGGAATGCTGGCTGCCATTGTAGAAACGGACATTACAATGAAACGAAAATTGGACGGGCGAGAGATTCCGTTCTACACTTCATTGGAAGAGGCGTTGCAGCGGGAGCAGGTAGATTTTCTCGTAAACGTGACGCCGCCGCTCGTGCATACGTCTATCAACCAAGCAGCGTTCGACCGCCGCCTTCCTGTGCTGTGCGAGAAGCCGATCTCATTCGATTATACGGAGTCAGTGCGGATCGTACAGCGTGCGGTCAAGGAGGAGATTCCTTTTATGATTGCGGAAAATTACCGTTGTTTCCCTTTCATGCGCAAGCTCAAGCAGCTTTTGGATGAAGGAGCCATCGGCGAGATCTCTTCTTTGCATATTGATTTTTACCGCAAACATCAGGTCGAACGTAAATATGCGGTACAGATACTAGATGACATCGGAATTCATCATTTCGATTTGGTCCGTTATTTGACCGGCCGTGAGGGCGCGCGGATTTATGCGGAAATTTATCATCCGGTTGCAGGATGGGGCTCGGCGGAGGAAATGATTAACGCGCATGCGCTGCTGGAGATGGAGGGCGGTATTCGCGTCAGCTACAATGCGACAGTCGCATCCTGCTGCAAGCCGACGCCGTGGAGCGGCAGCTGGCGCATCGAAGGTACATCAGGTTCATTGCAGCTTATAGACGACATTATTCTGCTGACGCAAGACGAGCGCACGACCGTAATCGAGGACTTCAGCGGCGTGCACGCGCCGAATTGCTTGGATGAATTTGTTGCGTCATTATCCGCCGGACGGGAAGGGGAGACGAGCGGCGAGGAATACATCAAGACGCAAGCGATTGTGCACCATGCCCATTTATCCAATGCGACACGAACGAGCATCCACATTCAATTACCAGACATCCTTTAGATAGCATGATTGAACGGAATGAACAGTCGGGCGTCTTTCGCAAAAAAAGCGGAAGCGCCTTTTTTGGAATAAATACATTGAATATTGGAATAATCTCAAAGTATTAGGACTTTATTCCGATAATAGTAAAAAGGAGGTGTGATAATACGGAAAAAGGGTCTAAAGAAATAGTTATTTATTACTATAATCATACAAAGATGGGATGAAAACTAAGTTCCCAAGGAGGGGTTCTGAATGAAGACTCAGCAAACGATTCAACTGCCGTCATTTACAATGGTAGGGAAGTATTGTGATTCCATATCAGAAATGGAGCGAACTTGCGGCACACTGCCTTTTTTGTTGGAAAATAGGTCGGTCCAAGCGGATATCGACTCCAGCTTTGGTATCGGAAGGAACGGATTATATTTTGCAGGAATTAAAGTTCAAAGCTTGACAAGCCTATGGAACGAAATGCCTCAAGGTTTATCCAGACGGGTTATTTTGGGAGGATCATACCGCGTATCTCTGCCGATAGACACAGAATCAGGCCCGTTCCTTCAACATACGTTGACACCTTGGGGACCACACACCTTCGGGAAGAAAGATATCGTCTACGAATTTCGTCGCAACGTCGACACTTATGAACACCACTGCATGTACATTCCGCTTGAAACTCATCAGCACGAACATACATATCACAGACGCCTATCCCGACATCTAAATCATTGGCGTTCCCGCCTCGCCAATCACAGTCAGCCCAACATTGCCTTATTATAATAAAAATCAGATTGATTCGATTATAAACTTGACACTTGCTTTCGTTATCCATCATATGGTATTGTAATTCTTATTATGTTAAACGAGGAGGGGTGGCAGGATGCAACGCAACGTCATGTCGGAACGCTTGAATGTGCTTCGTACGCAATTGCTCGGAATTTTCCATGATTTCGTAAACAACGGGATACGTGTGTCTATTTTCAGTAATTCCAATCGAATTCAACATTTAAGCGAAGTGACCATCCTGCCTCTGCCTTAACGGAACATCTGGTTCAACCAGAGGGCTGCGGGGACATTTCCCCGCGGCCTTTTTTATGTTTTTTTTTGAGGACCGGCATACAGCGCGGGGAGGAGGGTCATCAGAGAGGGAGATAACGATGATGATTCAATGCCAACAGGTGCAAAAAGGATACGGGGCCGAATCGGTCCTGTTGGAAGTGACATGCGACATCGGTGAGAACGAGCGCGTGGGCCTTATCGGCCGCAATGGTACGGGCAAGACGACTTTGCTTCAATTGCTTAATGGGAGCGAGAAGCCAGATGGCGGGCAGATTTCGATCCGCAAAGGTACACAGATTGGCTATCTGGATCAAGTACCTCGCAGCGGAGACGACGAGACGGTGCGGGATGTGCTGGAGAGAGCCTTTTGTGAACCGAGGCAGTGGCTGGCTGAGATGCGGGAACTGGAACGGATCATGGCTGATCCGGAGCAAGCAGGGGGCGCAGACGGGTTCGAACGGCTGCTGTATCGTTACGGCGATCTGCAAGAGAAGTTCGAACGGGCTGGTGGCTATGACATCGATGCCCATGTCGGGAGAGTGGCGGGCGGGCTCGGCATTCCGGACACGCAGTACGGGCGATTATTCGCGTCTTTGTCTGGGGGAGAGAAGACAAAGGTTGGCTTGGCCGCCATGTTAATAGAAGAGCCAGACGTGCTGCTGCTTGATGAACCGACGAACCATCTTGATATGCAGGCGATCGACTGGCTGGAACGGTTTTTGCAGGCTTACGCCGGGACTGTCGTCGTCATTTCGCACGACCGCTACTTTCTTGACCGAGTCGTGACCAAGATCATTGAGCTCGAGGACGGCGAGGCCGTGACGTACCATACGAATTACACGGGATTCCAGCAGGAAAAGGAAGCCCGATTGCTGCAGCAGTTCGCCAACTTCCAGGAGCAGCAGAAGAAGATTAAAAAAATGCAGGAGACGATTAAGCAGCTCATCGAATGGGGCAACCGGGCGAATCCGCCGAACCCAGGCTTCCATCGCCGCGCTGCCTCGATGCAGAAGGCGCTCGATCGCATGGTGAAGCTGAAGCGTCCGATGATGGAACGCAGGGCCATGGAGCTCGAGCTGCAGCAAGGCGACCGCTCTGGCAACCAAGTGTTGACGTTGGAAGACGTGGGGAAGGCGTTCGGAGAACGAGTGCTGTTCAGCGGTGTACGCGAACTGCTCCGTTATGGGGAGCGGGTAGCGCTCATCGGTGAGAACGGATCAGGCAAGAGCACGCTCTTAAAGTGTATTTTAGGGGTTGAAGCACTGGACGAAGGTGAGATCCGGCTCGGTTCGCGAGTCGATGTCGGTTATTTGGCCCAGGAGGCCGCACCGGAGGACGAGAACGCCACGGTGCTGCAACACTTCCGCGAAGCAGTCGGAATGGAGGAAGGCGAAGCCCGGGGACGTCTTGCGCGCTTCCTGTTCTGCGGCGCCGACGTCTTCAAGTCCATACGATCGCTATCCGGCGGTGAGTGGAGCCGTCTGCGATTCGCATTGCTCATGCATCGGCAGCCGAATTTGCTCGTGCTTGATGAGCCGACGAATCATCTCGATATCGATTCCCGCGAAGCATTGGAGGAGGCGCTCGAGGAGTTCCCTGGCACGGTGCTCGCCGTATCGCACGACCGCTACTTCATTAATCGGTTGGCCGTGAGGATCTGGTCGTTGGAGGCAGGTCAACTGGTTACGGTGCACGGCAACTTCGACAATTACAAGGCGAAGGCTGACAGCGCCAGGGAAGGAGGCGCTTCTCCGAAAGGCCGTGAACGGGAGGATGCTGCCAGGAGCACCAGAACGGCCAGGAAAGTACCGGCATCACAGGTGGATGCCGCGCGGACACACGCCAATCCCTCTGGATGCACGGCTCGGCAGAAGAGCTTGGACCAAGCGGGCGCTGGAAAAACAATGGCTGCACGGGGGCAGTCCGATGAATCCGCGCGTTCAGGAGGCCGTTCGCACGATCGCGCCGCAGATCCGTTACGGCTGGAACGGGACATCGCCGAGCTGGAGCAGGAGCTGCGCAGCTTGGACGCAGCGATGATGGCGCCTGCGCTCGCCGCTGACGCGGAGAAGCTTGCCGTCCTGCACGCGGAACGGGAAGCGCTGCAGGCCAAGCTGGAAATGATGTACGAGGCATGGATGGATGCCGCGGCACAATAAATAATTGCGGATACAGTTAAGTAAGTGAGAGCAGGTCGAGCCCATGAACGGCGGTTTGTGGGCAGCAGCCTGCTTTTTTAAGATCCATGCCTGAAGATGGAAGGATTTCTTCTCTCATTTCTATAATATATAAGTTGAACTAAATTCTTCGTTAATGAATCGTGTTGGAGATACTCATCCGGTTCGACTCTTCTCGCTGTGGCCGCGAATAACAATATAGGGATATGGCTTCTACATGCGAAGCAGCAAATAATCACTTTGGTAGAGTGTAGTAAGGGAGTGACAATTGCGAAGTTCAATCATTCACCTTATATACATAGAAATAGATATCGGAGGTGAGATAATGCGTATTAGGGAAATGGCAACCGCATTCCTGTTTCATCAGGATCAGATTTTACTACCTGCGTGACATCCGCCTGCGGTATATTTTGCTGCGCCAGAAAGAGACGGAGATTCGCCAGCAATATGTTTATTTTGCCTCTACTGTCCATCCGAACGTCGTATCGTCTGCAGAAGGAGAATTGCACTGGATTCATCCGCAAGCGCTTCCGCAATTGCACATGTCGGCCATTGTCACCAAGATGCTGGAGCATTATGCGCTGCATTCCGCCGAGCCGGATATTTATGTAGGCACGATGTCAGTCACCCCGGTTGGAAAGCCAATTGTCCAATGGAGCGTTCTAAAAGATCCCGCAGTGTTCTAAATTCTAGACATCGGACCGCTACACTTCAGCAGCTCGTCGTCACGGCGATCTCATCCCACTGTAAGGCTCTAGAGGGGGGAGACTGGGCCCAACGTTAACGAGCCATAAATAAAGCCCTTGACCGACAAAGCATTCGGCCTAGGGCTAGTTTCTTCATTTGATTTTATTCCCTGCCTTCACATCGACTTCAAGCAAATCTAGCAAAAACATGAAGATTGGCACGCCGAGTATCAACCCCCATACGCCCAAGAAGTGCTGGGAGACGATTAGAATCGCAAAGGTATAGAAGATGGGAAGATGTATCTTGGAAGACATCAGCTTCGGATTCAAAATATAAGCCTCGATAGCATGTACAACACAGATCATGACGATGACGTATACTACTTTCACCACGCCGCCAATGCTAAATGCAATCGCACAGAGTGGAATGAGGGAAATGATGACGCCCATTACCGGAATCAAGCCGAGCAGGAAAATCATAATCGCCAGTCCGAACAACTGCGGGAAGCCCATCATCCAGAGGAACAGCGTGCTCAAGATGCAGTTGATCAGCGCAATCAGGAACTGCACTTCAATGACCTTGCCGAAGGAATACAGGAACTTGTTGCCGAAATATTCGAGCTCCGAATAGATTGGCGCAATTTTGCTCGTCTTGAAATTCATCGTAAATTCCTTCACTCTCTTCTTCTCCAGTACGAAGAACAGGCTAAGTATGAAGGCGATGATGAAGCGGGTACCCCATTGGCTCAGATCGGTGATCGATTTAACTAGGAAATCAAAGCCTTTGTTCAAATAGCTGGCCAGGTCAATCTTCTGCAGCGAATCCATAATGTATTCCATAATATCATTATCATAGTTGATATAGGTTACATTATAGAAATGGACCACTACATTAACCAACTGATTGATCTGGGTAATGATCTTCGGTAAATAATTATAGGTTCCCCAAGCCATCATCAGGAGCAGGGCCGCATATAAGCACAGCACGGTAACCTTATAATTAATTTTGACATACTTGTTGATGCCCTTGTGAATGAACATATGCAGCCTGTCAACCAGGTAAGTCAAGATGAAGGTGATAAGAATCAGATGTAAAATGCTCCTTAAGGCAAATAGCAGTGCGATGAAGAAGAGTAAGATAAGGATTCGCTTGATTCCCGGGCCTTTGAAAAAATCTTTCGAAATTTGCATCTAAATCGTGGACTCCTTTGACTGTTACTTGTGAGTGGCCGATCCTTATCATGATAGAAGAGAACGCCCCTATAATCACCTTATTCAAGAATATGCTATTACATACGTCAAAGCAAACGGATTCGTTTCATGACTTCATTTCAACCCAAAAAATGCTCCGACCGGAATGCGGCGCGAAGCATTTTTTCGTATTCAATTAATCCCCATATACTGCCTTCTGTACAGCCTCATCATCATTCTTTTTAATCATCGGCAGCAATTGGTTCCCTTTTGTCTCCCATTGCTTCAGCATGTCGGCCGTCGTTAATTTGCCTTCTATCCTTTTTTCGAATAGTTCATAGACTGAGTTATCAATCATCCACAAATTTCTATACTCACGGTTGAGTTTGTCTTCGACAGGATTGCTGGGAGCCGGCTTCATAGCATAGAAGGACTGGATGTTATAATTCATTCCTTCTTTCGGTTTAATAAAGGATTTGCGAGTCACCAACTCATAGGTGGAGCGGGATCTGATTTTTGCCCAGTCCTCGCCGTTGATGAACTGTACGAATTTCCAAGCGTCATCCGGATTCTGCGCTTGCGTATTGATGGCCATAATGGAGTCGAAGCGCATACCGCTGCTTATTCCAGGCGCTTCCGGATGGTGCGGAATGGTGACGACATCCCATTCTGGCATTTGGAAGTTTTTGATTTTCCCTGCATTTTTGTTTGCGTCAAACAAATCCGAAGTATAGCTGTAGTAGCTGAGTATCATTGCGGCTTTTCCTGACAGAAACAGATCGTTGTCCAGTGGACTGTAACGCCCCTCGCCGTAGCTGCCGCCATTGTCTTCATCTTTACGGCCAGGCATTATGTTATCTTGGGACAGCTTCGCAATGGTGTCGTACACCTTCTCCCATTGCGGCGTATTGATCGTCATCTTTTCAGCCTTGTCGTCATACTTGCGCAGCTGCAGCGGCGCCGCATAATTGGCAACGTTATAAAAAGCATTCCCCCCGCGACGATACTGGTTGAAGCTGAAGCCGTATGTCCGGTCTTTTCCCTCGCCATTGGCGACTCTACGGGCCAACTCGAACGCTTCATCCCACGTCATGTTGTCGGTTGGCAGATCGACTCCGGCTTCCTTGAACAACGTTTTATTATAATACAATGCGTTTGATGTGAAGGTCGGCGTCAATCCATAAATATTGCCGTCTCCGATTATCTTGATGGTGTCCATAACGGAAGGGATGATGTCGGTTGTATCGAAGCCATCCTTTTGGATAAGCGGATCCAATTGCTTTAACTGTCCGTCCCGGACAAATTGCTGAAATGAATCTCTATCTAAAATGACGACATCGACCGGATTGGCGCCAGTGAGCTGCTTCCGCATTTCCTCTGTCGGATCGGGTCGCTTCCCTCTCTCAGCCGAATCGGAATATCTGTACTCGCTCGTATCGACGGCAGGAACGATTTCGATCGAAATGTTGCCGTTCATATATTCGAAGATGTCCGTATACTCTTGGCGTATGTACTGCTCGTCTCCGCCGCCGTATAATACTCCGATGCGGAGCACGCGTTCCTGCTCGTTCTGCTTCGCTTCTCCGCCGCATGCCGTCAATAACGGGATGAGCAGCATCATAGATAGTGTCAGCATCATCAGTTTGTTTCGTTTCTTCATTCTTTTTCTACCTCTCCATTCTTTTGTTCTGGCAATGATTGCCTGCCCTCCTCCTTATTACGTTTCTGGGAGCCATAATGTTACACTTTCGTTTCATGACTTCATTTCAACCCCAAAAATGCTCCGACCGGAATGCGGTGCGAAGCATTTTTTCGTATTCAATTAATCCCCATATACTGCCTTCTGTACAGCCTCATCTCCGAATATCGATTTGTTCGGATTCTTTTTAATCATTGGCAGCAATTGGTTCCCTTTTGTCTCCCATTGCTTTAGCATGTCGGCCGTCGTTAATTTGCCTTCTATCCTTTTTTTGAATAGTTCTTCGGCTGAGTTCTTAACAATCCATAAATTTCTATACTTCTGATGAAGCTTCTCTTCAGCGGGATTGCCTGGAGCCGGCTTCATTGCATAGAAGGACTGGATATTATAATTCATTCCTTCTTTCGGTTTAATAAATGATTTGCGAGTCACCAACTCATAGGTAGAGCGGGATTTGATTTTTGCCCAATCCTCTCCGTTGATAAACTGTACGAATTGCCAAGCGTCATCCGGATTCTGCGCTTGCGTATTAATGGCCATAATGGAGTCGAAGCGCATGCCGCTGCTTATTCCTGGCGCTTCCGGATGGTGAGGAATGGTGACGACATCCCATTCGGGCATTTGAAAGTTTTTGATTTTGCCTGCATTTTTGCTTATGTCGAACAATTCCGAAGTATAGCTGTAGTAGTTCATCATCATTGCGACTTTTCCTGACAAAAACAGATCGTGGTCCAGTGGATTGTAACGTCCCTCGCCGAGGCTGCCGCCGTTGTCATCATCTTTTCGGCCAGGCATTATATTATCTTGGGACAGCGTTGCAATTGTGTCGTATACCTTCTCCCACTGCGGCGTATTGATCGCCATCTTTTCAGCCTTGTCGTCATACGTGCGCAGCTGCAGCGGCCCAGCATAATCGGCAACGCCATAAAAAGCAGTCCCCCATCGATACTGGTCGAAGCTGAAGCCGTATGTCCGGTCTTTTCCCTCGCCATTGGCGACTCGGCGGGCCAACTCGAATGCTTCATCCCACGTCATGCTGTCGGTTGGCAGCTCGACTCCGGCTTTCTGGAACAACGTTTTATTGTAGTACAATGCTTTAGACGAAAAGGTCGGTGCCAATCCGTAAATATTGCCGTCTCCCATCATTTTGATGGTGTCCATAACGGAAGGAATGATGTCGCTCGTATCGAAGCCATCCTTTTGGATCAGCGCATCCAATTGCTTGAACTGTCCATCCCGGACATATTGCTGAAATGAATCACTGTCCACGATGGCAACATCGACCGGATTGGCGCCGGTAAGCAGCTTTCGCATTTCCTCTGTCGGGTCAGGACCAGCCGAATCGGAATAGTTGTACTCGCTCGTATCGACGGCAGGAACGATTTCGATCGAAATGTTGCCGTTCATATATTCGAAGATGTCCGTATACTCTTGGCGTATGTGCTGCTCGTCTCCGCCGCCGTACAATACTCCGATGCGGAGCGTGCGCTCCTGCTCGTTCTGCTTCGCTTCTCCGCCGCATGCCGTCAAGAGCGGGATGAGCAGCATCATAGATAATGTCAGCAGCATCAGTTTGTTACGTTTCTTCATTCTTTTTCTACCTCTCCATTCTTTTGTTTTGGCAATGATTGCTTGTCCTTCTTCTTGTTACGTTCCTCGGAGGCATAATGGTGACACTTATTAGATGAGTGAGCGGCGCTTTTGGTTTTGCCTTTTTTCTTTTATAATGGAATTATGACTATAACGAGTGAGGGATCAGGTATGCAGTTCAATATCGTAAAGGCGAACATGAGTCAGCGCGAAGACGGCACCTATGCAGGACAAGTCGTCTTTACGCACGATCGTTTTTCATCTACGTACGAAATTACGTTTTTCAGCAAGAAAGGGAAAGAGTGGGACTATAGCTTGAACTTCACCGAACAATCCGGAAACGAAGAAGAAATGCTTGCGATGGATGAACTTCTCGAAGAGGATGACGATTTGTTCGAGCAGCTATTGGCGGCAGCCAAGCAGCAGATGAACCAGAATGCATAGGCCGCTTTAACACGGGTGGAATGTAAAAAAGACATGGAGCACTACGGCTCGATGTCTTTTTGATATACAGAATTTTGTATTGTGAATTTTTTGTTTTTAAACCCTCCATTAATCCCCATATACCCCTTTCATGATATCATCGTCCTTGCCAATGGGGCCGTTCGGATTTTTCTTGATGGCCAACAGCAGGGCATTCCCTTTCGTCTCCCATTCTTTCAGCAGTTCAGCCCTTCCTTCGGCTTGATATACGATTTGCGGGATACCATCTCATGGCTGGAGCGGGATCTGATTTTTGCCCATTCCTCGCTGTTGATGAACTGTATGAATTTCCAGGCATCATCTGGATTTTGCTCCTCTGTATTGATGGCAGTTATGGTGTTGAAGCTCATGCCGCTGCTAATGCCTGGCGCTTCCGGATGATGCGGAACTGTGACGACATCCCATTCCGGCATATTGAGGCCTTTGATATTGCCTGCATGCTTGCTGGCATCTAACAGCTCCGAAGTATAGCCGTAATATCCGAGCATCATGGCCACTCTTCCAGACAAGAACAGGTCGTGGTTCAGCGGACCGTACTCGCCGCTGCTTTCCATATCGTCATTCTGGCCGGGCAGTACATGATCCTTGGACAGCTTCGCGAGCGTGCCGTATACATGTTCCCACTGCGGCGTATTGATTGTCATTCGCTCGGCCTTGTCGTCAAAAAGCCGCATTTGCAGCGGCTTCACGTAGTCCGACACGCTCCAGAATGCGTTGTCGCCTGGATACCTGTTGAAGCCGAAGCCGAATGTACGGTCTTTCCCTTCGCCATTGGCGACCATGCGCGCCAGATCGAATACTTCGTCCCACGTCATGTTGTCGTACGGCGGCTCGACTCCAGCTTCTTTGAACAACGTTTTGTTGTAAAATAATGCATTTGACGAGAATGTTGGCGCCAGTCCGTAGATGTTTCCGTCCCCCATTGTCTTAATCGTGTCCAGGACGGAAGGAATAATATCCGAAGTATCGAAGTTGTCCTTTTGGATGAGCGGATCCAGTTGTTTTAAATTCCCATCGCGGACGATTTCCTGAAATGCGTCCGTATCGAGAATGACGACATCTACCGGATTGGCTCCAGTCATAAGCTTCCGCATTTCCTCTACGGGATCGGGGTTTTTGTCCCTCTCTGCCGGATCGGCATAGCGATATCCGCTCGTATCGACGGCGGGAACGATGTCGATGGAAATGCCGCCATTCGTATATTCGAAGATGTCGGTATATTGTTGGCGTATGTACTGCTCGTCTTCGCCACCGTATGTCCTCCTGCTTGTTATGATTGTCGCAGGGAGAATCTTGCACTCATTAGATGAATAAGCCGCTCATTTGGTTTTAAGCTTTTTCCTTTATGCTGGAATTACGACTATAGCGAGCATGGGATAAACCGTTATATCATGAGCGGAACGCGAAAAAGTATGGTTGTGAGGATGGTGGAATATCGGTAACCGTAAGGAATGGGCTAATCACTTCAGTGAGGAGCGGTTGAGCTTGGCCGATCGGAGATTCCATATTGTGCTCATTATCTGAATAGTTGGGATAGTGGGTAAAAGGGTTAATAAGCGCACCCTCTATTTTCAGAAGTTCTTATTTCCAGCAATCTCTATTACTATATGGTATAATACGGAAAATGTGTCGTTTAATCATAGTTATCGATATCGCTAGAAATGCATTTTCATTTTTTTCGCACAGGAGGTATCCCGTGGAAAAGATCATATCGCTCTGCATCTTTCTCTTGCTAAGCGTTGCTCTCATTTCACCGGTACAAGGAGCCGACCTTCTCCACCGCTTGACTCATCATGATCAGGAAACGCTCGTTATCGGCCGAATCACCGCTATGGACGACACCTCCCTGCAGGTTCACGTGATGTATATCGTATCGGGGATCCGCACGAGTCATATCATTACTGTCAACCAGACATGCTGTGATGCACAATGGGAACAGTTGGCCGTGCAGGATACGGCGTTGCTTTCACTGGATGAGGCGGATGAATCAGAGCACTCGTACGACACGAAGTGGGGCCTGTATCCGTTGGTAATCGAAGACGGCCAAGCCAGATTGACCGGTTCTGAATCCAATCCAGATTATAAGGCGCTCGAATACTACATAAATAGCGGTGGGACTCCGCTTGCCTTCCACTTTGAAAATGACGTCATTACCGGGAAATATGACAATGGAGCCGCCGTTCGAATCGCGCCAGAGATGGATGAAGCCGCGCTGCGGTATAGCCGGGATGGGGTACAGCAATTAATTAGGCCCAAATTAAATGATGATAATATCATACCGCTCGAATCGAAGGACACCCCAGATATGCTGTTCAAAGTGACTTGGAGCTTGGCCGTATTACTGGCTGTTGTAATTGCGCTAACGTATTTGATAAGAAGAAATCGCATGCTGTGAGCAGCAGAGGAGCGTTGCTTATGGAATTACTATCGCTGCGGCTTGTCCTTCTCGCGGTAGTGCAGCGGGGACAGCCCGACGATTTTTTTGAACAGTCTTGAAAAATAATACGTATCCTCGTAGCACAATCGCGCTGCGATTTGTTTTACCGAAGCCGGGCTGTGCGTCAGAAGCAGCTTGGCTTCTTCCATTTTCAGACGGTGCCAGTAATCATGGAGAGCGCATCCGGTATACTGTCGGACCTTGCGCCGCAGCGTCGGAACGGACATATTCAAGCTGGCGGCAAGCATATTGTCGTCAATTGGCGTATAGATGGCTTGGCCCACTGCATCTAGAATGGCCGCTTTGTCGGATGAAGGAAGGGGAGAGGCCGAACCATTATCATAGTGGAGCGACATGTCGAACAGCATGAACTCGAACAAGAGAGCAGCCCGTTCGGCGAACGCGGGGGATGCGGATTCCAGCATGCCGTTGATTTGTTCAAGCTGCCGCCGCCATGCTCCGTCCGGTTCCACTAGCCAAATCCGATCCGCCCCGAAATAGCCGCAGATCTCCTGCCCTCTTTCCCCTGAAAACAGCACATAGGCAAGCTCCCACCCTGTCCCGCCAGACGGATTAAGGTCGAATACTTCTCCTGGGGGGATTAGAAAGCACGACCCCGGACGCACCGGCCGATCCGTGCCACTCCTGTATCGGTAGCTGCCCGTTCCACGTTCTACTATCAAGAATATCCAACACGCGCTCGTTAACTGCTCATATTTGCCATCGTTATGCCGGATTCGTCCGCATTCCAGCAGAGACAAAGACTGAATGCGGCGGGATGAGCCGTCAGTAAATGCGGAAACACGTGATTGAGCCTCCCGGATTATATAATCCATGAAATTGAACATAAAGGTCATTTCACCTCGCCCAGGAACAACCTATAATTATTTGTATCCGCTTACATGATTAACAAAAGCTGTTACCTCTCAGACCCGTGAAATGAGAGGTGACAACCTGCCGTTGAATTGAACTTAAGGTGGTGATGATTTGTCAGCCAACGTGAACGCCATCTCCGGCCGCAAGCAGATCCGGAAGAGAAGATGGACACGCAACGATCGCATCGGTTTCTTGTTCGCCACGCCGATGCTGCTTGGCATTATCAGCTTCTCGATCTACCCGATTGCCGCGGCGCTGTTCATGAGCTTCCAACAGACAAACGGAATTATGGGCCATTGGGTCGGTCTGCACAACTACAGCATCGTCTTGTCCGACTCTGTGTTCTGGCGGTCTCTATACAACACGATGTTCATGGGGGTCTTGTCCGTCGTATCGGGCATCGTCGTCTCCTTCGTGTTGGCGAGTCTGATTAACAGCTTGCCATGGACATTCGGCAGAAACTTCTTCAAAAGTGTCTACTTTCTCCCGAATGTCGTCTCCGCCGTAGCGACCAGCATTCTGTTCTCCTTCCTGTTCTACCCCGGGGAAGAAGGTTTGCTTAACTTCCTGCTCGGACAAATTGGGCTCGGACCGGTCGGCTGGTTCACCGATCCGACATTCTCGCGCTTCAGCATCGTGCTTATGAGCATGTGGGGGGCGCTCGGCTACAATACGATCATTTTTTTGGCCGCCTTGCAGAGCGTGCCGCGAGATTTGTACGAGGCGGCGGAGGTGGACGGCGCGAACGGGATTCGCAAGTGGCGTTATATTACCATTCCGTATTTGCGCCCGGTATTTCTGTTCATGGTAGTGATGGGCACGATTGGCGGCATGAAGCGTTTCACCGATGTATGGCTCATCGGCGGAACGGCTGGCAATCCCGATGGCACGCTGCTCACCTCGGTTCTGTACATTTATCGAACGGCCTTCATCGGGCATCAGATGGGACTGGCGACAGCCGCATCGTACCTGCTGTTTATCGTAATCCTGATTTTGACGGTGCTCATTCTGCGCACGAACCGCCGTCATGACATCGATTAGAGGAGGCCACGGGATGGCAGAACACAATTCCTGGAACGCGAATAAGCCTGTCCGACCGGGGCGGTCCCCGCGTCATCCTTCGAAGCAGCGCAATCAGCGCATGGGCCGTATATTCCTTGTGACCGTCCTTTCATTAGGATCGCTCGTCATGATCGTCCCTTTTTTATGGATGCTCATCACTAGCTTCGATTGGGGGGCCCGGCTGAACATTCCATTTCCGCCGCGGCTATTCCCGAGACAATTTTCCATTCGCACGTACGAAGTTGCGTTTCTTAATATCGATATGCTGAAATACATTTTGAATTCCATCATCGTCGCCGTCGGCGTCATCATCGTCAGCTTGCTATCCGCACTGTTGTCTGGCTATGCATTATCTAAGATTCGGTTTAGAGGTGCCGGATTCGTCTTGGTCGTGGCGCTCAGTACGATGATGATACCGTTCGAAATGACGATGATTCCGCAATATCTGTTGTTTGACAAGCTGCGCCTGCTCGATTCCTATTGGGCGTTCTATTTGCCGGCATTGAACTATGCATTCGGAACGTTTCTCGCGAAGCAGTTCATCGACCAATTGCCTAATACGCTGCGCGAAGCGGCCATTATCGACGGAGCAAGGGAAGGTACCGTGTTCTGGAGGGTTTATTTTCCGCTTTGTACACCCATTGTGGCAACGATTATCATTTTGCAGTTTCTCGGAGTATGGAATGACCTGCTGTGGCCTTTGCTCGTCTTGAGCGACGCGGGAAAGTACACCATTCAGCTCGGGTTGGCAATGTTCACATACAATCAAGGTCTGAACCGGATGCCGGCTATCATCATGGCTGCAACGACGGTAAGCTTGCTTCCGGTGCTCGTGCTGTACTTGTTCCTACAGCGATATATCGTGGAAAGCATCGCTTTATCGGGCATCAAGCAATAATGCGAGGAAAAACGGTCTTGTATGATGCAGGTAATGAACGGAGGGGAAACGGTATGAAAAAATCGGTATGGCTTTGTCTCTTCATGTCCATGGCACTGCTCGTCAGTGCGTGTTCAGGCGGCGCGAATTCTGGCGGCGGCGGAGACCGGAAGATTGAAAAGGTATCGGACATCACGGGCACGGTTCGCGTTGCGGTTGCGGGCTGGGCGATGGAAAATGGCGTCGATACGTTGACCGGACGTAAGACGATCGGCTTCAATCCATATATTCAGGACACATTCAAGAAGATGTACCCCAACATCGAGCTGAAAGTGGCACAGATTCCATGGGAGAATGCGATGGCGAAGCAGAAAGCGATGCTGCTCTCGAAGGACGTCGATCTGATATATACGGGTGGAGCTTATGCGAATCAATTTTACCAGCAGGGGTTGATTCGGGATATTGATGACCTCATCGCGAACGACAAATCGTTCGATCCGGGCATTTATTTGGAAGGCGTTTTCAAGAACTCCTTCAGCGTGCGTTCCTTAGATGGGACGAAGCAATTCGGCATTCCAATCATTCTTGGCAAACGGATGGTCGTCTACGACAAGCAGATGTTCGAAGAATGGGGCGTCGAACCGTTATCCGCGAATCCAGCTCCAGAAGAAATATTGGAGAAGGCGAAAAAGATGACGGGCAAAAATCCGAAGACGGGCAAGCAAAATTACGGCCTTTGGTTCAGCGGCAACAGCTTGAATCAATCCACCTTTGTGGCGTTGTCCTACGCGTATAACGTCAACGGCGTCGAAGGCAGCCTCAACGACTTGAAACATTTGAAATGGAATCTGAATACGCCAGAGATGACAAAGGTGATCGAATGGTTCAAGGAAGCCGCGCCGCTAGCCCCGAAAGCCTTCATTAATGGGCAGGGAGCGGAGAACTTCGGCATGGAGGAGAATAACATCGCGATTGCCATCGATTCGAGCGGCGGGGCGGCGTTCAACGAATTCCGCAGCTCTGGCAGCGCCGCCCTGGTCGAACGCTTCGTGCCTGTGTTGAATATGGGGCCGAGCGGGGAAGGCTGGGTTGCCGTCGACCCGATTGTCATGGCGAAGGAGGTGAAGGATGAGAAGGCGGCATGGGAAGTGATGAAGTTTTTGACGAGCTACGAGACGCAAAAGTATTTTTACGAAAATTCCTTGGCTACGCCAACGTTGAAGAAGGCCGATTTCGTGGACGAGAAGGACATTTATACGGCCAAGGCGATGGAACTCGCGGATATCGCGCGCAAGAACTTGCTCGACGAGGCGAATCCGTTCTACAATACGCGCATGGTGCCGGTCATCAACGGGTTCATCAGCCAAGCGGCGAATGGCAACCCGACCGATATCGGCAAAACATTGTCCGACCTGCAGAACGATGCGGAGAAATGGTCGGCGGAGCAGTAAAGCCTAAGCCTTGCCTGAAAAGCCTGGCAAAGTTAACTGTTTATGCGATGAACTTCTAGTTCAATGGGGTGTACGATCTCTGACGATGGGATCGTACGCCTTTTTATGTTCCATGTGCGGTTAGGGTATACGCAGCTATATATCTCCCAATATTAACGGAAGCTGCTCATTGTTATGGGCTAACCACAGCATTTCCTCTGCAAATCGGGTCTGAACGGCATTATGCTTCTCCATATTGGCGCTGATCCACCATATGCTCTCCAAATACCAAAGCAAGCGCAATGCGCGGACTAACGATCCGGAAGGAAAATCAGCCTCCGTCCGATAACCTTCAAGAAATGCCGAGGCAAGCTCTTGGTGAAAATGTCCATGATGCAATACGCATGACAATATGGCCCGCGCCACATCGATCTCAGGATACTCAAAGTGGAGCCGATCAAAATCGAGAACCGCCGACACTCGATCTTTGTGAAACAGCAGGTTATCCACCCATAGATCACGATGGGCCCAACCTGTTTTACACTCGGAAAAAGCGTCAAGGTCCAACGTTTCTGTTACGTTCATTTGCAATTCGATGTTGGCTGCTATTTGCCTGTTTTTACTGTGCTGCGCCTCCACGAGCGCATTCTGCCAATGCAGCATTCTTTCCTTCCGTTCAGGAGGAACAAATTGCGGCTCGCTTTCCATGCCAAGTGTCCCATCATTCAAGACTCGATGGATTTTACCAGTAACACAGCCGAAATCAACCATTTGCTGTCGGTTGAAATGGCCTGGTTTAACGATTTCTCCAGTGGAGTAATCCATGATGATGAAATGTTCGTTCGCAGAGGAAGCGTGAAGAAGCCGCCCCTTATCGGCCATCAATTTGGGACACGGAATGCCTGCTTCATGCAGCCTTTGCTGCTGCTGCAATGCACGAGTAAGCACCTCAACATTTTTGAATCGGTTCGAATGGTATTTCTTTAACACGAATTCCCCTTGCTCCGTTGTGATTTTCCATTTTAAATTGAGCCAACCGCGAGCGATTGGCTGCCAAGACTCGATTTGCAAGCCGAATAACGGCTTAGAGATGTCTGCTAATTCGATTAACAGAGGATCAATTTGCTTTCGTTGCTCCATGGCTTCTTATCCCTTTCTTGGACGCTATCGGTTTAGCCTTCTTATTTTCGACATTGGGAATATACATTCCTGCAAAAAAGAGGCACCCCGATGGGGTGCTGCATGGGGGTGCTTATGAGTGAACACGTGTGTGCCTTGCGTTCAGAAGCTGTCATATGCAGCGTGATACTGTTTTATTCCATATGAGGGGGAACGGGGAGAATGTGAAACTCGCCGTCATCCGGTTCTGGGCGGACGATATCGATGCTGCCATTTCCGACGGAGGCGATGCCGAAGGCTGAAGGCTCAGCCTTCACCTGTGTGCCGTCAGAGAATGTGACGGTTTTGGCCCGGTTCGTCATGTTGTAGACGGCATACGTCCTTGCTCCGTCTTTATTAAATACGGCGTAGAGCGGATAGTCGGCGCTCACCGCCGGATCGGCCTGCCCCAGCACATTCAAGCTGCGAATCCAGTAATAGGCGTTCGCCTTGGAATTGCCTGCCTCCGGTGTCATGGCCTCGGCAAGAGCATCAAATAACGCTGCTGCTTCCTCGGGATCGGAGGCTGCGCGGTACATATAGACGATGTCTGCCCAGAGATTGAAGCTTATGCTTCCGTTCTCCGCCAACAGCGCCGCATAGTTCCTGTCGGCGTAATCCGGACGGTGCGTCAGATAGAGAGAAGCCGCGGTGATGGGCAGCCAGCTCATGCCGTACGATTGCTCCGGTCGGTCCGACCACCCGCTGCTCGTCGTCTTGCCGCCCCACACCATACTGGCGGTGGTGCGGGAGAAATCTTGCCGCTGCTTCGCCTCGTAGGCATCGAACCAATACTCACTAATCGCATTCATTTCCGTCGTGTACATATAAATGCCCAAGTCGCGTATCCGGGTATCACTTGTCGCTTCTCCCCACAAAATAAGCCCCGACCATGCGTTCATCGCTTCAGAAGGCGATCCGTTGTAATTGCCGTCGGCGAACTGGCCGCGGCCCGATTGCCACGAGTGCCCGGCATACGGATCGAAGCCGCGCAGGAACGGAAAGCGCGTGTCGCTGCGGTCCGCATTGGCGATATCTTGAATGAGCAGCTTGACCATCTTGCCCCATTCGTCGTCGCTGGCCCAATCTGGATCAATGCGCGCGATTTCAGCCGCTGCCCGGATGAAGTAGCCATATTGCACATGATGGTCGTTCAATTCCGTGTCGGAGCCGTTCTCCGCTGGATAGCCGATGAGGGCGCCCCATCGTTCATTATAATAGAACAGATTGGAACGTTTGAGACGCTCTGTGTCGTCACTTGCTTTCAGCCAATCCTGCAGAATGCCCTTCATGTCAGAGCGGAACTGCTGCGTGGCTGCGGCATCACCGACTTGTTCGGCTATCGGCGCGAGAGCGGCCAGCTTGCCCAGACGTTTGCCGGTCTGATGCGTGCCGGACGCACCCGAATAGGATTCGGCCTGCGCCTCATCCACATATCCTTGCAGTGCAGCGCGTTCATCCACACTAAGCTTGAATGGAAGTGAAGGGAGCACGCCCGTGAACTTCATTGCGGTGCGCAAGCTGTTCCCGGCCCCGGTCTTCATCACCCCGCGGACGCTGTCGTATTCGTAAGGCAGCAGTGCAGCATCGGTATGCTTCCATTGATGCGGATACAATGCGAAGATAGTGCCCTGCTCGGCACCTTCCTTCACCGACGTCGTCCACGTGTAGGTCGTCTGGACCTCGCTTCTATCCGCATTATATGACCAAGCCACCTTCGTATCTGTGACATGGGCGTATGCATAGCGTCGGAACTGCTCCAGCGTATCCGGACGATTGTCTGGCAGCGCGGCGATGGCGAAGTATGATTTCCCGTTCAGGCGATTCGTCAGCGTGTCCGTGCCAATGCCGTCCCATGTGCCTCCGGAAGGTCCGAATAGCCCGTAATGCGCGCCGTCGATTGTAATGCCGAGCACGGAAGCTTGCTCATCACCCGACCATATAGTCGGGGAGGCGGTGAAGGAGAGCTGTGGGCTGCCGCCATGAAACGTGAAGTACACATAGGGGGAACCAAGTCCGTATGAGGCATTCATGGATCGGCTTCCGGCTTCGTAGCGCGCATTGACGAACCAATCGCTGTAACCGTCTACTGAGGCTGCTGTGAATGAAGAGGCGCCTGTATGGCCTACGGTGAAGTCGGGTGTGTCGCTCATCGTGCCGCAAATGCAGGCGGGATGTGCGGCAATGCGCGGGCCGGGAGCATAAACGCTCATTCCGTTCGCTTCATTCTTGACTGCAAGCGGGTGAGGATATTGGGCCTCGGAGTATGTATTCCATGCCAAGCTGCTCCACCAGCGGTTCGTTGGCATGGCACCGGAAATCCGGCTGGTCTGGTATAGGCCTGTCTGCGCGTTTTTGGTTCCGTTAGGCGGCAGCGTAGAATAGGAGCCTGAACCGAGCCGCTGTTCTCCCGAGAACGCGGATAGGGGCACAGACGTCAACAAGACAAGGCATGCTGCAAGCATAAGGGCGAAGCCCTTTGTTTTCATAAGTTCCCTCCTTTGTGTGGCGATAATATGCAATCGTTCGACAGCCTGCATAGATAGGGTTGGTGCTCGCTTTGCATGTGGGAAATTATGATCCAGTATATGCTTTCTTTAGCGGCATTCAGACCTGTCCGAGCGGAAGGGCTGCAAACATGGTCCAGCGGTATCCGGGGCTGTTCGACAGAGGCGGGCATGAGAAAAACCTGCACGGCAAAGATGCTGCCGTGCAGGTGAGAGTACCGTTCATAAGAGATAGAAAGAGTCCGTTACCATTTCTCTGATATGAGCTTCGCTTGCGTGAACAGAAGCAAGTAATCGCGTCCGCCCGCCTTGGAGTCCGTACCAGACATATTGAAGCCGCCGAATGGATGCACACCAACCAGTGCGCCCGTACATTTGCGGTTGAAGTATAGGTTGCCGCAATGCATGCGTTGTCTGGCGTACTCCAGGTGTTCGCGGTTATGGCTGAACACTGCGCCGGTCAAGCCATATTCCGTATTGTTGAAAATATCAATGGCCTGCTTGAAATCGTCTGCCTTGCATACCGCAAGCACGGGACCGAAGATTTCTTCCAGCATGACGCGCGAGGTCGGTTCGACATCGGCGAAGACGGTCGGCTGAATATAATAGCCATTGCCTTCCGCAATGTCTCCACCGGCGACTAGGCGGCCTTCCGTTTTGCCGACTTCGAGATATTCGCGAATCTTGCCGTATGCATTCGCATCGATGACCGGACCGATGGCGAAGTTCTCATCGGCTGGACCTACGGTAAGCTGCTTTGTCTTCGCAATGACGAGCTCCAGTACCTCGTCGTACACCGCTTGATGAACGATTGCGCGCGAGCCTGCACTGCATTTCTGCCCTTGGAAGCCGAAGGCTGACTGGACGATTGCGGTTGCGGCTTCCTCTAGGTTCGCCGACTGGTCGACGACGATGCCGTCCTTGCCACCCATTTCCGCAATGAGACGTTTGATCCAGATCTGCCCCTTCGCAGGCTTCGCGATGCGTTCATTGATGCGTAGTCCGACATCGCGTGAACCGGTGAAGGATACGAACCGTGTCCGCGGGTGATCGACGATGAAGTCGCCAATTTCACCGCCGGAGCCCGGCACGAAGTTGAGTACGCCCGCAGGCAGTCCGACTTCCTCCATCAGCTCGACGAATTTCGCTGCGATGACCGGAGCGGTGGAGGCCGGCTTCAGCACGACTGTATTGCCGGATACGATGGCTGCGCATGTCATGCCGGCCATGATGGCGAGCGGGAAATTCCACGGCGGAATAACAACGCCGACGCCGAGCGGAATATAGGTAAGCCGGTTATCCTCTCCCGGAAGCGGCGTCAACGGTTGCGGACCGCTCAGGCGAATCATTTCACGGCCGTAGAATTCCAGGAAATCGATCGCTTCGGCTACGTCTGCATCCGCTTCGGCCCAGTTCTTGCCCGCTTCGTATACGAGCCATGCCGCGTAATCGAATTTACGGCGGCGCATAATGGCAGATGCCTTGAACAGGTAGCCTGCGCGTTCGTCAGGGCTAACATACTGCCATTGCTGGAAAGCGGCATCCGCCGCGGCAATCGCTTGATCGGCCAGCGTCGAATCAGCCTGCGCCATCAACCCGACGACCTGATCGGTGTTGCCGGGGTTAATCGACGTGCCGAGCTTCTCCGTCGTTATTTTCTCTCCATTAATCGTAAGTGGATAAGTACGGCCAAGTTGTTCTCCGATCCGCTCCAACGATTGTTGCATCGCTTTGCGGTTTGCCTCCTGCGAGAAATCAGTGAACGGTTCATTGCGGTATTCTACCATAGTCATAATTGCGCCTCCTTCAAATGATTGGATGATTTATGATTTAAACATGGACTTCACGACAAATCCGACGTTGGCCGGACGTTCTGCCAGTCTGCGCATGAAATAACCATACCAGTCGTCACCATATGGGACATACACGCGCATCGTGTAGCCTTCATCTGCCAGCTGCTGTTGTGCCTGAGTGCGAATACCGTATAGCATTTGGAATTCAAATTGTGAGAGAGGAATGTTGTTTGCTTTTACAAAGGTCTTGACGGAGTTGATGATGTTATCGTCGTGGGTGGCAATGGCTGCGTAATCTCCGTTCTTGAGATGCTGTTCAATGATCCGGATGTAATTATTGTCGACGTCTTCCTTCTTCGGGAAGGCGACTTCGGGCGGTTCCTTGTAAGCGCCTTTCACCAGTCTTAAATTCGGCTGGTACCGGTGCAGCTTGATGATGTCCTCCTCGCTCTTATACAAGTACGCTTGAATGACAAGGCCAATCGTGCTGCCGAACTCTTCGCGGAGCTGGCAGAACAGCTCGATAGAGGCTTCGTTATGCGCGTAATCCTCCATATCGATACGCACAAAATTATCGTAGCGTGATGCGGCCTCGAGAATGGAGCGCATGTTGCTCAGGCATAGGTCGCGCGAAATGTCCAGGCCGAGCTGTGTCAGCTTGAGCGAGAGATTGGCCTTGACTCTACTAGCGGCAATCTCGTCCAGAGTGCGAATACAATATTTCATGGATTCTACCGCTTCGTCCGTCGTCGAAATGAATTCACCCAAATGATCCAAGGTCACGACAATGCCTCTATCGTTCAGTTCTCGCACGGCTGTAATCGCTTCCGAAATTTGCTCTCCGGCAACGAACCGCTTCGCGCCGAACCGCAACCCGTATTTCTTGGCGGTACGATTGGCCGTCCTATTCTTCGAAAGAAATAGAAATGCATTTCTCATCAGACTTTCCATGTCCGAAATGCTCCTCCCGCGAACAAAAGTGTTCAAAAAATATACACATATTCTATTTGTGATTAATTATAATCATATAAATTTGGAATTGTAAACACATTTTTTAGAATGATATGGAAATCGGGCGTTGCCATGCCAGCAGCCCTTCTGTCTTTTTCGTTGCATTTTCAGGAGCGGTTTGCCATAATTTAAGAAAATATTAGAAGTGTATGTTCAAAAAGTGAACTTTTCAGCACCGGGAAATATTGTGCTCGAGAGGGCGCTTGTTGAACAGCCTCTAGAAAAATCGGTGGTTCGAATGATTCTACTACAAGAGATGCAAGCATTTCTCGAATGTTTGCTGCAGACGACGAACGATGCGGTCTCTATCATTGATACAGAGGGGAACGTCATCTATTGGAATCCAGCAGCAGAGAAAACATACGGAATTGACAGTGGAGAGATTATTGGCAAAAAAATCGGTGATTTCTTTCAGAGGGAATCCATTATGCTCTTTCAAGTCATGGAAGGCGGCCGAGCGGTCCGTCAGGTGTACCATGAACCGCGGCCGGGCATGCACGTCATGATCAATGCGGCGCCGGTGTTGAGTACGGATAACACGCTTATCGGCGCTATTTCGATCGAGCGCGACGTGACGCAATACGTGAAGCTGAGCGCCGAGATGTATAGCAACCCAGGGGAACGGGAGCTATCTCCCGAGGTGTTCTCGTTCAAGCCGGAAGATTGGAAGCATCTCACGGCAGCAGGGCGGATGGCGACTCCGCTGCTCCTTATGGGAGAGCCGGGCGTCGGCAAGAAATCGCTCGCCGAATGGCTGCATCGGCACAACGAGTGCGAGGGGAATTTCGTGTCAGTCAGTTGCAGCGCCGTTCCGAGCGGCTTGCTTGAAGCGGAGTTGTTCGGCTACAACGGGGATGAGGAGCGTGCCGGGAAGCTGGACCTAGCACAGCAGGGAAGCATCTATTTGAAGGATATTCACGTGCTGCCGAAGCGGCTGCAGGAGAAGCTGGCGAATGCGATGCATGATCGGCGCTACTATCGCTCAGGCGGCTCGGCGCCGGTGCCGCTCCAATGCCGAATTGTAGCTTCCGTAGCGGAAGAGGCTTCAAGGGAGCAGCATGCGGGGCTCGTTGAGGAGCTATATTATTCGTTCCAGATTCAGCATCTCTTGCCGCTGCGGGAACGAACGCAAGATCTTCCTGAGTTGTGCCGTCTGTTCTTGGCTGCGGCGTCTGACAAAGCGGGAATCCCGGTTCCCGTCCTGGGCTCTGATGCGTTGGCCGCCTTGACTGCATTTGATTGGCCTGGCAACCTGCCTCAGTTGGGCAATGCGATGGCTTATGCCGTCATTGCCGCGCAGGATAAGGGCGAGATTACGGCACGGGAACTTCCCGATTATGCGCGTCTCATGACGTTGACGGATTTGACGCAGCCCGAGCTGCCATTGAGCGCCCATTCAGAGGAGATGGAACGTGCGCTTATCTGCGAGACGCTTCAGCGGACGAAGGGCAACAAGGCGAAGGCTGCTCGCCAGCTCGGTATTTCCCGCGGTGCGTTATACTATAAAATGAAGCAGTACGGGCTGGATTCATAACCTTCACGGTGCTGAAATTGTCCTACTTGAACACGCACTTAGGCATAGCTTCATACCATTTTATGTAGAACACAGGTGATAGACATCATGAAATTGTTTTTTTCATCGTTTCAATGGGTCGTTTTTATTTTGGCAGGAAGCCTGGTGGCTCCGCTGGCGGTAGGCCATGCATTCGGTTTTGCCCCAGAGGAGATTTCAAGCTTCATGCAGCGCACCTTTTTGCTGATTGGAGTGTCTGGTTTGCTGCAGACCTTGTTCGGCCACCGGTTTCCGATTATGGAGAATCCGGCAGGCTTGTGGTGGGGCGTGTTTTCCGTTTATGCGGGTCTTATCGCTTCCGGTACTTTAGGACTGGAAGCCGGATTGAAGCAGCTGGAGATGGGGATGTTCCTCGCGGGCATCATTTTCGTCGTCATCGCTTTGCTGCGCTGCACAGAGGCCATCACGAAGCTGTTCACTCCGTTGGTCGTCGGAACCTACTTGCTGCTGCTCGTCGCGCAGCTGAGCGGTTCATTCATGAAAGGGATGATGGGGATCGGTTATTTGTCCTCCGATCAGATCAATCTACGGGTGGCGATTCCCGCGCTCATTACTCTCGTCATATCGATGCTCTTGCCGCGCAGCTCCCGGCCATTTCTCCGCAACTATTCGGTTCTCATCAGCCTATGCATCGGCTGGCTGCTGTTTCTCGCGCTTGGAGTGACCGAGCCGCCCGCATCTTCGGGGACGTGGTTCGCCGCTCCGCAGCCATTCGCTTGGGGCATGCCCGAATTCGACGTTGGCATCGGGGTGACGGCGGTCTTTATCAGCTTGCTGCTTATCACGAACATGATGACCAGCATCCGGGTCATGGAAGGCGTCATGAAGGACGCAGGGAAGCAGCAGCAGCCGATCGCTTATAATCGCACGATGCTTATTATGGGCGCCAATACGACGTTGGGCGGAATCTTTTCCGCCATGGGCTGCGTGCCGATTTCGGGTACGGCCGGATTTGTAATGGCTACGCGGATCTATCAGCGGCTACCATTTATTATTGCTAGTATTTTTATGATGGCAATCAGCTTTTTTCCCGCGTTGACAGCCTTTTTCTCCTCGATTCCGATGCCTGTCGGTTATGCGACTATTTTCATTCCGTTCGCTTCCATGATAGGGATCGGCTTGAAGGAATTTCAGGCAGTGCCAATGGATGACCGGAACCGGTTCATTGTCGGCGTATCGCTCATGATCGGCATCGGGTGCATGTTCATTCCTGCTTCAGCGGTAGGAGAGCTTCCCGGTATGCTCAAGACGTTGGCGAACAACGGCATAATACTGGGAATGGTGTTGTGCATCGCTATGGAGCAAGGCAGCCGTCTCCTCGATAAGAGAAAGGAAAATCGGACGGAAAAGGCATCAAAAACGGTGTAACGTTTCATTTATTTAAGATCTCATGAGGAGATGATTAGTTGAGCCAGCTAGTAGATACTGTGTTCCACCAATTGGATATTGCCATTCGTTCGGTCCATCACATGATGGACCAGTTGAAGGAGGAGGATCTCACGAAGCAACCGATTCCAGATAAACGTTCGATTCAAGAGATGGTGTCCCATATCGCCCTTATTTGCCAAGCGGACTGGCTTATTATGAACGAGGCGACGCAGGAGCAGATGGATGAGTTCTACCGCCTTCATACCCCTAATACACTGGAGGAAATGAAGAAGGCGCTGCGCGGGCATCATGAAGATTTAGTCCAAGCCTTTTCAGGCTTTACGCTCGAAGAGTTGCTGGAAACGAAGACATCCTATTGGGGTGTAACGTATACTCGATATGAATGGCTGCTCGAAGTGCTGTGCCACGTTGTCCATCATCGGGGGCAGCTATATACGCTGCTGTGCGAGCATGTGAAGACACCTAAGGTCGTGCTGTTCGAGTAAGATCAGATAACCGGGAGGGTGTCCCGGTGATGATGCGGCGGGATTGTTATATGTGCCTCTGAACCGATGGGATATCCTGCAGCAAAGCGCTTCCTTGGTGGAAGCGACCGAAAAAGGGTGCGATTTCATCGAGGCTTACCCGCTAGAAAAGACGTTGAAGCTATTCGTCCCAGAGGATGAAACACTGCGGACCGTTGTGCAAACTCTAATGAAATGAGATGATGTCATGACTGCAGAAGTGGAATTGAAGGAGCTGACGATTCAAGACGGCGCGGACATCTACGACATGCTGCAGGAGATCGGGCCGGGAGAGAGTGGATTTGCCAATAGCGGATATGGTGTGCCTGCCGATCGTTTCCGGGCATATTTGAAAAAATATTGGCGAATGTCCCACGGCATTAATCTTCCGCCCCAATATGTGCCGCAAACGATATACTGGCTATATGTGAACGGCAGACCCGTCGGATACGGCAAGCTGCGGAAATATTTGAACGATTCTTTGCTGGAAAGGGGAGGGCACATCGGATATGTCATCCGGCCTTCCGCACGCGGCAACGGATATGGAACCTTGTTGCTTGGAGAGCTTGTGGGCAAAGCCCGAGAGAAGGGGCTCCTTGAAGTATTAGTTACGGTTGACGAGGATAATGTTCGTTCGAGAAAGGTAGCAGAGGCGAACGGAGGCCAGTTGGCCGAACTGAAGGAAGGAATTTGCAAGTATTGGATACGCAATTCGTAGAATGGGAGTGTCCCGGATATGATGAAAGAGATCGCATTTCCTGATGCGCTGCTGGAGCGTATAGGCGAGAATGACTGGGTGCAAGACAGCATCGGCATGTCGGGCGCACGTGTGTTTCAAGTTCAGACGCCTGCTGCTGAAGCCGCCTATTTGAAAGTGGCCCCCAGTGGTTGGGAGACAACGCTCGCATCGGAGAAACGCGCGCTGGAATGGCTGCAAGGCAAGCTGCAGGTGCCAGAGTTGCTCTATTACGAAGAAACGAACGGCTATGACTTCTTGCTCATGTCTGCGGTTGAAGGTGACATGTGCTGCTCTCCGGATCAGCTGTCCCGACCAGAAAATACGGCGCGTTTGCTTGGGGCGGGGTTGGCGCTCTTCCATCGGGTCGATACGCAGGAATGCCCGATAGATAATCGGTTGGGTCGCAAGCTGGCGGAAGCTGAGAAACGGCTTCTGGCGGGACTCGTCGATGAAGAGGATTTCAATGAGGACAATCTGGGCAAGTCGGCAGCACAATTGTATCAACAGCTCGTGCAAGAACGTCCGAACGCAGAAGATATCGTGTTCACGCATGGAGACTACTGTCTGCCGAATATTTTACTGCGTCAAGGAAAGATTAGCGGCTTCATCGATTTGGGCCGATGCGGATTGGCGGATCGATACCAAGATATTGGCATTGCGATACGCAGTATGATGCATAACTTCGGAACGGATAAGTATAGGCAGCCGTTTCTGGAAGGATACGGAATTGAAGCGGTGGATGAAGACAAGGTGGATTACTACATTTTGCTCGATGAAATGTTTTAAATTGTTTTGACCGAAGGGGGAGATAGCATTGAATGTACATATCCTTCAAGAACCGTCAAGCTGGGGTGAATACGAGCCATCGCTTCATAACATGCGGCTCCGACTCTTTGGTCGTGCTGTTTCCGGGAAAACAATATTCATGTGAGCTTCCCGTCCTATACTAACGCCTATACAATGCGATTCCTTACATGCTTTACTCTTCTGGCGGTGTCATTTACGGTTCGAAGGATCCGTTGTTCGGTGAAGAAGAACACCGCCAGATTATGGTCAACGATCAGTGCAGATTACCGTCATTCCGGATGCTGATCATGCGATGGAAGCCAGCGGCACGTGTGAATCGCTCGACATCATATCTCGTATCGCCAAGCTCTATTCAGACGCGTTGAAAAGAAAGGCGTAATAACCCAGCATAGAAACAACAGTCAGCCCTGTTCCGCTTGGAATGGGGTTGTGTTGCGTTGAAAATGTTGTTAATCTTTTCCTCTGCATCGTATATAATGAACGTGCACGCTCGCTTCACAACAGCCCGTTCCATACTAATGAGCTCATTTTTTCATAAGGAGGTCAACATGAACTTCTCGTTCCCGCCTTTTTCCCCTAGTCCCATGGAAAGCTTTATTACCACGATTATCCCGCTAGGCTTCATAGTCGTATTTGGAATTATTATTTTCAGCTTGATTAAAGGAATCTCCCAATGGAGTTATAACAATAAGCAGCCGCTGCTGGCCGTGGAAGCGCTGGTCGTAGGCAAGCGGACGAAGATAAGGGATCATCACGCCCATGATGGAGATTTTCATCATCATACCGTCACGTTGTATTACACGACGTTCGAAGTGGAGAGCGGGGACCGGATGGAGTTTCAGATCAAGGAGCGGGATTTCGGCATGATGGCGGAGGGCGATCGCGGCAGACTGACCTTTCAAGGCACACGGTTTGTAAGCTTTGATAGAAATGACAGGTTGAGGGGAAAAACATAGCTGAGTCATGATGATGCCGATGTCAGAGATGCTGAGGAGGAACGAAAAAATGTGGTACGTCAATTCAAGGGCGATTATTGAACGGAACAATCAACACGGCGTGGAAATTGTTGTCCAGAACCGCTCAAAGCCAGATCAACCGGCCACCATCGAGCTCCCTGGAGGCAGAATCGATCCATATGAATCGTTGACAGAAGCGCTCCGCCGCGAAGTGAAAGAAGAGACTGGTCTGGATATCGTCGAAATTGAGGGATATGAGACGAAGGTGGATACAGTGGGCATCGAATCGGAGTTCGAAGTGGAATGCATTCGGCCGTTTGCTGCTTATCAGACCATCCGCGGACCATTCGATTCGGTTGGATACTACTTTCGTTGCAAGGCGTCAGGCGCGTTGTTGACATCGGGAGATGGGACGGCGAATGTGCGCTGGATGCCCGTCGATGCTTTGCGTGATATGATGCGGGAAGATCCGCTGCAATTTTCAAGCGTGGACAGAGCCGGCATCCTATTTTATTTGAAACATCTGGAATTGAAGAATTAATATCGGAGGCGGTATATGCCGATTAATTTCCATGACTGAAGTCTAAAGGCAAGTTATGCGACTCGGGTTGCGGACGAGGCTTGGCTCGAGCAAATCCGATGGACTTTCTGGATTGCGCGGAAAGAAATGAAAGCGATATAAAGTATAGCCAAATCATCCTGAAGGCGATATGCTTTAGATGAGCAATTGGTGCGAATGCCGTATTGCATACCATGAGATTGACGTGACATAAAGGGTGATCTAACATGTGGCTATTAATAATTGCGGCAGGAGTTATTGTCCTGCTGCTGATAGGAATCACGGCCGTAAGCCGCCATGCATTTCGGCAGGTTACGCTGTGGGAGAGAAGCTCGCTGGACAGCGCTTATACGACGGTGGAAGGCTTCGGGCTGTTGACAAGAGCAGAATTCGAAGGCATTCCGAAGGAAGATGTCAGCATTATGTCCAAGGACGGACACACGTTAAGAGGCTACTATATCGAGCGATATCCGGAAGGTAATAAGGTCATTATTCTCGTACACGGCTATACCGCGAATCATATCATCTCGGCACAGTTTATCAGCCTGTTCGCAGATGAAGGATTCAATGTTCTGCTCATCGATCAGAGAGGCCATGGCCGCAGCGAAGGGACGTATGCGAGCTATGGCTTCCATGAACGTGACGATTTAGACGCTTGGGTGGAATTTGTAAGGCGGCACGCAGGCAAAGACGCATTAATTGGTTTGCATGGGCAATCGATGGGCGGCGGGACGGTGCTCATGTATGCCGGCATCAACCAACACGTGAAGTTCATTATTGCGGACTGCCCTTATTCCGACATGGAAGAGCTGATGAAATATCAATTGAAGCAGCTGAACCATGTTCCGCTGTTCCCGTTTATGGGCTTGCTGGACCGAAGCCTGAAGAAGACAGCGAAGTTCTCGATGAGACAGGTGAAGCCGATTGATGAGGTGAAGGATAAGGAAATTCCGCTGCTCCTTATACACGGGAATAAGGATACGTTCGTGCCGACGCAGATGAGCGTCGATATTCATAACCAGAAGCGAATTGGATTAAGCGAGCTATTAATCATCGACGATGCGATCCATGCCAATGCCTACCCGACGAATAAGGAACGATATCGGGACAAGGTGCATCAATTTTTACAACAGGTATTCGAAAAGGAGTCAACAACATGAAGCAACAAGAGCTAGTGTTGCAGCTAACCATTGAACCGGTACATAAGGGGAATTGGGAGACGGCGCTCGACTTGGAAGTTCATCCTTCCCAACGGGAATGGGTGCCGACCGTCGCGGAATCGTTGGCATCCGCCTACATTCGCCCGGATGACGAACAGATCGATCCATACGCAGTATATATAAACGGCGTTATGGTCGGATTTTTCTATTATTCGTATACGCCGGGCAGCCGCGATAATTATTGGATTTGCGGTTTTTTTATAGACAAGGCGTACCAAAGACAGGGATATGGAACGAAAATGTTTGCGGCATGCATGAATGAACTGCGATCCCAATTTCCCGAGTGCAGCGTCATTCAGTTGACCGTTCACGAGGACAATAAGGTCGCGCAGCGCTTTTACCGGAAACGCGGATTTCATGATACCGGCATTGTGCGGGAAGAAGCGCGAGAAATCGTATATCAATTAACTCTTTAACGAAAGCTATCAACGTAATAAAAAAACAAGGCAGAGCTGGTCAGCTCTGCCTTCAAAATGGATTATTTCAATATCCCCGCTTGCTGCAGGAAGTCTCGCGCTGCCTCTTCGGCAGGAATGCCTCCCACATTCACGTCATAATTCATTTTCCGCATTTCTTCATCCGTTATTTTACCGGAGAGCTTATTCAACGTCTTCTCCAGCTCGGGATATTTCGTGAGCGTCTCCTTACGCATGAGGGGAGCGCCTTGGTATGGAGGGAATAATGATTTATCGTCTTCGAGCACCTTAAGCTCATATTGCTTCAGCTCGCTATCGGTTGAATAGGCATCGATGAGCGTGATGTCTCCCGTCTCGACGGCGCTGTACCGCAGCTTCGGCTCCATCGTGACCAAATTCGGGAACTGTATGCCGTACAGCTGTTGAATCCCTTTATATCCATCTTCCCGATCGGAGAATTCAAGCGTAAATCCTGCCTTCAAGTTCGAGGCCATCTGCTTCAAATCAGTAATGGTATTCAATTGATATTGTTCAGCGGTAGCACTTGGCACTGCCAATGCATACGTATTGTTGAACTCCATCGGCTGCAGCAAGACCATGCCGAACTGATCTGCCATGCCCTGCTTCGCCTGTTCGTACACGTTGCTGCGATCCGTGCTGACGGCTTCCTGTTTCATGAACGTCGTAATCGCTGTACCGGTAAACTCTGGATAAATGTCGATTTCACCGGCTTCCAGCGCATTGAACACGAACGATGTCTTGCCGAAGCCAGGCTTCACTTCTACCTTCAAGTCAGTGTCCTGTTCGATTAATTGCTTATATATTTGAATCAGAATTTCCGGCTCTGAGCCGAGTTTGCCGGCGATGACCAAGTCTTTCTGGCCAGACCCCCATGCAAAGGGAATCCCGATGAAGAGGATAGCGGCCAGCATGGCAATTCTAACAAATCTCAACGATCCTTTCTGTGACAGCCGTTCTGCGAGCCGCAGCATGACGTCGAACAGCAGCACTAAGAGCGCGGTTGGAATCGCGCCCAGCATGATAAGCATGTTGTCGTTGCGATCAATGCCGAGCAGAATCAGCTTTCCTAGCCCGCCTGCTCCGATTAACGCGGCCAAGGTTGCTGTACCGACGATTAACACCATGGCGGTTCGTATTCCCGCCATCATGACGGGCAGAGCGAGCGGAAGCTCTACGCGCAACAGACGCTTGCGATGGTTCATGCCCATGGCGCGGGCGGCTTCGATTAGCGCCGGATCGATTTCTTTAATGCCCGTGTACGTGTTGCGCAGTATTGGAAGCAGCGCGTACAGCACAAGCGCGATGATAGCCGGAACCTTGCCGATGCCGACGAGCGGAATGAGCAATCCAAGCAATGCGAGTGAAGGAATCGTCTGCAGCACGGCGGACGTGCCGATAATCGGTTCGGCCCATTTCGGATGCCTGGTTAAATAGATGGCCACCGGAATCGCGATGAGGATCGCAAACAGCAAAGCGATAAATGAGATCTGAATATGCTCGAGCAGGGCGTTCAAGAGCTGCTCCTGACGTTCGATAAAAGTGCTCCATAATCGACTCATCCGATTCCCCTCGCTTCCATCCGCTCAGCTAGAAATTGGACGACCGCTTGCCGATTGACGGTTCCGACCAACTCTCCGTCTTGTTCGATAGGAATGTCATCTTCTTGCGCGAGCCGCGACAGCATCTCGGATAACGAAGCCTGGGAAGAGAGCGGTGCCGCATCATTTGATAAGCATTCTGCTTCCACTTTCTGCAATACTTGTTCCAACGGCAATATATCGTCTGTCATCGCTGAGACAGGCGCAGCAGCGCGGGCGCCTATGAAGTCTCTGACGAAGTCGTCGGCGGGATGCTGCAGCACCTCCTGTGGCGTGCCGCATTGTACCACCTCGCCATCCCGCATGAGGCAGATGCGGTCTCCCAGCGCGAGCGCCTCCTGCATATCGTGCGTCACGAAGACAATCGTCTTCCGAATGCGCTTCTGCAGATCGGCGATATCCCGCTGCAGTTGCTCGCGGCTAATCGGGTCGAGCGCGCTGAACGGTTCATCCATGAGTATAATGTCCGGATCGGCTGCTAGCGCGCGAACGACCCCCACCCGCTGCTGCTGTCCGCCTGATAACTCATGCGGCTTACGGCTGCGGTAGGTGTCGGGATCGAGGCCGACCATATCCAACAGCTCGTCAACGCGTTTGCGAATATCGTCCTTACTCCATTTTCGCAGCTCAGGCACGACGGCAATATTTTCTTCAATCGTCATATGAGGGAACAGAGCGATCTGCTGCAGCACGTAGCCAATATTCCAGCGCAATTCGTATAAGTTGTAATCGCGGATATTCTTGTCATGGATGAGAATATCGCCATCCGTCGTATCGATAAGCCCATTAATCATTTTCATCGTGGTCGTCTTGCCACATCCGCTTGGGCCGATTAGCACGAAAAATTCTCCTTGCTCAATATGCAAATTCAAGTCGTCTACGGCCTTGGTGCCGTCGGGATACGTCTTGGATACATGATTGAATTCAATCATGGTTCACTCTCCTTAAGCTGCCGCCGGCGGCAGTTCGTTCACTTGTGACATGAAGGCGGGCAGAGGTGTATATCAAATTAAATATAGTGGCTTGAAGGTGGAAAAATACGTGATACGAAAAAATGACTTCATGTCTACATCCCGCAAAAAGGGTTGAAAAAAACATTTTATCGAATGTTAGCTAGGAATTATAGTGTTTCAAAGAGAATTGAAAGATATGGAAGACGTGGTTGAGTAGAACACGTGATCAGAATACAAGGAGACCATGCATCATGAATGAGAGAACAAACATATTTGCCGACTTAGAAACGGATCGATGTGCCTTGAGACAGGTGAATGCAGAGGATGCGGCGTTTATTTTGCGCCATTTCGGAAGCGAGGAAGTATGCCAGTTCCTGTTGGATGAGGAACGGTACACGCATATCGATCATGCGCACGAATTGATTGAGTGTTACGCTGATCCAGACAGCAAGGGGCATAATCGCTGGATGATTCTGAATAAGGATACAGGTGAGCGTATGGGCACGTGCGGCTTTCATGGTTGGGACAGAAGGAATCTAGCAGCAGAAATCGGCTATGACTTGAGCCCTGAATATTGGGGGCGTGGTTATATGAGCGAGGTGCTGGCGACCATGCTTGCCTTTGGCTTCGAACGGATGGGTCTGAATCGGATTCAGGCCATCGTATATCCGGACAATGAGCGCTCGGCACTATTGCTGCAAAAATTTTATTTTGTAAGGGAAGGCGTTATCCGCGACAAGCATTTATACCTGGGCCAATTCTATGACCACGATTGCTATTCGCTGCTAAGAAGAGAATGGACCGGGAGCCAACAATAAGCTGTTGTCATCATAGTAACGATGAACCAGCGTTAACCGAGGGATCCTATGAAAACGGTTCAACTAGGGGTTGTGCTGCTTATGTTGTTTATGCTAACTGGCACAATCATCTACAAAACATCCGACCAATCCGCACCGCTGCAGCTCTCCGAATCCATGAAGGATACGTATCGCTCCGTGGCGTGGCACAGTTTGAACGAAGCCGAGCAAGTCGGCGTTATCAATCATTGGAAAGAGGCGGACGTCTCGTTCCGCAAGAATGAACACCTTATGATTTTTCCGGTAGGCGAAGCACAGGCGCATATTTTCGAAAAAATAAGAGACAAGGTCGAACAGTGGATTACGGTGACCTTTCACACCAATCATGATGAACGGCTCAGGCCGATTACGGTCGTTATTCATCCAGGCAGCGGGGAGGTCGTCGGATACGTTGCACGTTTTTGACCACTCAAAGTGCATGTTCAAAAAGGACTTGTTGAACAATCATCGGAGGTTGACGAAGATGCATGTCATATTGGAAGCATTGGCAAAGGACATGGAATTTACAGGGGACACGGAGCGCGATATGCGTCTTTTTCTAGAGCTGCATGGCTGCCTGCAGACAGCTGACCATTGCTTTGACGTAGCTCAGGAAGCACAGCGGATTGCGCACTTATATGGTGCGGACCCACAGGCCGCCCTGCTGTCAGGTTATTTGCACGATATTAGTGCGGTCATTCCCAACTACGAACGCATCGCTGTGTCGCGCAGCTTAGGTCTTGAAGTGCTGCCAGAGGAAGAGGCGTTCCCAATGATTATTCATCAGAAGCTGTCACGGGTTATAGCGGAGGAGTTATTCGGCATTCGTAACTTGAACGTATTAAGTGCCATCGAATGTCATACGACGTTGAAGTCGGGCGCCTCCTTGATGGATAAAATCTTGTTCGTTGCGGATAAGCTGGCGTGGGATCAACCTGGAGTTCCGCCGTATCAGGAGGCAATGCTCAACCAGCTTGATGTATCATTGGATGATGCGGCCTTCGCATATATTCATCATCTATGGCAGCAGCGAGAGCGGTTAAAGGTTGTTCATCCATGGCTTAAAGCTGCTTACGATGATCTGGCACATCAATGTAAGGCTTCTGGAAGCCTGTAAGCTTCAATTTATAGGGAGTGAAGGTATGAACAGTATGGACAGCGTCATTACGATTGTTCCTTTTCACGAGGAAGCGCAGATTCAACAGCTTCAAGATGCGTTTGCGGGCAGAGGCATAAGCCGGCCGGAAGGATATTTCGAGAAGTGCTTCCGCGAAAATCAGAACGAAACCCGTTACTCTTTCATCGGTTATGTGGACGGACAGGTGGCTGGGTGCGCGCACTTGAAGATTCAGTCCGATTACCCGCCGTTTCAGGAGCGGGAGATTCCCGAAATCAACGACTTGAATGTGTTCCCGGCCTATCAGAGAAGGGGCATAGCAAGCAAGCTGTTCGATGAATTCGAATCTGTCGCTGCCTCTCGCACGGGACGCATCGGCGTCGGTGTAGGATTATTCCAGGATTACGGGAAAGCGCAGATCATGTACTGCAAGCGCGGATATGTGCTGGACGGCAATGGCGTCCATTATGATAACGTTCGGGTCGAGCCGGGGGAGATGGTGCGGGTGGATGATGATTTGGTGCTTTATTTAGTGAAGGAATTGAATAAAGATTAACATGGAGGATCTGAGCCTAATGAAGCCGATTCAAGCGGTATTCCTTGACAGAGACGGTACGATTGGCGGAACGGGTCATTTCGTTCACCCGAATGACTTTCAGCTATACCCGAATTCAGCCGCAGCGCTCCGGCTGCTGCGGGAAGCGGGGCTGCTCGTGTTTGCGTTTACGAATCAACACCGAATAGCGCAAGGACAGGCCAGCGTGGAGCAATTCGAGCAGCAGTTCGCTTCCTACGGGTTCCACCAAGCTTATATTTGCCCCCACGAGGCAAATGATGAATGCGAGTGCCGCAAACCGCTCCCGGGTATGCTGCTGCAAGCGGCCGCCGACTATAGGGTGGATTTGCGGCTTTAATTCTGCTGTCTGCGCCCGAGGCGACACAGTTCTATCCGAAGCTGGGATTCGAACGGTAGGAACGCGCTATATCATTACGCGTAAACGATAAATATCGATGTGCATATACACGAAGGAGGGGGAGCATGTCTTTTTCCTATTCAGGCATCCATCATGTCCAATTGGCGGCGCCTGCAAATTGCGAAGACGCAGCACGGCATTTCTATGGGCATGTGCTGCGCATGACGGAGATCGAGAAGCCTAGTAATTTGAAAAAACGGGGCGGCGTCTGGTTCGTTTGCGGCAGCCAGCAGGTCCATATCGGTGTGCAGGAGCCGTTCGTGCCTGCCAAGAAGGCGCATCCTGCCTTTGAAGTGAAGGGGTTGAAGGCGCTGCGGGAGCATGTGCTTGCGAACACTATCGGCATTGTAGAAGATGAGCCTTTGGAGGGCTATCATCGCTTCTATTTGTTCGATCCGTTCGGAAATCGGTTGGAATTTCTCGAAAAAGCGTGATGAGATCGGAACTTTGAAATCGGGATATATAGCTACTCACATCATGGAAAGCATTGTAGAGGGATGGGACATGAGAATTATTTATTGCAGCGATCCGCTGGATAGCAATCGAGTGGATGCAGACTATGAAACGGAATATGAGGCGGCGCGCAAGCTCGGCTTTTCTGTCGGGCTCATTTCATTGGAACTGTTGCTTGCCGATGAACCTGAACAGGCTATACGCAAAGTGAATTGGGCTTCCGATGCAGAAGTCGCCATTTACCGGGGATGGATGATCAAGCCTCGTTATTACGCGATGCTGTACGATGCGCTGAAGCAGAAAGGCATCACATTAATTAACACGCCGGAGCAATACAGGCACTGCCATCACTTTCCTTGTTCCTATAACATTATCAAGGAGCATACACCAGCAAGCATCTGGTTTCCAGAGGAACAGGTGCGTGATCAATTCGACAGTGTGCTTGAAGGGCTGCAGGTGTTCGGAGATCAGCCCGTCATTGTCAAGGATTATGTCAAGTCGCGCAAGCATGAATGGGAGGACGCCTGTTATATTCCCAATGCGGCTGACAAGGAGCATGCTCGGCAAGTCGTCAGCAATTTCGTGACCAGACAGGGTGATGACCTGAATGAAGGCATCGTGTTCCGGAAATTTGTGCGGCTCGAATTTCTGAACCAGCACCCGAAGAGTGATATGCCGCTGTCGAAAGAATACCGGGTGTTTTTCCTGGATCATCAGCCTGTTCTAGTGCTTCATTATTGGGATGAGGCGGAGTATGACGAGGACCGGCCGGATATGAAGCTCTTCATGGAAATTGCACGAAGGGTGGAGAGCCGCTTTTTCACGATGGATATCGCGAAGCTGGAAGCAGGAAGTTGGACCATCGTGGAACTGGGTGACGGACAAGTGTCGGGATTGCCGGATCTGGCTGATATCGAAGGATTCTATCGTTCGCTCCATCGCGATGATACAATGGCTGGAAAGGAGATGGATTGAACAATGAGTATACCCAAATTGAAACGGGGAGACGAAATCCGGGTTATCGCTCCTTCTAGAAGCTTGTCGCTCATCTCTGTGCCACAGCGAGAGTTGGCGAAGAGCCGCTTGGAACAGATGGGGGTTACAGTGACGTATTCCACGCATGTGGAAGAGACGGATGATTTTTGTTCTTCGTCGATTGTATCCAGAGTGGAGGATGTGCATGAAGCATTCCGCGACCCGAACGTGAAAGCCATCTTGACGGTAATTGGCGGCTATAACAGCAATCAGTTGCTCCGTTATTTGGATTATGAACTGATCGGGCGCAATCCGAAATTGTTCTGCGGATATTCGGACATCACCGCGTTAAGCAACGCGATGTATGCCAAGGCAGGGCTTGTTACTTATTCCGGAGCTCATTTTTCCACCTTTGGCATGGAGCACGGCATCGAATATACGGCGGAACATTTCCGCAAAATGGTGACGACGAACGAGATTATGACGGTCACTCCGTCGGCACAATGGAGCGACGACGCGTGGTATCTCGATCAGGAACGGCGGGAATTCATTCCGAACGAAGGCTGGTCGATTATTCACGCAGGCACTTGTGAAGGAACGATAATCGGCGGCAATTTGTGCACATTGAATTTACTGCAAGGCACGGAGTATATGCCGGATCTGCGCGGGGCCGTTTTGTTTCTAGAGGATGACGAGTTAACTAGTCCAGAAACGTTCGACAGAGATTTGCAGTCGCTTCTTCACCAACCTGGCGCCGATGAGGTGCGCGGATTGGTCATCGGCCGTTTCCAGAAGTCGTCCCGTATGACGTTGGCATTGTTGACGAAGATCATCGCCACCAAGCAGGAGCTGCAAGGGATGCCGGTCATTGCCAACGTCGATTTCGGCCACACGACGCCGATATTCACGTTTCCGATCGGAGGATATGCCAAGCTGGATGCCAATCGAGAGGCTCCGCCGCAGCTGCAGTTCCGGGAAGAGCCGTTTTAGGAGCAGCAGGGTGACAGTTGCTAGGTTGATATAGAAGGCCGTGTTGCAAGCTCGTAAAGCAGCTTGCGGCACGGTGGTCTTTTTCTGCGGCTACGCAGCCAACTGATGCGGCAACTGCAAAAGTGCATCTAAAATCGCGATTTCAGCCGATTTTTGAGTTGCGACAGGTCCATCGCGGACACACATCCCCGTTAATTAAAGCTCTTTTCGCAAAAATTGCTGCTTTACATTATTTTTCGGTATCCAACCAGCATCTCTGCTTCTTAAACAAAAGGTTGAATCTGTCCGCTTTAGAAAATTAATCGAACAAGGCGCAGTTAAGGAAAAGCCAAAATGGCTTATAGATTATTGGGGCAGTAAAACCATTGCCGGTTAAGTGCTAATGCCTGCTACAAGACACAATTTCCTTCACTTGAATCGAGCCATACGTATAAAAAGTAAGTGCCAGAAATAATATACGATGGGTGCTTGCCCTCAAACTAGCGGAAAACGATAGTTCAATAAACCGCTCTTATCATGGCGATTTTTCTTTTGTTCAAAAATCAACAATAAACGATAACAAAGCCCGGCTGAGTGATTCAGATGTCCATTGAATGATTAGGATACAGCATTGGAGTGGTATAGAAGGAAGGTCGTGGTAAGCGCTATTGGAAAATATGCAGTCAAATGTACGGACTTGGCTGCAAATAGTCATGTAGACTGTAAATTGCCCAATGGATTGGGCTGTTTTCAGCCATTAGAGCGGATGGAGTGTCAAACTATTGGATGAAATCCAATAGAATCGACCGTAAAGAGATATACACTACTGTTTCATTGGAGCAAATCCAATGGATGAGACAATTGTGAGCTCGCATGCTTGTGAGGAGAGCGGAAGCAGTAATCGTAAGAGAGTGGGGACGGGCTAATCCATTCAGTCAGGAACGATTGAACCGGAGCAAAAGGTGCGATATTCGATATTCTTGCTCATCTTCTAATCTTCTGAATAATTGGGATAGTGGGCAAAAGGGCTATTTGGCGAACCTGCCTTAGAGGAAAAGGAGAATTCGCACGATGGTTGGAGCCGAACTCCTTAACATTGGTGTGCAGGAATAGTATGGTATAAGGACAAGAGACATCTAATCGGAGGGGATTCAGCTTATGGAACATGATTCAAAGTTTGGGGAAATGATCACATCGGAGGCCGAAATCCGCACGCTGATTGGAAATCCAAGCGAATTGGTCAAGCGCAAGGTCATCGCAAGGCTTGACGACAATTGCATCCGGTTCCTATCGCAATCGCCGCTGTTGTTCCTTGCGACATCCGACGAGACGGGACATTGCGACGTGTCGCCGCGGGGAGATGCTCCCGGCTTCGTGCACGTGCTGGACGCGCGCCGCTTCATCATTCCGGAACGTCCGGGTAACCGCCGCATCGATTCGTTGCGCAACATACTGGCGAACGGTCATGCGGGAGTCATCTTCATCATTCCCGGGTTAGAGGAGACGCTGCGTGTGAACGGGAGGGCTTGCATCGTCAAGGACCGCGCGCTGCTTGAGCCGATGAAGGCGAGCGGGAATAGCCCCGTTCTCGGCATCGGTATCACAGTGGAAGAATGCTTCATCCACTGCGCCAAGGCGTTCAAGCGCTCCACCCTGTGGAACCCGGCTTCCTGGCCCGCGGAGGAAGAGCTGCCGTCCGCAGCGCAGATGCTGGCCGCTCACGCCCGGGGCAATGCGGACGACATTGCCCGCAGCCTGCAGGAAAGCTATACGAAGCGATTGTATTAGCCGAGCCGCATTTCTGCTGCATATGAACGGCGCCCACGCCCCGCTATGGGATTCTCCATGCGGGGCGCTTTGCTTTTTTTACCTCAAAATCCTCGGTACACCGTATGGCGCCGCATGATAAATTCCGGATGGATAAGGTCGCTGCGCCATTACGGTGAATTATACTATCAAGTGGCTGAATGTCCTGTCGTCACGATCCTAATGGCGCTTACAACGTTACGCTCAACTGCTTCATTGTCTCGTTCCACTCTAACGTGCAAGGCAGCGCATCACGGAAGAGCTGCAGCGGCACCATCAATTTTCCTCCGTAAATGATCATCGGGGTGGATAGCTTCACTGCTTGTCCATCCACTTGTATGTTTAATTCGTTATGTTGGATAGGAATAATGACGGTTCGGTCGTCCAGCTGAATGTGCACGCTTTTATCGGTAATCGTGTAAGGGATATCGAATGCGCTCAACGTATCTATTAGCGGAAGCAGTACTTGGCCCTCATGGCGAACCGGCTTCGATGGAAGCTGAACCGATTCTTTGTTGAGCAATACCGAAATATTCAGTTGTTGTGGAACGGGCTTTTTGGGTGCAGCCTTTGAATTGGCGTTGGACTTGGCTTTATTTGATGATTTGCTTTTGCTTGGTTTTGACTTTGCCTTTGATCCTGACGATTTTGCTTTGTTCGCAGCTTTTGACGAGCTGCTCCCCTTTGAACTGCTTGACCCGCCATTGTGGTAATGGTATTCCCCGTATTCGAGCCCCCATTTCTCACAATTGGTGCGGCAGTAATGTCCGCCGTTGCTGTCCGTTCTTCCCGGGTGTGCGCCAGCGGCGGGAGTGAATGCCGATATGACCATGACGACAGCCACGCCGGAGCCGAGCCATGTTTTCAACCATTGCTTCATATTCAGTTCCTCCTTGGTCTATACACATTGGTTCCCATGTATTATAGTTAAAATATTCCTGAAAGTATAGGGCATGTCTTACGGATTTAGGGGTCGATTTTCTAAAAAAATGCAAATTTCATATTGCGAGCAAAGACGAGGTGCATCATGGACAGAACGATTCTGCACGCTGCCAGAGAGGTGGCAGTTTCGGCCGTTAAAGCCGCAGGCGATATAACAAAACAACGTTTCGCTACCTATCACCAATGTGAAGACAAGGGGGCCTTCGGAGATGTAGTGACCGAAGTCGATCATCTTGCCGAGCAGGTCATTGTGGAGGCTATCGGACACACGTTTCCCGAACACCTTATCCGAAGTGAGGAAGCCGGACAGCTGGGGAAGGAGAGCGACTGGCTGTGGCTAGTGGACCCGCTCGACGGCACAAATAATTATGTAATCGGTCTGCCGGTTTTTGCGGTATCTATTACTTTGCTATTTAAGGAGCAGCCTGTGCTAGGCGTTATCTATGAGCCTATGACTGACCGCCTCTACATATCTATCAAGGATGAAGGATTTTTTTGCAACGGAGTCCAGATGCAGATGAAGAAGAAGCCGCAGCTGCAACTGCAGCGGGCGACATTGGGCTGGATTCAGGGACATCTTGTTCAGCATGATGAACAGGCCGTTCAATTGCGGCAGCATTTGGACTTGAAGTGCAAGCGAATGCTAAGGGTGTGGGCTCCAACTCTAGTCTGGTGCATGCTCGCGAAGGGCGATGCCGAGGCAATCGTGCTCTACAACTCGGAAGGTGAGGATTTGTATTCGGGCGTGCTTATGGTTCAAGAAGCGGGCGGACACGTGATGGATTTCCAAGGCAGACCATTTCAAGGCATGTGCGAGGAACCTTATTTAATTGCGTGTCATCCCGACTATAAAGAAGAGTGGCTGCAGATCGTCAAGCAAGGCTTGCGCGCATGACAATGAATCCATGTTTGATGCGTCGGCTTGTCCTGCTTCCGTTATCTCGTTGAAGATTTGCACATGACAACTAGGAACTAGGAAAGCCGGTCTCTTTGTGAGACAATAGTAAAAAGTGGCAGCGGTTGCCGAAATTGTTTCGTTGCAAGGCTGATGGATGAAGAAATGTTGCATCGCTCTTGAGGGATTAAGGGGATGCGAAGGAGATTAAGCGAACATGACACACATGAACGAAAGACTATTGAAGCAAATCGAATTCATTAAGGAGATAGATAAGCTGAAATCTATTTTTCGCAAGTCCTATCTGCTTGATCGCAGCCGGTATGAAAATGATGCCGAACACACTTGGCATTTGACGGTCATGGCCATCCTGCTTCAAGAGTATGCGAATGAACGGAATTTGAATTTGCTTCGCGTGCTTAAAATGCTCATCATTCACGACATCGTCGAGATCGATGCAGGAGATACATTCGCCTACGACGCGAAAGGGAACGAGGACAAGTTCGAACGAGAATCGCAAGCGGCCAGACGTATCTTCGGTCTGCTTCCGGAAGACCAGCAGCACGAGATGAATCAACTCTGGGTGGAATACGAGCAGCGGCAGACGCCGGAAGCTCAGTTCGCATCCGCCCTGGATCGGCTTCAGCCGCTACTTCACAATTATGTGACTGAAGGGAAGTCATGGCAGGAGAACGGCATTACGAGCGATAAGGTGCTGGCTCGCATCCGTGGCATCCGGGAAGGGTCTGCAGAACTCGGCAAGCTGGCGGAAACGATCGTGCGCAGCGCCGTAGAGAAAGGCTATCTTTCTAAATAGCAACAATTCATCATCGAAAAAATAACGAAATTGCGTGCATCCCGTGAGGAACAGGCCGCAAAATAACGTTTGGCAGCTTCGTGGACTGTACAATGAGGCTGCTCGTTGCATGCATGACCAGGTAACTTAGGTCCAACATTATACGACCATCCGGCGGTTCCGCGAAGGAGGTATGATATGACGACTGGCATTGTGCTTATATTCGGCATGTTCATCTTGTTCATCGGCGGAGTGTATGGCGTGTCAATGTTTCTTAACTTGGGGGAGCCGCAACTTCTCATTTTCGTCGTATTTGCTGGATTTACATTAATCGGCATTGCCAAAATCATTACTTACCTCAAAGGAATCTATTACATACAGCTAGGCATTCCGCTAGATCGCGATCTGGTGAAGGATAAAATCGCGCGCTGGCCGATCTATCACATCCGCTCTCATCATTTCCCGCTGGAAGGAGATTCCCGCCATTCGCTGGTGCAGCTGGACGACGAATGGTATGTGCGGACCACTGTATTCGCCCAATACGTCTCCCATAGCGGTTTTACGCATACGTTTCGATTTCCCGGGAAAGAAGAGATCGTCCTGAGCAGCTCGACACAGTATATAAAAGGAATCAGCATGTTTGATATTAACGATACCGTATTCGTCAAGCTGTCTGTGCTTGGATATGAGCTGTATTTCGACGAGAATACCGCCTATATCGTTTAGGAGAAACAGGGCCCGATGTTCCATATATAGAGAGGAGGATTTATCGTGGCGCTGCCTTAATCGAATGGGATTTAGAGGAGGAGAAGTCAGTGGAACGGGTTCAAGAAAGAAGCGGTATATTGCAGCAATTTGGTGAGTGGATGGCATTTGTGAACGATTTGAACAATAGGAATGAAGAAGTATGGGAGATACGCGAGGAAGGGAAAATGTCCATACGTGAAATCGTATCCCACATTATGCGTTGGGATGAATATTTCTATCAGCATGCGATTGCGAAAATCGTGCAGGGGCAGCCATTGACAGTACAGCATTTGAACTTCGACGAGTTTAACCATGAAGCCGCTGCATACGCCCATACGATTCCGCTCGACCAGTTGGTGCGAGAGACGCTGCAATGGAGACAGAACGTCATTGACGCGATTGCGGAGATGTCTGAAGAGGACTATTTGCAATCCTATGTGGAAGGTGAAGGCAATCCATTTTCAGCACCGCAATATTTGCAGGATTTTCTGTGGCATGATCGGCATCATATGGAACCGATGAGAGCTTTGTTAGATAAGGGGGAACAAGAGACAACATGTTAATACGCAAGCTGAAAGTAGAAGATGTAACACAATTGGCAGTACTTTACGCAGAGCTGGATGATCGCCCCATTAACGTAGAGAAGATGACGACCCGACTGACTCGATTGAACGATGATCCGGATTATTTGTTTTTGGGTGCGGCGGGCGAGAACGGCAAGTTGCTCGGTTCGGTGATGGGCATTATTTGCGAAGATTTGACAGGGGATTGTCAGCCTTTTATGGTGGTTGAAAATGTAATTGTCACGGCGGCGGCTCATGGCCAAGGCATCGGGATGAAGCTGATGAGTCGATTGGAAGAGTTCGCCCGTGAAAGGAACTGCCATGTCATGATGCTGATGTCGAGTGTAAAGCGCGAGGGCGCACACCGGTTCTATGAACGCCTCGGCTTCAGCAAGGAAGTTGGGTACGGGTTTGTGAAAGATTTGTAACGGAGGTTTCGGGATGGGGATCTGACCTATCCAACCAAATGATGCGGAAGCGTTTTTGACATTAAACAAAACGCTAGATGAAGAAACGTCGTTCATGCTGTATGAGCCGGGAGAGCGGAATACGACGGTTGAAGCGCAGCATGATCGCATACAAGGAATGCTTCAGTCTGGACGCTCCATCATATATGTTGCCGAAGAGCATGACACACTGGTTGGGTACATTGCCGGTCTCGGTTCAGATATTCAGCGGACGAAGCATGTCTTATATATCGTTATCGGCATACTGCAGGACTATGCTGGTCAAGGGATTGGCACCCAATTGTTCAATGAGTCACGGTTGCTTCACGATGGACAGGGAGCCGTGGAAGGATATTAATCTATATTGTGTCACCAGCAACGACTAAAGCTCCGAACGTTCCGGTTGCCGGATTGTTCGGAGTTTGTTGTCGTATCGTTGTAGAATAACCGCCGAGCTCACACTGTGGATGGTGACATCATGTGGCGCCAACAGGTTGAACACGCACTTTAAGCGTTCAGCACCCAGCGATTGCATCTGGCCGTCTGGCCTGCTAAGGTCCAGCCGGTCTTGTCATAATAAGCATTGAAGCAGGCGTTAAGCGGACAAGTCACATCTACCGGAATCGGGAAGGCTGTCTGCAGCATGCGGTTCAGCAGGCGTTGTCCGCGGTAATTCTCCGCTACGGCGAATTGGTAAAGAGAGATGCGTTCGCTTTCTTTTTTTGGATAGAAGCGCAGCGCGCCGGCAATTCTATGATGCTCGACAGCTATAAGTATTTGATTCCGCTTCGCAGCAGCACGCGCTCCGTCCGGACAGAAAAATTCTTCGTTCGGAATCCCGTCGTGTCCCCGAATGATATTAGCATCGAAGAACGTAACGATTGCGGCAGCTTCGGCTGGGCGTGCCAATCGTATTTCCATGATGTCTCCTTTCTGCTCGTGAATTTATCTATTTGCCGACAAGCACAAATACGTTTTGATCGGGCGCTTCCATGACAGCGACGTGGCCGGATTCCGTCGGAAAGGGTTCACGTATCCACTGGATATCGGATCTGTCGGATAAGGCTTGGTATACGTCACGCACGTCCTCCACGTATAATTCAATATCGGTAACATTGAGCTCCGGATTGTTCTGCAACACGAGCTCAGAGCTCTTCTCATCAGGGAATTTCAACCCGACGAGGGTCCATGTTCTGCCTTCTCCGATGTTTCGTTCAATGCGCCAATTTTCCGTCAATCCAAGCGTTGTATAGAATTCCACGGATGCCTCCATGTTTGGGGTATACAGTGCCACACATTCCAGTCTTTTAAGCATATTAGTTCCTCCTAAAGTAATTTTTAAGCCTGTATATACTGTAGCATCTATATACGTCAATATTTGTCGTAGATATAAAATAGTTGTACAATAGATTACAAAACCTGACGGATTAACGTACCGGGAAATAAAAGAGGGACAATGGATGCAGAAATCGAAACGACTGATTGAATTAATGATGTTAATCAACAAAAAGCAGCACTTCACGGCGCGTGAATTAGCTGAAGAATGCGGTGTTTCGCTGCGTACTATCCAAAGGGACCTGGCCGATTTAGAGGAACTAGGTGTGCCGTTATATACGGAATTCGGCCCCAAGGGCGGGTACCGACTGCTGAAGGAGAAGCTTCTGCCTCCGCTTACTTTTACCGAGAACGAAGCAATTGCGATGTTTTTTGCCTATGAATCGCTGCAGAACTATACCTCCGTTCCGTTCGGGAAGGAGGCGACTTCGGCATTAACCAAGTTCTATAGCGTTCTGCCTCCGAACACGAAGCGAAAGATTGATGAGCTGAAGCATCGCATCCTATTCTGGGTTCCGATGAGAGAGCAGGACGTTCCTTTTTTATATCTTATATTGGAGGCAGCTGTAGAAAGGAAGGTAATCACGATTCGCTATGATTCGGCGAAGGGAGAGGGGGACAGAGATATTTTGCCGATTGGCTTATATTCACATAACGGGTATTGGTACTGTCCTGCCTATTGCTTCAATAAACAGGCTTACCGGTTGTTCCGAGCGGACAATATCCGTTCGCTTCAGCTGCGGGAGGAGTTGGAGCCGGCAATGAAAGAGAAAATCGGCAAATCGATGACGCTCGAGGAATGGTTTCTGCCGCCCACACCCCAGCATACCGTACCGCTGCGGGTTGAATTAACCCGATTAGGAGTAAGGAAATGTCAGGCTGATCCTTGGCTGGACAAGGCAATTACTTTACGTGAAGACGGATCAGGCTTTATTAATAGTAAAATAGAAAAACGGGAGATTGCATACTATGCCGATTTTGTGTTTGGATTGGGTACAGATGCTTTCGTGGAGGAGCCTTCGGAGATGGCCGATCTAATTGTGGATAAGCTGGAGAGGCTTCAAAGTCGCTATCAATTATAGAATAACCGTGGGACGAGCAACAGAAGGATATGGTTGTGAAAATGGTCGAATTAATCGACGAGACCACTACAAAACAGGAAGGAAAATCGTGTCTATGGACTTGAAAAAACTACGTTACTTTATCGCAGTGGCGGAAGAACTACATTTCAACCGTGCTGCGAAAAAACTGAATATAACCCAACCTCCCTTGAGCCAACAAATCCAAAGTCTTGAGGAAGAACTCGGCGTGAAGCTTTTGGAGCGAACCAAGAGACAGGTTCGACTTACGTCAGCAGGAACGATATTTTTGGAAGAATCCAGAAACATTGTTTCTCAATTGGAACGATCTATTAAGGTGACACAACTTGCAAGTCAAGGAAAAATTGGACATTTGTCCATCGCATTTGTAGATTCGGCAGTTGGCGGAATGATGGTCAACGTTTTAAAGGGATTTCGGGAGCGTTTTCCCGATGTGCAGCTTACTCTATTTGAAATGACATCTGCCGAACAACTGAAAGCTTTACACGATGGAAAAATTCATGTTGGCTTCCTTCGTTCGGTAGATCCGTCAAAGCATATCACCACTCGACTCTACACCAACGAATCACTCGTTGCCGTATTACCCAAAATGCATCCGTTAGCCATACATCCAACCCTGTCTTTACATTCTTTGGCGGAAGAACCCTTTATCTTGTTTCCGCATCATATGGGGGCTTCTTTTCACGACCTCATTATAGACTTTTGCAGGCAGCATGGATTTCAGCCCCACATCGTGCAGGAAGCTGTTCAAATGTATACCATTGTTAATCTGGTAGCTGCCGGTATAGGCATTTCAATTGTACCCTCTTCGGTTTCTGTTTTCCAACGCAGTGATGTCGTATTCCGATCTTTTAACGAAGATACACCGTCAGTCCCTCTCTATGCAGCCTGGAAAACAGATATGAGTGAAACCGTTCTGACTAATTTTCTAGAAGTGGTGGAAGAAACAGTTAATAGTCAGACAAGCAAACTTGTATAAACCCTATAATCTTAACCGGTTTTGCTTGGATCAAACTCAACAACGCCATTTAAAATGCTATTTATTTGCCTCATGACCTCAGTATCTAGACAGACACCTGCAGCTTTTACGTTTTCCTTTACCTGCTCGGGCTTCGAGGCGCCAATAATGGCTGAGGACACTTGCGGGTTTTGCAGAACCCATGCTATCGCAAGCTGTGGCAGCGTCAAACCGCATTCCTGTGCGATCGGCTGGATTCTCTCTACTGCCTGAAGGACTTCTTTACGCAACCACTGCCCGGCCAAGCGTTCGAAAAATGGTGAACCAGCTGTTGTAGAAGCGCGGGAGCCCTTCGGTATTGGCTTGTCTGGTGCATATTTACCGGAAAGAATGCCCTGCGCCAGTGGTGACCAGACAACCTGCCCAATTCCTTCACGCTCACAAGCGGGAATAACTTCGGCTTCAATAACACGCCATAGCATGGAATATTGGGGTTGACTTGCCACGAAGGGAACTTTCAGTTCCCTTGCCACAGCCGCTCCAAGCTTTATCTGTTCTGCTGTCCACTCACTTACCCCTACATACAGAACTTTTCCCTGCCGAACCAAATCGGAAAAGGCCAAAAATGTTTCTTCAAGCGATACGGTCGAATCAAACCGGTGTGCATAATAGACATCGATATAATCCGTGTGCAATCTTCGAAGCGAAGCATGGCAGGCTTCCATGATATGTTTGCGGGATAGCCCTTTATCGTTATGTCCGGTACCCGATGGATGAAAGACCTTCGTGCACAACTCAATACTTTCACGACGTATCCCCTTTAAAGACTCACCTAAAATAGATTCCGCTCTCGTCTCTGAATAAACATCAGCTGTATCGAAAGTTGTAATCCCGGAGTCTAGTGCAGCATTTACACAAGCTTGCGCTGTGGTGTCATCCACTTGCGCACCGTGTGTTATCCAGTTTCCTAATGCCATCTCGCTTACCGACAAGCCACTTTTGCCAAGTTTCCGATATTTCATTCTTAATTCCTCCCTTCCATATAAATTTGATTATAACAAGTGATTTTTAATATTAAAAATATATAATACACTCGTTATTGATATGAAATACGTATTACTCCAATCGGGATCTGGCCAGGGGGCCTCAATTTACCCGGTGGAGTAGGCTCACCGTTCCACCTCTTCCCTCACTATCCTTTCATTCAGAGCAGAACCTCCCAGTATCTTTTAAGCGAGGATATATTGTCGGTTTTCGACGGTTCTTACGTCCATTCTCCCAGACATTCAGGAAGGAGAACATCCGACTGCAAGACAGCATCGAGGAAAAGTATTTACCGCGTTAACTATACATACAGCAATCGCTATAATGATGGTGAATCAAACAGCAATCGCTATAATGATGGTGAATCAAAATTATTATTGGCATGCCGTCTTTCTGAAGGAAGGGGAGAATGGAGCAAAGGGTGGTTGAAGCAGCTCATTTGGTCAATTATACTGAGGTAAATAGAATCTCGAGATAGATTGACGGAAATGGAGAAAGCGCATTCAAAGTTTTCATGGAAAAGAGAAGATGGACGTTGTAAATCATGATACTGATCTGTGTAATAGGAAGCGAACAACTGATGTAGACATCATTGACAATGGAGGCGGCAGGGTGAGAAGTGAAGGCGATATCATAATCGACGTAGGCACTATGGAGAAGAACATCGTCATTGGCATCGAAGGCGGCGGTACGAAGACACGCGCAATGGCGGCGCGAGTAGATGGCAGCATTATCGGTTATGCGGAGACTGGCTGCAGCAATCCGAACAAAGATGATCGCGCGCAAGAGAATGTGAGAGAGGTTATTGAGAAGGTGCTGCAAGCAGCGGGAGCGGGGCCAGATGAGGTTGTCGGCTTATGTGCAGGATTGTCTGGCTTGGAATCGGAGCAAGACTTGACATGGGCTGCTGATTTTACGGATGTTCCGGGAATTTCTTGCCCGAAGCGGCACGTGAACGATTCCACTGTTGCCCATGCGGGAGCTTTCGTAGGAGAGGCGGGTATTATCGCGATATCTGGAACCGGATCGGTCGTATTCGGAATCAATGAATACGGACGGCTGCTGCGAAATCAAGATTATAAGCACTATGCAGGGGCGGCGCGTCATTTGTCGTATGAGTGCGTGCATCGCATTATCGCAGGCTGCGCGGAACAACGAGGCGATGGGAGTCTCTTGGAAGAGGTGCTCTCATACTGGGGAGTAAGCAGCATCGGGCAACTGAACGAATTGGGAGCCGGGGGATTCGCGAAGAGCGAGTATGAACAGATGCGCCTGTTCGGGCAGATGGCTCCGATAGTGACGCGTGCGGCGGCCGAAGGCAGCCCATTGGCCGCTGGCGTATGTATGCAGCTCGTGCAAGCTCTCGATGTGGGGGTTCGACTTATTTCGAAGAGGACAACGTGCAGGTGGCCTTCATGGGCAGTGTCATTCGCGACCCGTTCGTCAGCCATTTGCTCACGGAGCGTCTACAAAGAAATGGTGCCAAGCGATATCGCATTATCGAGCCCCGACTCTCGCCGCCAGCGGGCGCTGTGTTGCTGGCGTTGCGGGAATGCGGCGCGCCTGCCGATGAACAGGTTCTGGCACGTCTCGCGATGGAGAAAGCAACGTATACATTACATAACGGTTGAATCGACATAAATTGCATGAAGGAGCTGCAGCAGCATGACAATGCACATTAAACAAGAACTGAAGAAGATCTATAACGAACACGCCCATGAGCGCAATGCTTCCTCGAAGCAGGAATGGAAGATTCAGAGCCGGGCCCGATTTCTCGAGCAGTTGAAGGCGAATCATACCCGCACTCTTTTGGAGATTGGAGCAGGCACTGGACAGGATAGCTTGTACTTCATGGAGCACGGCCTCGATGTGACGGCCATTGACCTGTCGGAGGAACATGTTTCTTATTGCAATCAGCGCGGTATTCGAGCCTTTGTCATGGACTTATATCAATTGGATTTTCCGGATAACAGCTTTAATAGTATATATTCGTTAAACTGCCTGCTCCATGTGCCCAAGGTCGACCTGAATGCGGTGCTCATCGAGCTCAAGCGTGTGCTTGCGCCGGACGGACTGTTCTACTTAGGTCTGTATGGCGGTTACGAATTCGAGGGCATCAACGAACGCGACAACTTTATAGAGAAGCGTTTCTTTTCGTTTCATCGGTTTGAAGTATATCAGAATCTGCTGCTAGAACATTTCGAAGTGATCGAAGGTGAGCGGATCGTCATAAAAAAGGACTTTGAGTATCATTCGTTTCTGCTGCGGAAGAAGACGGAGTGAAGCACACTACTAGTGATAAGTGGTGAAAGAAGGAGGGTAACATGCTCGAGCAATTGTTTCCTTTGTTGGAGCAAAACTATCGTTTTAGCGCAAGGGGATTGAAGCTGCTAGGAGGTTATTACAATCATGTCTACGAGACGGCGGACGGGACGCTTGTCGTCAAGCTCTTCCGCTTCGACCGCGACGATCCGCGCCGTGTTCTATCCGAGTTGCATTGGATGAGGCACTTGCATGAACAGGGCGTGCCGGTTGCCTCCCCCATTGCTGCGAGGAATGGGGAATGGATAGCACGGTTGAATGAGGGATACTTTGTCTCCGTTACGACTAAGTTGGAGGGGAAAGCGATCGATCCCAAGGACGAATCGGTCTGGAACGATAGCTTCTTCCATCGCTGGGGCGCGACGATGGGCCGGATTCACTCCGCCGGGAAGGATTATCAGTCTTTGCAGGACGAGGAACTGCCTGACTGGTCCGATGAGACGATTGTGCGCATTGGAGATCCTTCTGCGTCTAATACTCTGGTGGACACTGAACTGGATGCGGATGTGGCGGCCAAATGGTCGGAGGCGGTGGAGCGGCTGCGCGGGTTCCAGAGAGATGAAGCACGCTTCGGCCTCATCCATCATGATATGCATCTGGATAACTTAATGCTATGCAATCATGGCTTGGCTGTTCTGGACTTCGGCGATAGCTTGCAGCACTGGTACGTCTATGATGCGACCATCGCTGTCTTTTTCGCCGCTCTGACAATCGATTCGCAGGAGCAGCAGGCGCGAAGCGAATTTGCAGCCCGCTTCCTGCATTCGTTTGCGGAAGGCTACGAAAGCGTGCATGTCCTGCCAGCGGAAGAGTGGCGGCACATCCCATTCTTCTTATGGTACCGTCAACTGTACTCGTATCTGTATCATCATATACATAAGCCCCCCCATCAGCGGACGGAGCGGGAAACCGTAATTCTTAATCTGATGCGGGAACGAATTATACATGAGGTGCCAGTGGTCCAGCTACCCCGATAAGGACGTAAGAAGCATGAGCGTAATAACATAATATAAAAGTGGAATTTCTTGATTGCAACGGAAGGAAAAAAAGGAGCGATGGCTAGTGATGATGAACTCCAGAGACTGGATGGATGAGGCTTTTGCCAACTATGAAAAGCAGGGCGGCCTGAAGGAGCTTTCTGGCAAAGGCAAGCCCCTCGATGTGCCAAGCGGCGATGCGTTGAGCGGGGTGCTGAAAGAAGCGAACTATTTGCCGGCTTGGCTGGAGCTGCAGCATGCGATCCGGAATCAAATCCGGGCACTTGTGCAGCAGATCGATCAAGACAAGCAAGAGATCGGAGAAGATAAGTTCGAACAAATCAATCGCAATATTCGGAAATACAATCAAATGGTGCCCAATCCTCTGCTTCAGAAAGGGTTCGTAAGCAAAGAACATATCAAGGACCAATTGGCAAGATGGGAATAGCTTGACGACTACCGCTTTTGTGGCGGTAGTTTTTTGTGACTGGTAGTTGAAGGAGTGTACGTGCTCGAAGCTATGGGGCTGAAGGCTCAGCCGTTCGCCCCTTTATCTCATGTTCCATTGGAATTGATCCAATCGAACAGCGAATATATCTATTTACGATATGATTACATTGGAGTTTATCCAGTGTTTTGGGTCCTGTCCCGCAGCAATCGCTGAAACACAGCCCAATCCACTGGACGAAATACAGTCTACTTGCCAATTAGGTGCTCGATCCATGAATTCTACTGTACGTTTTCCAATGGGACTTACTTCAACCGCAGAAATCAAGGAAGTTCAAATTATATTCTGATTGTTTTAATTTGTTTTGACACTCAACTTGATAAAAGAGGGGCCCGTAGTAGTCTGAGCGAAATTTGAAATCAGGCATCGTCCTCTCCACTTTGCTGTTTGACGAATACAATCTCGTTGACGCTCGGTTCCAAGGGCATTTGAAGGCTCTGGATGCTTCCCGCGTCATCCCGGGTGTATGTCAACTGGAGAGCGCCATCTTCGGAACAAAAACAATTCTCATCAAGCTGAATTAATGCTGACGACAAAGTACGAATTTCCATGGATAGTCCTTGCCCCAATCGGTGAATGGTTATGCCGCCATAGGCAGGATGATGGTAATGACCTGTGTAATCGTCGAATGGGAAAAGAGGATCATAACTGGGCTTAGGCTCCGCAGGTTCTGAGGGAGCGTTCATGTCGTCCATCATTTTTCTCATTTTCGCTTCCTCCTGCTTAAACCTCCCCGTCCAGTCAATAGGCTCCTTGGCTAGTAATTGATCATAAAGCGTATACGCGAGGCAATCCGGCAAATAGGAACTGTCCCGGTTGGCCAGCACAACGATCCCGATCTCATCTGCGGGCATAAACGATACATGAGCGGTAAAGCCATTATTCTTTCCGCCATGATGGACAAGCTTATGCCCGCGGTAAGTGTCAATGATCCATCCAAGACCATAAGCGGAATAGGGCATCTCTGGAAAATGGAGAAGGTGACCTGGGCCTATAACAACCTGCGGCTGATGCAATTCCTGAACCAGTTCCTCCGACAAAAGTCGATGACCTTGAAAGCTTCCCTGATTAAGCTGAAGAGAAACCCAAGCTGCCAAATCCGCAACGCATGTGTTGATGTCTCCCGCAGCGCCCGCTCGGTCTGCCGTAAACGGAATTTCTGCGATTCCATCCTTTGCAATATCATACGGCAATGAATAGTTGGCTCCTGCCGTTGTATGCGCAACAGAAAAATTGCTGTTCTTCATGCCAAGCGGCGTAAAAATGTTGCTCTGCACCCATTGTTCCCAAGGCGTTCCTGTGATGGACTCGATCAAGCAGCCAGCAATAAAAAACATGGCGTTGGAGTATTGCCACGCTTGACGAAAAGGCAGACTGGGCTCTAAATACCGAAGCCGTTCGAGCAATTGCTGGTCTGTCAGTTCGGGCTTATAAAACAAAAATTGGTGGTTAGGAATCCCGGAACGATGGCAAGCGATATCCCGGAATGTAATAAGTTCTGTCGCAACCGCGTCATGCATGCGGAAGTCCGGCCAATACTGCTTCACCGGCGTATCCCACTCAATTTTGCCTTCTTGCACAAGCATCGCCAACACCATTGCGGTAAAGGATTTGGCTGAAGAGCCAATCGCAAATATTGTTTCCGTGTTTACCGGCAGTTGCCGGGCAGCATCCCTCCATCCAAATCCGGAACGGAACAATACCTCTTGCTTGTGTACAACGGCGACAGCAAGTCCGGGTACTTCGAATTCCCGCATCGATTGTTCAATGAGGGGTGTAATTTCAGACATTCGTTCTAAGCAAACTGACTTCTCCATGAGATTCACTCCATTTCATAGTTTACAAACCGAACGACCGGTCTGTTTTTGTGTGAAAAAAATTTATTGTTTCTCTTTTTTTGTGATACCATGTAAAAAAACGGAAATCGCCGTATGATGCAACGCGCGAAGTTCATTGAGCTCCAACTCGTAGCGTGCCGCGCCCAGACCGGCAACGAGTGCGAATAAAATATAAGTGATTTGTTTTCCGTCACATTCCTCGAATTCCCTGTTGGCGATGCCTTCCTCGATGACGCTTTGGAACACATCGCGCTGTTTGTTCGTGGCGACTACGATCTGTTCTACGATAACGGGATCTGCTGTTTGACTGCCGCTGAATTCTTCTGCCGCTTGAATAAGCGGATTTTGAAAATCATCGACACTATGATCAGCTAACCCATGCAATTTCTCCGCTGATGTCGCGTATAAGTGTTCTTTTTTGGCCCAATGCTCAATCCATTCGTCCACCTGCTCTTCAATTAAATAAAGAAACAACCCTTCCTTGCTTTTAAAATGATGATATAAATTACCTTTGCTGCTTCCAGATGCGGCGATAATATCTTCTATGGATGTCGCAAGGTAGCCTTTTTGTGAAAATAATTCCTTTGAGACCGCCGCTATCCGCTTTTTTGTCTCTGATGTTCTCCTTTGACTCACTTTCATCTTAATAAGTTGACTCCTTTATCATATTACTCGAACAAACAGAACGTTCGGTCTAATAAAAGAATAACATTCTTTTTTTATTAACGCAATTAGTTCCTCGTAAAGTTTTCCATACCCAATGGAAACTATAATCCGAAATGTTGTTTTTGGAAGAAGTTAAACCAGATTCTTATTGCGATTTTAGCGTGTAACAAATAACAATCAAAATAATAATGTATTAATCAACATAAAACAATATAAAACAATAAATTTTCATTGCGATCTGGGTATGAAGGTGGTAGTATTTAATCAACAACAGGTTGTATGACTTCTTACATAGGACCTGCGGATTTATCTACTACGTTATAAGGGGTGCAGGAGATGAAATTCAAAGTTTTTACTAGGTTTGTCGTAACATTGATGGCCGTAATGCTTGTCGCTGCCGGCTGTTCTACCGGGGGAAATTCTTCGCAAAGCAAGCCGAACGTGGACAAAAGAAAAATTGAAAATCTTCCTCAGCCTATCGCCAGCAAAGATGTGAAAGTGATGGTTATCCGCAAAATCGGAGGTGACGATCATACGGCACAATATTTAGCCGGTGCGAAACAAGAGGGGGAATCGATGGGATTTACGGTGGACACGTTCTCCGCCAACGGCGATACAGCCAAATTCCATGATGCGATCGCCCAAGCATTAGAGAAAAAATACGACGGAGTCATTATCTCCCACGGGGATGACGCTGCAACGTTGGATGATGTCAAGAAGTTGACGGATAAGGGGATTCCTGTCGTCACGTTTGACTCTAATCCAGATCTGGCTGCGCTCAACGATGTCACGTTGACGTCGCAAGACGATGCACAGCTTGCTCAGTTAGCGCTGGAAAGCATGAATCAGCAGCTAAATGGAAGCGGTAACATTGTGTACTTATGGGTGGACGGGTTCCCGCCGATGGTAAGCCGCAATGGCGTGTACCAAGACTTTTTGAAGAAGAACACGGGCATCAAGGAAGTAGAACGCTTCGGTGTAGCGGCATCCGACACATCTGTACAGACGCAGAACGCTGTATCCGCGATGCTGACCAAGCACGGAGAAGGTGAAATTGACGCTATCTTCGCTACATGGGACGCATTTGCTATCGGAGCGGCACGGGCCGTGAAGGAAGCAGGCCGAGACGAAATCAAAATATACGGCATTGACGTCTCGAACGCCGATTTGCAGCTGATGCAAGAAGAGAAGAGTCCGTGGGTAGCGACTGCTGCTGTGGATCCGAAAGTCATTGGTGCCGTCAACATGCGTCTTATCGCCAAGAAGATTGCAGGCGAGGAAACACCACCAAAGTTTGACTTGAAGCCGACGATGATTACGCAAGTGCAATTGAACTCCGCAGGGGAAACAGTGAACATGGAAAGCCTTAGCACGATTATCCCGGGCTGGGGAGTAAGCAAAGACTTTGACGAAAGCTGGATGCAAGCGCTTAAGGAAGCGTACACATCCAAATAGAAAGGTGACGGAGGGAAGCGTTCAAGCGTGCACAATCGTTAGATACGTAATTGGCAACGCTTACCCTCCCGAATCCGTACAGGAGGTGGAGAGATGATTGAGCAGCAAGTGATTCGCCTGGATATGAAGCAGATTACTATCGAGTTCCCGGGTGTGAAAGCGCTAAACAATGTAGATTTTACAACGGAGAGCGGAACCTCCCATGCTCTCATCGGTGCGAACGGGGCGGGTAAGTCGACGTTGATGAAGGTGTTGTCTGGAGCTTATAACCATTACACGGGAGCAATATGGATAGACGGCCAAGCGGTGCATATCCGTTCGCCGAAAGATGCCAAAGACTTGGGAATCCAAATCGTGTATCAGGAAGTGGATACGGCACTTATTCCTTATTTGACCGTTGGCGAGAATATTATGCTGGACGATACGGTCAATGATATGGGGAAAAGGCAATGGATGAACTGGAAACGCATACACAGCAATGCCAAGGCGACACTCGAGCGCATGAACGTAAAGGTATCGACGAAAAAACTAGTCAGCGAACTGACGCTGGCAGAGAAGCAAATGGTTTTGATCGCGCGAGCGATAACGAAAGAGTGCCGATTCCTTATACTAGACGAGCCGACCGCTCCACTCAGCCATGCGGAGACGGAAGAGCTATTCCGCATTGTGAGAGATTTGAAGAAAAATAATGTCGGTGTCATTTTTATTTCGCACCGTCTGCCAGAGCTGTTTGAAATATGCGATGACATTACGGTAATGCGGGATGGAGAATTCGTCATTAAAAAGCGGATTGCAGACACAAATCAAAACGATATTGTGGAGTACATGCTCGGTAAGAAATTAGATGATCAATTTCCGAAAGTGCCGATTGAAATCGGAGAAACGAACTTTGAAGTGAAAGGCCTATCGGACAGCGATAAGCTCAGAAACATCGATTTTTATGTACGGAAGGGTGAAATCATCGGTCTCGCAGGACTTGTAGGGGCCGGCAAGACGGAACTGTGCAAAGCGCTCTTCGGTGCGTCGCGCGTCGTGTCTGGCGAGCGCGTGCTTCAGAAGCGGAAGCTTTCCATTCGAAATTGTAATGATGCCGTGAAGCAAGGCCTTGCCCTTGTGCCGGAGGAACGGCGCAAGGAAGGCATACTCGTGCTTGAATCGGTTGTTAGCAATTTGACGGTTGCCAATCTGTCGAAGTTTTGCGCTTACCGTACATTTCTGCAGTTCGGTAAAGAAAAAAAAGAGGCTCAGCAGCTCATTCAAGATCTGGGCATCAAGACACCGAACGAACAGGCAAAAGTTAAAAATTTGTCGGGCGGAAATCAACAAAAAGTGGCGATTGGAAAATGGCTGACGACCGAAGCGGAAGTTTACATTTTCGATGAACCGACCAAAGGTGTTGACGTCGGGGCGAAAAAAGACATTTTTAAACTCATTTCACAATTGGCGCAGCAGGGGAAAAGCATTATTTATGCTTCCTGCGAGCTGTCGGAAATCGTCGGCATTACCGATCGCGTATACGTGCTGTACGATGGTGAGATCGTGAAGGAGCTCCAGACGAGCGCTACCAACGAAGAAGAATTATTGTTCTACTCGACGGGAGGAAAGTAGCATGAGCACAGGTCAACAGCGTCAAGTGAAGGCGGCCAAGTCTTTCGATTTCTTTGATTTTTTATATAAATACGGGACGATTGTAACGATTTTAATTCTAATCGCCGTGTTCGGCACGATGTCCAGCAGCTTTCTAATGCCTTCTAATATCATTAACATTTTGCGTTCGATATCTATTGTTACGATCATTTCCATCGGGATCACGATTTCATTGTCAGTGGGCGGCTTCGACTTGTCGGTCGGCTCCGTAGCTTCATTGGCTAACGCTGTCGTCATCTCCATGTTTGTCTGGCATTCGCAAAATTCATTCATCGGCATTATTATTGCCATTGCGGTCTGTCTCCTTGCGGGGCTTCTGAACTCTTTCATGATTGTCAAAATGAAAATTCCGGATATGCTGATGACTCTGGCGACGATGTTCATCATTCAAGGGGTTGCGCTTACCTATACGAGAGGGGCGACGGTATCACAGAACATGGTTATGCCGGATGGCACCTTCGCTCAAGGGCAAATCAGTGCGTTCTTCTCGAAAATCGGCCAAGTGCCGTGGATTATTATCATTATGCTAGTCGTCGTTGTCGTCGTTCATATTTTCCTGAATTACACGAAGCACGGCCGTTACATGTATGTAATCGGAGGAAATATGGAGGCAGCCAAGCTGTCAGGGATTCCTGTCAACAAATATCGTGTGCTTGCTTATGTGCTATCGGCCGGCTTTGCGGCGGTTGGCGGCATTATGCTGGCATCCCGTGTCATGACGGCTGAGGTCAATGCGGGCGCGCCGTATTTGATGGATGCAGTTGCGGCGGCATACATCGGTTTTTCCGTAGCCGGCGCAGGCAGACCGAATGCGTTCGGAACATTCGTCGGGGCGATTCTCATCGGTATACTGCAGAACGGTCTCGTTATGATGTCTGTTCCTTATTATGCAATGGACATCGTGAAGGGAACCGTACTTGCATTTGCGCTAGCTTTAACCTATTACAAACAGAAATAACGGTTGTAGGAGGAGATAAAGATGAACGATTTCAACAATTATTTCACGATGAAAGAAAGCAATGTTATTAATTATGCGATGAGCCAGCTGGATTACTTTGCTCCGGATGCCGTGCTGTCATGCAAGGAAATCGGGGACGGAAACTTGAATTACGTATTCCGGGTCGTCGATGAAAATACGCAGCAGTCGCTTATCATTAAGCAGGCCGGTCCGGTTGCCCGCATCTCGGATGAGTTCAAAGTATCGCCAGACCGCAACCGGATAGAGAGCGAGATTTTGAAAATCGAATATGATCTGGCTCCTGGGCTTGTGCCGCAAATATACAAATATGATGCCGTCATGAACTGCTGCGTCATGGAGGACTTGTCCGACCATGAAATATTGCGCACCGCTTTACTGAAGCATAAGCAGTTCCCGCTTTTTGCGGAGCATATCTCGACCTTTATGGTCAACACGCTGCTGCTGACGACGGACGTTGTCCTGAATCATAAAGCAAAGAAACAGCAAGTCAAAGATTTCATTAATCCGGATTTGTGTGAAATTACCGAAGATTTAGTATATACGGAGCCATTCTATGATTGTCCGCGGAATGATGTGTTTGCGCCGTTGCTCCCATTTGTAAAGGAATACTTATGGGAGGACGAAGCGCTGCTCCTGGAGACGGCGAAGCTGAAGTTCGAATTCATGAGCAACGCCCAGTCACTCATTCATGGTGACTTGCATACGGGTTCCATCTTTGTGAAGCCAGATTCGACCAAAGTCATTGATCCTGAATTCGCTTTCTACGGACCGGCTGGCTATGATGTGGGTAATGTCATTGCCAATCTTATCTTTGCCTATGTCAATGCGGACAGCGTGATGGAAGACGGGGCGGAGAAGGAACGGCAAAAAGACTGGCTCATTTCCACAATTCAAGATATTATTGATTTATTTAAAGAGAAGTTTCTGGTAACGTGGGCAGCTTCCGCAACGGACAAATGCGCTGCTTACAAAGGCTTTGATCAATATTATCTCGAAATGATCTTGCGGGATACGGCAGGCGTTGCAGGGCTAGAATTGTGCCGCAGAACGTTGGGTCTCGCTCATGTGAAGGACATCACCTCCATTGCGGACCATGCCGCGAGAGCGCGGGCGGAGAAGATGTGCATCGTCATGGGCAAGCGGTTCATTATGGAGCGCCACAACATGAAAGGCGGAGCTGACTTTGTTAAGGTGATTGCAACAGCCGGCGAGGTTTACAGCAGATAAGGAGGTTATGAGACGATGGGAGATAACAACATGACTGCCACAATGATTCAATCGGTAACTTTGGACGATGCGAACGACACGCTGGTCATCTTGGACCAGACCTTATTGCCCAATGAAAAAGTATTTTTGCAATTAAAAGAATTGAAGGATATTTGGGACGCGATCTACCATTTGAAGGTGCGCGGAGCTCCGGCCATTGGCATTGCGGCAGGATACGGCATGTATTTGGGCGTCAAGGCTTCGGCGGCGGAGACATATGAAGAAATGGCTGGCGATTTTAAACGGGTAAAAGAGTATTTGGGATCGTCCCGTCCGACGGCTGTAAACTTGTTCTGGGCGTTGGATCGGATGGAAGCGCGCTTCAAGCAAGAGCAAGGCAAAAGTGTAAGCGAGATTAAAGAAGCGCTGAGACAGGAATCGGAAGCGATTCGTGCTGAAGATGAGCAGGTGTGCGAGCAAATTGGCGAATACGCCTTGTCGCTGCTGCAGCCGGGATGGGGCATACTGACCCATTGCAACGCGGGGGCGATCGCTACGGCGAAATACGGCACCGCGCTGGCGCCCATCTATTTGGGAGAAGAGCAAGGATACCGTTTTAAGGTGTATGCCGATGAGACGAGACCTTTGCTGCAAGGCGCACGCTTGACGGCGTGGGAGCTTCATGAAGCGGGCATCGATGTGACGCTCATCTGCGACAATATGTCTTCCATTGTCATGAAAGAAGGCAAGATTCAGGCCGTTCTGGTCGGCTGTGACCGGGTAGCTGCTAATGGAGACACCGCGAATAAGATCGGCACGTCGGCGGTTGCGATTTTGGCGAAGCATTACGGCATCCCGTTCTATGTCTGTGCGCCGTTGTCTACGGTCGATTTGCAGTGCGCTACGGGCGACGATATCCATATCGAATTAAGACCGGATGAAGAGATTACGAGCAAGTGGTATGAGAAGCCGATGGCGCCGGAAGGTGTTAACGTATATAACCCGTGCTTTGATGTGACGGATCACGAGCATATTACGGCGATCATTACACAGAACGGTATTGCTTATCCGCCGTTCGCGGATAGTCTCCCAGCCATGTTCGCGAAGAAAGATAAAGAATAGGGCGAATCACGCATCATAAGAACAAAGCCCGGCTCACTGCAAATGAGCCGGGCTTCTTTGCAGTGAGCCGGGCTAAAAGTTGGGAAGGTATCCTTTTGTCTCATCCAGCTTTTAAATGAAAATGTATCATTTTGCTATGTGGAATATAGTGACATCTCTGAAAGTACTTGCATTTAATATGACATACAAGCCGTCATATAATTGATGTATAGCACTAAAATAGTGAATAGAAGATGTTAATGAAATGGAAATTATCAAACCGTTTATTGCAAGCAGAAGATTTGCAGCCACTATAGGAGTCGGTACAGGAACGGGGGCCAACGGAATGTTACAACCGCTTATTGTGTATAAAGTATCCGAAGGAGTCCTTACAATAGATGGAGTTCCAGAAAAGGTGTTCCCATAACTCTTCAATTTATTAAAATTCTCTCCTATAGCTAAAAACTCTATAAATGGACATCCCAATCATTAATAAAAAAGGCTGCTCGCCCGTGAATTGCGGCGATGCAGCCTTTGTCGTGTTGATCAGGTAATCAGATGCACTCATGCAGGGCAATGTTGTGCGTATTCACAAATTCATGCCATGCTTCTCCCAGCTTCTTGTCGGTAACGATCGTATGAATATTATCGAGGTCGCAGATGCTGGCAAAGGAAGTGCGGTCGAACTTCGTAATATCCGCTACGAGATGGACTTTGTTGGCGCGCTCGACGGCCAGCCGGCGCACCTCCGCCTGCTGCTCGTTCGAATCGGTAATACCATGCTGCATGCTGACGGAACGACAGGAAATAAAGGCCAAATCGAAAAAATAACTGTTCATGTTCAATTCGGCGTTGCGTCCGAGAGCCGACATGGAACTGGAGGAGATGCCGCCGCCGATGATGACCAAATGGACATTTTTGTTGTCGATTAGGGCGTTGACAATCTTAATCGAATTGGTGACGACGGTTATCCGCTTATCCTCCAATTGCTGCGCAATATACAACGATGTGGTGGAAGCATCCAAGAAGATAGAGTCGCCGTTGCCGATGAATTCAGCGCATTTTGCGGCAATGCGCTTCTTGCCGTCGACATGGATGTGCTCCCGCAAATTCACGTTCACATCATTTTGCACCCCATCTGGAACATAGGCTCCGCCATATGTGCGCGTCAGGATGCCTTCATCCTCTAACTGCTTCAGGTCGCGGCGGATCGTTTCCTCCGTCACGCTGAACAAAGAAGTAAGCGCGGCAACGGTCACGCTCTTCTCTTCCATAATAATCTCTTTAATTTTGGCTTTTCTCGCTACTGGTAACATTGCACAAATTCGCTCCTAAAACACATACATTTTATTGGTTTTAATAAGTATATCACACTTTACTACCAAAAATAGATGTGGTTTTTGTGGTTTGGATGTTGTTTTACACTAATAGTATAACATTTAAACTTAAAAATAACAAAAAGGAGATAGTTACTAAAAGGTTATTCAACAAAACAAACAAGAAACAATAAAAGTCAAAATAAATCATTGACAAACAACGTAAGAAGTAGGAAAATAAATGACATAAGACACACATATAAGGCATTACACAGGAGGTGACATCGTGCTTAAAAAGACAACGTACTATTCTGATTTTGAAGCGAAAAAGATGATATGTGAAATGGGCAGAAGAATGTACCTCAAAAATTTCGTGGCCGCTAACGACGGGAACATTACCGTAAAAACAGGCCCCAACACGATATGGGCCACGCCGACAGGGGTAAGCAAAGGGTTCATGACGCCGGACATGCTCGTCAAGATGGATTTGAACGGCAAGGTGCTAGCCGGCAACCGCAAGCCTTCCTCCGAGATTAAGATGCATCTGCGGGTATACGCAGAAAATCCTGACGTTCAGGCTGTTACTCACGCACACCCGCCAGTGGCGACATCGTTTGCGATTGCGGGCATTGATTTGGATCAGGCCGTTTCGCCAGAGGCAGTTGTTATTCTGGGGAAAGTTCCGGTCGCTCCATATGCAACACCGGGAACGCAGGAAGTGCCGGACTCGATTGCTCCGTACTGCAAGGATTACAACGCGGTGTTGTTGGCGAATCACGGCGCGCTGACTTGGGGCAAAGATATTGTGGAAGCTTATTACCGCCTCGAGTCGTTGGAACATTACGCGCTCATGCTGATGTATTCCGGAAAAATCATTGAACAAGCGAATGAATTGAATTGCAGCCAAGTATCCGATTTAATCGAAATTCGTAAGAAGATGGGAATTCATAGCGGGGGAACGCCAAGCTGCAAGCCGGTTCGAACCGATGTGCGCAGCCGTGAGGAAACACAAATTCCGAGCGAAGCGGGTAAAGCGGACCTCGTCAATCAAATTGTTGCTAAAGTGACGGAACAAGTGTTGCAGAAGCTGCAATTGAAGGGGTGAACGAGATTGAGCATCAAGTTGACGGAAACGGACATCCAGAACATTATTCAGGGCGTGTTGAAAAATATCGAGCAAAATCTGCCCGGCGCGCAAGCTGCGGATGACGCGGCAACCGGACAGACAAAGCCTGAATCAGCACCTGTGGCCGCTGCGCCTGTGCGGAGCAACGGCGATTACGGAGTATTCGATGAGGTGGAAGCGGCGATAACTGCTGCTTATCAGGCTCAGAGAGTATACGCTCACCATTTCAGTATGCAGGATCGGGAGCGCTTTATTGCCGCCATTCGCAAAGCGACGCTCGAGCATAAGGAAACATTGGCAAGCATGGTATTGAAAGAAACGAAGCTCGGACGTTATGAGGATAAAATCGCCAAGTTAGAGTTAACCGCTCTCAAAACGCCTGGCACAGAGGATTTGGAAACGAAAGCGTTTTCTGGAGATAATGGGCTTACGTTGGTGAAGGATGGGCCGTTTGGCGTAATCGGGGCCGTAACTCCAGTGACGAACTCAGTAGAGACGGTTATCAATAACGCCATCGGGATGCTTGCTGCGGGCAATGCAGTCGTATACAATGTCCACCCATCCTCCAAAGCTTGTTGCGCTTACGCGGTAAAAATGATAAACCGGGCGGTCCAGGAAGCAGGCGGACCGGAGCATCTGGTGACGATGGTGAAGGAGCCGACCAAAGAAACGCTGGATGCGATCACACAATCGCCGAAGGTTCAACTGCTCGTCGGCACGGGAGGTCCCGGGTTGGTAAGAGCGTTGCTTCGTTCCGGCAAAAAAGCGATTGGAGCAGGCGCAGGCAATCCTCCTGTTATTGTTGATGAAACCGCTAACATAGAACGGGCGGCGAAAGAGATTATTGCAGGGGCGTCCTTCGAGAACAACATTTTATGCATTGCGGAGAAGGAAGTGTTCGTCGTTGACAAAGTGGCTGACGATCTCCTGTTCCACATGTTGAATCACGGGGCATATCGATTGGACGACCGCGAGCTCGAACAGGTGATGAGCTTCGCATTGGAAGCGAACGTGAACGAGACGGCAGGCGGCTGCTCACTGGATACGAAGCGTGAATACCACACCGTGAAAGAGTGGATCGGTAAGGATGCGGCTTTATTTTTAGAGAAAATCGGCGTTACACCTGAAAAAGAAGTGAAGCTCCTTATTTGCGAAGTCGACTTCGACCATCCGTTCGTGCAATTGGAGCAGATGATGCCGGTATTGCCAATCGTACGGGTGAGTGATCTGGATGAAGCGATTCGCTTGGCTGTAGAGGCGGAGCATGGCAATCGGCATACCGCGCTGATGCATTCCACCAATGTAGCTAACTTCGCTGCATTTGAGCGCGCGATCGGCACGACAATCTTTGTGAAGAACGCTTCGTCTCTGGCTGGTGTCGGCGCTGGCGGAGAGGGCTGTACGACGATGACAATCGCAGGTCCGACGGGCGAAGGTCTGACTTCAGCACGTACCTTCACGAGAAAGAAGCGGTGCGTTCTTGCGGAACGTTGAATCCGGCAAGAGAGGTAGATGACGATGACAGACGGCAAAGCATTGGGATTTTTAGAAGTTCAGGGGTACAGCGTAGCCTTGGCCGTTATGGACAAAGCTTGTAAGGCGGCAGATGTGCACATTCACGGTATTGATGCGAACAACCCGCCCGATGACATGCCGGCTTCCATTCCGGTCATGATTCAAGTGAAGTTCAGCGGAACCGTCAGTCACGTGCAGACGGCGCTCGCTGTAGCGCGGGAAGAGGCGTTGTCATATTTGCGCGATGACCAAGTGATCACGAAATGCATTACGTCGGGCAGCGCGGGAATTGCCTCTTTAATGACGCAAGGCAAAATATCTGTGAAATAGAGTGTGTGAAGAAGCACTATTGGGGGTGCGGCATGAAAGAGTCCCTTGGCATGATTGAAACGATCGGCATGACACCGGCCATCCGCGCTGCGGATATGATGGTGAAATGCGCTTATGTAACCGTATTAGGCTTTGAAAAATCGGGATCGGGCATAGTGACGGTGCTCATTCAAGGAAAGCTGGATTCCGTTCAAGCCGCACTCGACATCGGAGCGCTTGAAGCCAAGAATACGGGGGAGCTTGTAGCCGTCCATATCATCAACAATCCTGACGATGGAATCGGGCAGCTGTTGCCGCGTGATGGAACGGAGGGAACACCATGATGTCTTACGATGCGATAGGCGTGATTGAAGCCCGTTATTTTGCGACTGCACTGGAAATGACCGATGCGATGAGCAAAGCGGCCCAGGTGGAGTGGTTGGCAAGTGAGAACTATTTGGGCGGGAAGCTGGTAACGGTCGTAGTAGGCGGCGATATTGCCAATGTGAAGGCGGCGGTGGAAGCGGCCGAGGCGGTATGCGCCGGCAAAGCGGACAATCCGCTTGCTAACGCAGCCGTCATATTGAAGCCTCACGCTGAAATTATGAAGTTTATCGTGCCTTCTTCAGGGCAGGAGCTGGATAAGATGGCAGCTGAAGAGATGGCGCTGCCGATGGAACAGAAGACGGCGGTGGAGCGGCAGCAAGCGCAGCCGGACGTTGCTGGCAACGAGAATATTACGGCTTCGTCCAGCAAGATGGATGAGATGGATGCGAAACCAAAAACGAAACCAAAAGCTTCCCGGCCGGCTGCGTCGGAGAAGAAGAACATGAAGGAGGAAAAATGAAATGAACCAATCATTAGCTATTGTAGAAACAAGAGGATTAACGGCGGCGATTGAAGCGGCAGATGCGATGCTGAAAGCGGCGAATGTGGAAATTGTGGGCACCGAGAAAATCGGTTCCGGACTCGTATCCGTTATGGTGCAAGGAGATGTAGGTGCGGTTAAGGCAGCGGCTGAAGTCGGAGCAGAAGCGGCGCAGCGTGTAGGTGAATTGGTAGCAGTTCATGTTATTCCACGCCCGCATAGCGATGTGGCCAAGCTTCTCTCTACAGTCAAATAAGGAAATCGAAACTCAACTTCCGAAGGAGGTTTTTCAGATGAACGAATCATTGGGAATCATTGAGACAAGAGGGTTAACGGCGGCGATTGAAGCGGCGGATGCGATGCTGAAGGCGGCCAATGTGGAAATCGTAGGTACGGAGAAAATCGGTTCTGGACTCGTTACGATTATTATCCGGGGAGATGTCGGAGCAGTCAAGGCCGCTACGGAAGTCGGCGCGGAAGCGGTACAAAGAGTTGGGGAGCTGGTGGCCGTTCACGTCATCCCGAGGCCGCACGAAGATATTGCTAAGATTCTGCCATCGATGAAATGACAGCGGTGATGAACATGACGGAACAGGTTAATAAGGAATTAACGGACTACATTACTCAATTAATAATGGAAGAATTGCAACGGTACGACTTGGCTCCCGCCCGGGAGCCTCTGAATCTCGTACCGGTCGGCGTCTCTGCGAGACATGTGCACGTGTCGGCAGAGCATATGGAACTGCTGTTTGGCAAAGACAAGCCGTTAACCAAATTTAAAGATATATCCCAGCCGGGGCAATTTGCAGCGAACGAGAAAGTTACGCTCATCGGTCCAAAAGGAATGATCGAGAATGTGCGCATCTTGGGCCCGTTCCGTAAAAACACGCAAATTGAAATTGCGGCAAGTGAAGCGCGCAAGTTGGGCGTTCAACCGCCAGTAAGGGAATCAGGCCGGATTGAAGGCTCTCCCGGCATACAGCTTGCCGGTCCGAATGGCACTGTCACACTGGAGCAAGGATGCATTGTAGCCGAACGCCATATTCATATGACGCCTAATGATGCCAGAGCATACGGTGTTACGCATGGACAGAAGGTTCAAGTGAAGGTAACCGGTGAAAAGGGCGGAATTATGGACTGTGTCTCGATTAAAGTGCGCGCTGATTATGCATTGGAAATGCACATCGATACAGATGATTCCAACGCTTTTGGCATCAAGCAGGGGGATACACTCGAAATCCTACGGTGAAAGTGAGGCTCATGGCGATGAAGATAGGCAAAGTGGTGGGGAACATGGTATCCACTCGCAAATATGATGGGCTTCAAGGATACAAACTTCTTATCATTGAACTGTGTTATACCGAGCAAAAAACGTATATTGTCGCTGCCGATACGATCGGAGCGGGCACGGGCCAACTGGTGCTCGTGTCTGAGGGCGCCAATATACAGCAAGCGCTTGCGAAGCCTGCGCCGATTGACGCGCTTGTCGTCGGCATTATTGACAACGAGCCTGTATTTTCCGCCACACGGCACTTGTGATCAAGAACGGAGGGGAAAGATGAGCGAATCTTTGAAAGTGTTGAAGCAGAACGAAGCTAATGCGCTGCTGCGGTATCTTTCCTCCATGGAAGCGGATCGGATTATCGGCGCCTATGCGGGATCGCCTGTGCGGCAATCCACGTACGATAGTGATGGAGACAAGCATTCGTGGCACGATGCTCATCTCAGTATGCTGCAGCAATATGCGCAGCCTCTGCCCTCGCTGGTGCGGGCAGGCGAAGTGATGGGCGTGCTGCATCAGGAGATATTTGAAGCGTTTCAAGGGCTGCGGAGCGCAGAAGCGGCTCTGAAGCGGGCCGAGGCGAGGATTATTGCCTTGCAGGAAGGAGGAAGCTGATATGAAAATCATCATTATCGGCGGTGTTGCGGCAGGCATGTCGGCCGCATCCAAAATTAAACGCACCGATCCGGATGCGGAAGTCATTGTGTATGAAAAAGGCCGCTTTTTGTCTTACGGCGCTTGTGGCCTGCCTTACTACGTGTCGGGCGCCAACGATGATTACCGGAAAATGATTGCGCGTACACGCGAACAATTCGAGCAAGCAGGAATTCACACCCGCCTGAGGCACGAGGTGATCAAGCTCGTTCCCGAGTCCAAGCGGATTATGGTCAAGGATTTAGAAAAGAACAAAGTGTTTTTGGACCATTACGACAAATTGATGATTGCAACCGGAACTGTCCCTGTCGTGCCACCGCTGCCAGGCAAGGAACTGCCAGGCGTGCATGTGCTGAAGACACTGGAAGACGGCATTGCGTTGAAGGAAAAGATAACTTCGCCGGACATTCAGGATGTGGTTATCGTTGGCGGCGGTTATATTGGCATCGAAGTGGCCGAGGCGATGGTCGAGCTCGGTAAACGGGTTCGGGTCGTCGAGCTTGGCGACCGCATTCTCAAGACGTTTGATCAAGAACTTACCGATATCGCTTCTCAGGAATTACTGGCGAAAGGAGTTAGCTTGAATACTGGGGAAAAAGTGGAAAAAATTACCGGGACGGATCGAGTCGCAGGCATATGCACGGATAAGGGGACGTATCCTGCGGACTTGGTCATTCTATCCGTCGGCGTCAAGCCGGCGACCGGATTTGTCAAAGGTACGGATATACGTGTGGCCCGCAACGGCGCTGTCATCATCGATCGCGAGATGAGAACGAGCGTGGAAGACATTTATGCAGCGGGGGATTGCGCTGAAGTATACAGCCGCGTCATGGAAGAGAACACATATATTCCGCTCGGCACGACGGCGAACAAATGCGGACGCATTACCGGAGTGAACCTGCTCGGCAAGCACGAGAAGTTCATTGGCACGCTCGGCAGCGCCGCAATTAAAGTGCTTGGTCTAGAGCTCGGCCGCACCGGCATGTCGGAAGAGGATGCGAAGCGGCTTGCGATTGACTATGGCACAGTATGGGTAAGTGCTGCCGACCATCCCAAATATTACCCTGACCCGGCGCCGATCCACTTGAAGCTCATCTATGAGAAGAGAACGGGCGTTTTGCTCGGAGCACAAGGCATCGGTGAGAAAGGGGTCGTGCTCCGCATTGATATTTTGGCCGTTGCTATCCATAACCGTATGACTGCAGCTGAGATGGGAATGGTTGACTTGTGTTATGCGCCGCCGTTCGCTGGAGTATGGGATGCTGTTCATATTGCGTGTAATGCTATCAAATAGGTGGTGACAGAATGAATCGAAAATTAATGAGTCTTCAAGAAGCTTCCGCCCTAGTGCGCGACGGCGCCACCGTAGCTCTCGGCGGCAATGTGCTCCACCGTGCGCCGATGGCGATGGTCCGCGAGCTGGTCAGACAAAAAAAACGCCGCTTGCGGCTCGTGAAGACAGCGGGTGCGCATGACATCGATTTGCTGTGTGCAGCAGGCTGCGTTCAGTCGGTCGATGCGGGATTTGTCAGCTATGAAACCGAATTCGGTCTGGCCATGCATTACCGTAAAGCTGTGGAAAGAGGCGAAGTGCAAGGCCATGAGCATGCTTGCTATACGGTTATCTGCGCGCTGCGGGCCGCAGCCTCAGGCGCGCCTTTTATGCCTGTGGCGGGATTGAAAACGGGAGATTTAATCGAGGCTAACGATTATTTTCAAGTCATCGCGAATCCGTTCGGCGATGAGCCGGTTACGGTAGTACGCGCCATCGTTCCAGATGTGGCAGTGCTGCATGTACAGGAATGCGACGAGGATGGCAATGCCATCATTGCCGGCCCGAAGTTCGAGGATGTACTGATGAGTCGTGCAGCCAAGAAAGTCATTTTGACGACCGAGAAAATTGTTCCGAAGAGCAAAATGAGAATGCGTCCCGACAATGTGGACATTCCCCATTTTCTGGTGCAAGCGGTCGTTCCGGTTCCGCGGGGTGCTGCACCGTGCTCCTGCGAGAAGAGCTACGAAGCAGACTTCAAAATGCTGGAACAGTTTGTGAAAATGAAGACGGCAGATGAAATTGAACAGTATGTGCAAGCTTACGAAAGCAAGGATCGAAGCGGGACAAAGGCAGGTGGTAATTGGTGAACACGGCGAATCAAGCAAGAGTGAGTGACATTATGATATGTGCGATCGCCCGTATGCTCCAAGACGGAGAGACGGTGTTTCACGGCGTCTCTTCGCAGATGCCGATGGTAGCAATGATGCTGGCCCGGCATTTGCATGCGCCGAATCTGGTCCACCTTAACATTCCGGGAGGTGTCAATCCTTCCTCGATTAAGAAAGCATCGTATTCTTCTGCGGGCGCGGATTTGCTTGCCAGCGCAGAAGCTTATTTTCCTCTTGAGCAGGTGTTCGACCTGTCGATGCGCGGAGGGCTGGATGTTGCCTTTCTGGGCGGCGTGCAGTTCGATGCGCGGGGCAATGTGAATGCCTCCGTCATTGGAGACTACCATAAGCCGAAGGTCAGATTGCCCGGCGGAGCCGGAAGCGCCGTGCTCATACCGACCGCGAAGAAAGCGATTATTTGGCGGACGAAGCACGACCGGCGCACTTTTGTGGAAAAGGTTGATTTTGTGACGACACGGGGCAATGTGTGGAGGATTGTAACCCCTCTGTGCGTATTCGCGATGAAGGACGGAGCATTGATGCTGGAAAGTATTCATCCGACCTCCTCATTGGAGGAGGTTGTGCAGAACACCGGCTTCGAAGTGAAGTACGACGACATTCGCTTCACCCCTATGCCGACTGCGCGGGAATTAAGCGTGCTGAAACAGATTGATCCGTTCGATTACCGCTCAAGTGAATTTTAAAAAGGTTGTTCAAAAAGCCCCCTTTTAGTGACCTTTGAATTACGAACTTTAAATGAAAAGCAAGCATGCTGATGTAAAAGCTGTGTTTCGGCCAACCACACCTCTGGGTTCCCTGAAGCGGGAAATCTGGGGGTGTGGTGTTTTGCTGTTTGTAAGAAAATGGTGACTTCCGGCACAAACAAGCCTCAAGACATATTGAAAAGGACCAATTCCAATATATACAATATAGGAGTACAGCTCGTTTCACTTCTGTTACAATCGTAAGAAGACGAGAAGCCGTCTCGTATTGATATAAGCAATCAAACAGTGCTAAAGTATTTCATAGAAAATAGTACACTCGCTCCACGATCATCATCATAAGTCAGACATGGAAAGGATGGGAAGGGTCGATGATGCTGACGGTCACCGCCGGAAGGCAGGGGCAAGAGTGGTTTGACATCGAGGTGCCGGATGATAGCACGGGACTTCAATTGAAAGCAATCCTCGGATTGAAGCTATATGGGGAAGCCCCTAAGAATCATGTACAATACATATTGGAAGCGAAGCAACCGGAAGGGTTATGGTTCGTCGTCCAAGAACAACAGCGTCTTATGGAAGCGGGACTTCGGGAAGGCGCATTTGTCCGCGTACAGCGTGCTTTCTCTACCACGGCAGAATCTGTGCCCGCGTATGGGCGGAGGTTGCTGTTTCAAGATGAGAAGGGGCAGGTAAGCGAATAATTAGTGATTGAGACGAGGAGTTGTTCTTAGTGAACGTGATGTATCAGAGGTCACCTAGAATTAAACCTACGTTACCTAAAGAGAAACTCGAAATATTAAGACCGCCTGCTGAGCCGTCGCGCCCGACGTTTGCGATGATCACGATTATTATCCCTATTGTCATGACGCTCGTCAGCATCGGATTTTACATATATATGTCGATGTCCGGCAAGTTGGGCAACAGCAATTATTTGATGTTCCAGATGATTACTATCATCATGATGTTAACTTCGTATACTCTCCCATTCTTTATGTACTTAAGTAATAAGAAGGGGTATGAACGCAGAAAGTTCGAACGGAACCAGATGTACCGCGCACAGTTGGATAAGCACCGTTCCGAATTGACAGAGAAGCAGCACGAGCAGTTGAAGGCGATGCATGGAATCCATGGAGACCCGGATGTATGCTATCAAATCGTGAAGAACCGCAATAGCAGTCTGTGGGAACGCGGGCCTCTGGATGATGATTTCATGCATGTTCGCATCGGCACTGGAGATGTACCCTTTCATATTGAAATTGAAGTGCCGCGGATTGACGGCTACGAACGGGATCCGCTTATTGAAGCTGCGCATGAGGTGGAATCTGAGTTCAATACGGTGGCCGATGCGCCGATCGCCTTGCCGTTATATCAGTCTAAGGTAGTCGGTGTTGTCGGTGATAGAGAATCTGTCCTGAATGCGATTCGCGTCATCGTAGCGCAGTTGACGACCCGGCATTCGCCGGACGAAGTGAAGCTAGCCGCATTTTATGACGAACGGGAAGCAGAAGAATGGAACGGGATGCGCTGGTTGCCGCATACGTGGGACGATGACCGAACGCAGCGTTATATGGCTGACCGCCGCAGTACGGCGCATCAGCTTGCTGATCAACTATTCAGTCTGCTCAATCGGCGCAAGAGCTTCCAGACCTCTGGACAGAAGAAGATGGAAATTCCCTGTTATGTTGTGCTGCTCTCAGACTCTCAATTGATTGAAGAAGAGCCGTTATTTCCGCTGCTATTGGAAGAAGCGGGACGTGTCGACTGCTGCACGATCGTACTGTCAGATTGCAAGGAGCGCTTGCCTATGCAGTGTCAGCTCATCGTAGAGGTAGGGCCGGACAGAGGCGCCTCCACCCATAAGACAGAAGAAGAAGGGATTCTGCATCAAGTCTATGCGATAGATCGTATGACTCGCGACAGGGCCGATGCGTTTGCGCGCCTAATGGCGCCTATCCGGTTAAAGCGATCGTCCGCATCGGACATACCGACTGTGCTGACGCTGTTCGATATGCTCGGCATTAAGGAAATCGAACAATTGGATGCAGCAGGCCGTTGGCGTCTCAACCGGTATCCCGATACTTTACCGGTTCCGGTCGGCGTTCGGGCCGGCGGGAAGAAGATTATGCTCAATTTGCATGATAAAATAGAGCGCAAAGGACATGGACCGCACGGATTGATCGCCGGAACGACCGGGTCGGGGAAGAGCGAGGTGCTCCAATCGCTTGTGGCATCGCTATCTGCCGAGTTTCATCCACATGAGCTGGCGTTCATGCTGATTGACTATAAAGGTGGCGGTATGTCGAATACGTTCGTTGATCTCCCGCATGTCGTGGGGACGATAACGAATCTGGAAGGCAGCTTGATCGAGCGTGCCAAAGTATCGCTGCGGGCCGAGCTGATTCGGAGGCAGCGCATCTTGAACGATGCAGGCAATCTGCAGCATATTGACGAGTATTACAAGACGGCCGACCGGGCGGAGAAGCCGCTGCCCCATCTCGTGATCATTATTGACGAGTTCGCGCAATTGAAAAAAGACCAGCCTGAATTCATGGATGAATTGATAAGCATCGCGACGATTGGGCGGACGTTGGGCGTTCATTTGATTTTGGCGACACAGAAGCCGGGCGGTGTCGTTGACGAGAAAATTTGGAGCAACACCCGCTTCCGCATCTGTCTGCGCGTGCAGAGCGAAGGCGACAGCCGAGACATGCTGAAAATACCGAATGCCGCTTGGATTACCCATCCCGGCAGAGGTTATTTCCAAGTCGGCAGCGATGAGGTATTTGAAGAGATGCAGTTTGCCTGGAGCGGGGCTCCTTACTTGGTCAAGAGAGAAGATGAGCAGTCGCTTCGCATTCATGTGAACGAAGTGCGTCTCAACGGGAAGCAAGAGCCGCTCCTTCCAGGAGACACGATGGCGACTGCCTTCATGGATAAGGAGCCGCCGAAGCAGCTGCAAGTATTTATCGAGCATGTGGCGGAAGCGGCGAAGCGAGCCGGCATTCCACGCCTGCAGGGACCATGGCTGCCGCCGCTGCCGGAGCATCTCGAACTGGCAGATGTGTTTGCCATGCAGAAGGATGCTCCGTCCAGCTGGATGCCGGAGTCCGAATTGCGTCCGGCCATCGGTTTGGTAGACGATTTGATGAATCAGAGGCAAGAAGCGTTAACCATAAATTTAGACCAAGGACATATAGCGGTATACGGTATGCCAGGCACCGGGAAGACCACGTTCGTGCAGACGTTGTTGATGTCGCTCGCAACACAGTTGTCTCCGGATGAGTGGCATGGTTATGTGGTAGATATGGGCAGAATAATGAAGGACTTTGCCCATCTGCCCCATGTTGGTTCGGTGATGTTGATGGAAGAGGACGACCGGATCAACCGACTGTTCCGTTATCTTGTTAATCAAGTGAAAGAGCGGAAGGAAATGATATCGGAGTCGGGCGTCAAGACGATTGCTTCCTACCGGAAAGTGACGCGAGAATCGGTTCCGAACATCGTAGTCGTTATCGACGGGTATTTGACCTTCCGCACGACATACCCGGAAGAAAATGATATATTGGAATACTTGCTGCGAGAAGGCGGCAGTCTGGGGATTACGTTCGTCATTACAGCCAACCGGGTTACCGACATTTTCGAGAAGGTGCGCAGCAATATTCCGAACGCCGTGTCCTTCGAACTGGCCGATCCGAGCGATTATTATTTTGCCGTTGGCCGGCCGATGAAGGCGCCATCGCAGCTGCCTCCCGGCAGAGGGCTGGTCAAGGGTGCGCTTCCGCCGCTAGAGTTCCAGACGGCGCTGCCTTCTGGCGGATTGGATGAGACGGAGCGCATCGTGGAGCTTCGCAACCAGATGAAAGCATTGAAAGCGATGTGGCATGGCAAAGAGGCACCGCCGATTCGCCCGCTTCCTGAATTCGTGAAGCTGTCTGAGCTGGCACATCCTGCTGATAGACCAAGCGATAAGGAAGAAGATGAACCATTCAACGTGCCTGTAGGTATACGTTCTGATGATTTGGAGCCTTTCTGCATTGACCTGAAGGAAGGACCACACTTTGTAGTAGCTAGTCCGATGGAAAGCGGCAAGACATCCTTTCTCGCGAGCTGGATGCTCTCGCTGGCTTACCATGCTTCACCGGAACAGGTGCACATTTATGCAGTGGATACGCGATACGGAAGCGAAGGGCTTCGTGCGCTGCAAGATTTGCCGCATATGAGAGGCTGTGCGACTCGAGAAGAAGAGATCCCGTTGCTGATCCAGACGGTGCACGAGCAAGTTCAGACTCGAACTCAAGACGGTCAAGAGCCTGCGCTGCTGTTCGTCATGGATGATGCCGATTATTTATGCAAACAAATTACGGATTTTGCAGTCAAGAATCAACTGTCTGACATCGTGCGGCAGGGCCGTGATAAAAATGTGCATGTCATCTTGGCCGGCGTGCCATCCGATTTCCCGACCTTCGGTGTCGATTGGTTCAATGATGTGAAGGCGACGCAATCCGGATTTTTATTTGGTACGATAGATGCGAATGACTTGTCTTTCCTGCGTATTCCGATATCGGAATCACAATCGGCAGGTACGGGAGGAACGAAGATGCTGCCTCCGGGTCAAGGATACTTTATGCGACGCAAATTTACAAAGATAAAAGCCGCTTTTCCATATGACGAGTTGTGGACTCCAGTAACATGGTCAGAACGAATTCGCGAGCGATGGAATGTACGGGTCTGATGGGGGGTGCATGGATTGATAACAACAGACGAAGCTCACAGAGAAGGAATTACGCTAGATTCCAAAGAGTTGTATTTTTTAACGGGAATTATCGGTTCAGACCGATTGCTCGGAATCGAAGATCCCTTCCGCGGGTACTTATCAGAAGAGATAGCTGATGAATGGGATAAAGCTAAGGCGACATTGCTTCAAAAAGGGTATTTGATCGAAGAGCAGGATGGCGTGGAATATGCGATGCCGCCGCATGTATTCTCAAGTATTGCGGTGACCGGGCTTGCGGAACGATCCTGCTGGGTGAAATTCGCGAATGAAAGCGAGACATTTGAGGGTTACTTTCATTTTACCGACGATTTGGTCATTGAACGTGTTCATCTGCAGGAACATCCAGCTACGTATACCCTGTACGAGATCAAGTCGGTGGAAGAGGCATGCCGCAACTTGATGGAACGGATGCGGTGGGTTGAACAGCCTGAAAGTCATATTACTTCGGTGATGCTTTCCAAACGACATTTTCATAAATTGTATGAGCAAGCACCGAATTTAACGGTCGAACAGATGACAAGCCAGCTCATGACCTTTGACGGAGAAGAAGAGGGCGCGAGAGCGCTGGCTCATTCTTTGAAGCAGCGATCCTCGGAGGGCGAATTTTTGTTTTTGGTATGGAATAAGAAAAACTGGGAGGTTCAGGGCGTAGCATTTATTGCAGGCGGATCTTCGAATTGGCTTATCCGGAAAAGCTCCAAGGGAGATGAGGACTGGCTGACAGCTACCCCTACGACGAAAGAACAATTCCAGAACATGTTCTTGGAGTGGGACAGGCAGCTATCGAAAGATGAAGGAAGGTGACAACCGTGCGCATTATTGTTCAACCGGATGCTCTTCGCGCTTTAAGCCGTCAGTTACAGATTGCAGCGGAGCAGCTAAATCAAATTCAATCCACTTTGAGTCAAGCACTACAATCATTGGCGTGGGAGACTTCCGTTAGAGAGGCCATCATGCAACAATGGCAGCAAGCCGCTCGGTTATCGTCTCAGATCCATGCGATGCTGTTTGAACTGGGCAGACAAGTGCAGATAAAAGCAGATCAATTCCAGACTGCGGATCAGCAGACCAATTCGATATTAGGCAGCGCCTATGGAATTGGATCGGCGACCGCTTTATATGCAGGTATGGGATTGGCCGGAACATCCCTTATCCTGCCCGGTGCCGGTGCAGGCATCGGTGCCATCTCCAATCCGAATTCTGCCGTTCGAGCTATGGGCGGCAGCGGAGGAACGGACATCGGCTTGAACTGGAAGCCTACGACATCAGAGCTGTACGGCTACGGAAAAGACGGATATCGGATGTTGAATATGTACCAGAGCAACTTCAATGTGAATCTGCGCGGCAATGGTTATGCGACCATTACCGGTGCGCGTTCCAAGTTCGCTCTATCCGAAGGCATTCTAGGAACACGATACGCAGCTAGCAATGCTGCTAACAATACGAGTGTATGGAAATTCGTCGATCCGAAGATTGCGGTGCAAGAGGCGTTCTCGTTGAAGGGCATGGCCGCCAAGTTGGGATATGCTGGCCTTGCTTATGATACCGGAACGGCTGTCGTGACTGATTATGAGACAGGCGGAACAAGCCGTGCCGTAGCGAGCGCCGTCGTCAATGGCTCCGTAGGAGTCGGAACAATGGCGGCCAGTGCGGCAGTAGGCGCTTGGGTCGGATCTGTCGTGCCAGGGGCCGGGACGATCATCGGCGCCGGCGTCGGCTTAGCTACTGGGGCAGTCATCTCGCTTGTATCCGAGGTGACGATTAACGGGAAATCGTTGAAGACACATGCTATCGATGCCGTGGATACCGTTATCGATTCGGTGACTGATAAAGTGTCCGAAGGAGCGAAAGCAGTTTCTGGCACCGTCCAGGATAGTGTGAAGGCGGTGAAGAGCGGTACGACGAAGACGGTAAAGAAAATCACCGATAAAGTATCTGAAACATTCGGCGGTTTAGGTAAGCTGCTTCCAGGATGAGCACTCTATTATACAGCGGTCGATTATTTCCAGGCTAACCCGATGGGTCTGAAGACTCACTTTTATTCTAATTATACACTATTTTTATTAGTTTGCACGATGACGCGACCTTGGTGACGAGGTGCAACAGAACGCGGAAAGGGAAGGTGCGATATGGAGAAACATACAGAACAACATGAACAGTTACATAATGAGAAGACATTGCTTCCTTTAGGCTCTATCGTCTTGCTCCGTGAGGGCAGCAAGAAGCTTATGATATACGGTCGCAAGCAGTTGCAAATCAACACGAATCGTTTGTTCGACTATTTAGGCGTGGTGTATCCGGAAGGCTATATTGATGAGAATTTTTCATTTCTCTTCAATCATGAAGATATTGACGTAGTCGCTCACGTTGGATTTTCCAACTATGAAGAAGAAGAATTTCAAAACATTTTACAAGATGTTTCATTGCCGGCAGAGAAGGTGAAACAGAATTAGGACCGTAGCCTCTTACGAAATAGGAATAGCAATCATGTAAAATAGTTCCTAGTAAATATTTCATATTACTGCATGGAAATAGAGGAGGGATAGATTATGGCAGGTCGCATTTTAGTTACGCCGGAACAGATTGACCAGGTAGCGAATCAATTCAGACAAAGCGGAGACCAAAGTCAACAAATTGTATCTACTTTGACGCAATCGATCCAAGGTATGGAAGGACAATGGGAAGGGATGACGAAGCAGCGTTTCTTCCAAGAGTTCCAAGAAGCGAACAAGCAAATGCAATCGTTCGTTCAAACGTTGAACACCATCAGCGAAGAACTAAAAGCCATTGCTCAGAAATTCCGTACGGTGGATGAGCAGCGCTAATTATAGATTCATGGCGATGTACAGACGAGCTGAATAGACAAGAGCAACCGGGCGTTGAACGACTCCCGGTTTTCTTACCGCTAAGGAATGTTTAAATTCTGTGTTAACCGATCAAGTGAAACCAACATTCCTTATGGCGATAAAACGTACCTTTAAACGCGTTCGCTCATCGTCGAATGGCCTTGATAGAGGTTTTCTCACAGTAGAGCTCGTTTTGTAGACGGGAGGTTGGAAGGGATGGTATTTCAGCCGAATCCAGGAGACACATACATCATTAACGAAACCGAATATCGAGTCGGCGAGCATCCAGCCGCCCCAGGTCTGGCTTATGCGCAGGCGGGGAGGCAAGGGATGGTGTATCAGCTCTTTCTGAAGCACGGCGATGTTCTTGATGCCAAAGCGCTGAAGGTGTTTTTTCCGAAGTATCGGATTCCTGCAATGGTGTATCAGTCCGAACAGTTGGAGGCCTATAGCGGGCTACAAGGGCTTAAGGTATGTAAACGCAACGTATTGACCCCCGAAAAAAACGGAGGAACCATTCAAGCGCATACGGATTTGCTTTACGCGGTGCTGATGCCTTGGGTACACGGTCCCACTTGGCTGGATATCGTCGCGGATCAGCGCGTGCTTACCCGCAAAGACAGCCTGCATCTTGCCAAATCTCTCGCTCAGATTTGTTCGGGTATGGAGCAAAAGGGGCTGGCGCATTGCGATTTGTCGGCACCGAACTTACTGCTTCCGTTTTTTTCGGAAGTTAAACGGTCGTCAGAAACTTCTCCAATCGAATTGGTTGATGTGGAACAGCTATACAGTCCGAAAATGGACCGCCCGGACGTCCTGCTTGCGGGTTCTCCGGGATATGCTGCGCATCGCACGATACATAGCGGATTGTGGAGCGCTTATGCGGATCGGTTCGCTGGCGCGGTTATCCTTGCGGAGATGCTCGGCTGGTCGGACTCGAAATTGGTGCAGCGCGCGTGGGGCGAAAGTTACTTTGATCAACATGAAATGCAAACGGTATGTGAACGGTATGGCGTAATGAAGCGGTCGCTGGACGAACGGTGGGGTTCCAAAGTGACTGAACTGTTTGTTCGTGCTTGGGAAAGTCACGACTTGAGCAGTTGTCCAACTTTCGGAGAATGGCTTATCGTCTTGTCCGGGGTGGCGGATGAAGAACCGATTGCGGTCAAGCCTACAAGTGCAGGTGCCGTGGAGGCGAGCTCATCCATTCCCACAGCTGCTGATTCAGAATCCTCGGTGAGCACTGGGAAGCCAGCGGAGGCTTCTGTGCAAGCGGAGCAAGTATCTGGGCAGCAATCGCCAACTCAGCAGAGCGGTGTGTCAGCTGCGGCGGTGACAGTGTCTGACCCGAATGTGGTCAACCGCTTGTTTAATCAAGCGCGGGAATTGGAGCAGAAGGAGCAACTGCAAGGCGCGCTAGAGGTATATCGTTCTGCTCACCATTTCGTACCGCATGGAAGTCCGCTTGAAGTCGAGCTTGCGGCGGCGATTGGCGGATTGGAGCAGAAGCTTGCCGCTGATGCTGCTCCGGCACACACCAAGAAGCCAAAACTCCGCAAGCGCACTGCCATTCTGCTTACATCCGCCCTCGCCGTGCTGCTGCTAGGGGCAAGCCCGTTCATGGTCAGCATGTTGCAGGCCGATTCGCAGGCAGAAGCCGAGCGGCTTCAGGCGAAGCAGCGCGAAGAGGAAGCTGCCAGACAGAAGGCAGAGTTGGAACGCAAGCAAGCGGAAGAAGAGCGGTTAATGCAGGAAGAAGAGAAGAAGCAAGAAGAGATCAAGCGCAAGGAAGTGGAGCAGCAGCGTCTTGCGGCAGAGAAACAGAAGCAAGAGGAGCAGAAAAAGAAGGAAGCCGAGCACAAGCAGCTGCAGCAAAAGTACGATGCACAAGCGAAGTACGAGAAGTATGTGCAGTGGAAAAAAGAGAAGGATGAGCGGCTGCGCCGTCAACAGGAGTTGGAGCGCCAGCGGAAGCAGAAGGAAGCGGCCGAGCTGAAGAAGATTCGCAGCCGGGATGTCGTTTTGCTTATCGCATCATACAACATGACCTATAATGCGATTGCACAGGATAATCTGAAAAATGCGAAAACAAACGCGCTCGAATTTGCCAAACGGTATGAGAAAGATCCAAGTTATTTCAAGAAAGTCGGGAAAATGGGCAAACGGGCAGATCATATTTATAAATTTTTAAGTAATACCAAGCATGCATTGCCGGATATTTAACGGTTGACGATATGAGTAGCAGAGGTGAAACGGACGGATGAATTACACGATTCAAGCATCACAGAGAACGCCTGCTCTTATCATTTATTTAATCGACATCAGCGCCTCCATGAATATGTTGATGGAGAACAAGCGCCGGATTGACATCGTGTACGATGCACTCTCCTTGGCCATTCGTCAGATGGTATTCCGTTCAACGAAAGGGAACCGGCTGACACCGCGTTACCGCATCGCTATACTGGCTTATAGCGATGATGTGTACGACCTGCTGAACGGAATTAAAGGCATTGACGAGATTGCAAGTCTCGGTTCATTGCCGGACTTGACCCCGGTCCGATTCTCGGATTCGGCCAAGGCGTTCCAGCAAGCCGAGAAAATACTTGAAGCGGAGCTGCCGTATATGCAGGATTGCCCTGCACCGCTCGTCTGCCATATGACGGATGGCGTAGCAACCGGAGACGATCCCGAGCCGATAGCGAAGCGTATTATGCAGATGAGCATTCCTGACGGCAATGTGCTGGTGGAAAATATATTTATTTCAGACCATACGCTTGAGGGCCTGATAGCTGAACCCCGTCGCTGGAAAGGCATATTGGCAGATACAGCGCTCAAGGATGAGCATGCAATCAAATTGCGGAGCATGTCATCCGTCCTGCCGGAAAGCTATCGCGAGATGCTCATGGAAGCAGATTATCATTTAGCGTCAGGGGCGTATATGATGCTCCCAGGGAACTGTCCGGAGCTGGTATCCATCGGGTTCCAGATGTCTGCCGCTACACCGGTTCGATAAGGATGACGTCGCCGCGCTTCATGAGTGAATCATATACGTGCATATTCAAAAAGGTGACTTTTTGAGCAACCTCATATACGAACGAACATCAGGGGAAGGCAGGGGACATATGTGAAGCAGACGGAATACCGCTACGTTTGCTCCCAACTGGCGGAGCAGCCGGTGACGACAATCGAGAGGACGTTCCGCTGCCGGCACGCTTATGCACGTGCAGAAGAGACGGCGCGGCTGCAGGAAAACGGCCAGGACTTCATCGCCCTGCATATGCAGGGCGACACGCTTAGCTTTGTTCTGTGTGACGGTGTCAGCATGAGTTATCAAGGGGACTTCGCTGCGCGCTTTCTGGGCGAACGCCTGCTGGATTGGCTTGTCAGTCAAGCCGTATTGAAAGAACCGCTGTTTCATGAATATGTATCGGCGCTTACGGGACCAGCAACGACAGAGGTTGAACAACTGGCTGTTCCGGCAGGGGCCCCGCGGCTCCTGCGCGAGGTGTTGAAGGATAAGAAGCGGCGGGGGAGTGAAGCGATGTTCGTATGCGGCCGCATTGATGGCATCAACCAGAGCAGACGGTTCCGCAAAGGACGGCTGTGGTTGGCCTGGCAGGGAGACTGTCGTCTGCGATTGTGGCATAACGAGTCGGAATATCGCCAACCGTTCGCAGATAAATGCCGAACCAGCGAAAGATGGTCGTCTTTATATGGTCCTGTCGGCGACCGCCCCCATGTGTTACAGATGGATTGCCAGCAGTCGGGCTCACATCGTTACAGGCTCTTATTGTATACGGACGGACTGCATGAGCTGGATGCTTACAGCGAACGGGTGTCAGACAAGGAACTGCAGCGCATGTTGGATCAGCCGCAAGAAGGTGTGCTGGCCGACGATGCTTCCTTGATAGAGATACAATGGTAGGATTCTATACAGGGGCTATCCCAAAAGTCTCCTCCTTAACTAACGCGCCAAAATAGACGGGTCCAAGGCTATCATCCTCGGCCCGTCTATTTGTATTTGTTGTTAGCAGTCCTGCTGCTTGAGACGCGATCCTCTCTCCGTTCGGCGCTTCCGATCACTCTCCCCTTCGATCAGTAACAACGATTCCCGCATGTTCAGGCGCTAGGCGATGTGAGCTAACGGTGATGTTGCTGCATCGTCTGAGAAGCAATGTTGCTGGAGACATATACATCAAAGTTAACCTCACCCTACAGAGGGATGCCCCTTCTGAACGAGAGGGAGAATGGAGAGATATACTTGGCAGCGTATCGTTATTGGCTGGAAATGTGATCTTTTTTTACGGATTTTGCTGAATAAAGCGTTATAATAGAAAGGAATTAATTGGTTGAAGTTGATTGTTCACAGAATGAAACGTTCGCGCAGCAAGGACTGAATCAAGCGTAAAGAAGGGCTGGCCGTATGAAGAGAAAATATGCAGATCGCAGTGATTGGAAACGAATTTTATCTAAAGACTTTGCATTGACCTATGTTGAGGACACCCATTTCACCGGCTATGTCTCTCTCATTAAATTCAATTCCGTTCGGGCACCGCTTGTTAAGGAAATGGGCGGAACAAAGATACCTCTCGTGAACACAGGATATTATTGGATGCAGCATTTCCCACTGCACGCCCACTATTCGGTCACGACTATGTTCAATGATCAGGAAAAAATCGTGCAATGGTATATTGATATATGCGAACATGTCGACGTGGATCAACGCGGGATTCCGTATTATGATGACTTGTATTTGGATGTGGTATTGTTGCCCTCTGGACAGGTTTTCCTGCTGGATGAGAATGAATTGGAGGAGGCCCTCGAATGGGGCCGAATTTCGAAGTCGCAATATGACCTAGCAGTTGCCGAGGCGAGCTGTTTCATTTCTCGTGTAAAGGAACATTCAGTCATCCTTAAAGGGATGGATTATTTCCGTATGATGAAGCCGCGCCTTCGTACTTCTCAAGAAGGGTGATGCTTCCACTTTCTCAACCGCCTCTTTCTGTCGCTGATGCGATATCATTTTCTATATTCTATTCATCCGCGACATTGCCCATCCTGCTGTCTTTGATCAACGTTTACATGTCAGGATGCTCCCCCAATAAGAAACGGCGCGATTATGAAACATTTTCCTGCTTTATTTCGTACAGGTTAACATAGGTAAAACTTCAGGAGGGATATTCGTTGAAGCGTGCCCCGACAAGATTACCGTTCGCCTGCATTTTAATGATGACTGTCGTCATGTTTGGGCTCTCGTTTCTATTTGCGGCTCCCGTCTCCGCCTGCTCCTGCGCGGCGAGCCCGAGCATCGAGGATGCCAAGCGAGATGCAGCGGCTGTGTTCGCTGGCAAGGTGACCCATGTGAGCCGCAGTTGGACCAAAATGACTTTTTCTACTGCAGATCCTGTGAAAGTTTCTTTTCAAGTGAAGCGCGTATGGAAAGGAAATGTTGCATCCAATGCCAAAGTCGTCACCGCGCTGTCCTCTGCAAGCTGCGGATACGAATTTGAACCCGGAAAAGAGTATCTTGTATATGCTTATCATAGTGATGGGAAATACATGACGCATCTGTGCACTCGTACTGCTCCGCTTGAAGATGCAGCGGAGGATATTCAAGTGCTTGGCAAAGGAAGGAACGTCAACTCCTCTTATTCTGCTCTTCTGTTCATTGCGGCGGTTGTTATTGGAATCAATTGTATGACTACGATTCGAAGGAAGAACAGGAATGAGGAATAAATGTAAGGAGGGAGATCATGGCACAAATAAATATATCATTAGTGGATGTGACGGTGGACAACTGGAAGAACTGCATTCAGCTTTCTCCGAAAGAGGAGCAGAGAAACTTCGTTGCTTCGAATCTGTATTCCATCGCTCAATCGAAGGTGGAACCTAATTTGAAGCCGTGTGCAATCTACGCAGAAGATACGATGACAGGCTTCGTCATGTTCGATACGGTTCCGTACCCTGATGATGGCTGCCATTGGATTATGCGCTTCATGATCGATGCCGCTTACCAAGGACAAGGTTATGGAACAGCGGCATTGCAAACCGTAATCGACACGCTGAAGCAGGAATACAAGGCGACCGCCATTCGCATTTCATACGTGCCGGATAATACGGTGGCCCGTGATTTGTATGTGAAGCTAGGCTTCCGTGATACCGGAGAGAGGGATGGGGAGGAAATTATACTGCAGTTGGGGGCGCAAATCTAGTGAATGCGTATGAAGTGCAGATTATGCCTTATCAGACACAGTGGCCCGCCCAATTTGAACGCATTGCCGCTCCGATACGCAGGTCGTTGCAGGATATTGCTGCCCGGGTGGAGCATATCGGTTCCACTTCCATACCGGGATGTGCGGCGAAGCCTATCATCGACAATTCAAATTCTCGGTAACCGACTGCCATCCTGAAGAGCGCGATGCCTATGCGGATATGAAGCTGCGTCTGGCGGAGCAGTACCGTCACGATCGCCACGGCTACACAGGTGCCAAGTCCCCGTTTATATGGAGCGTAATGCAAAAGGCATCCGAGTGGAGCCAGCTTACAGGTTGGAGCACAGGGCGGGGGACGGAGCAAGGAAGGAGCTGATATTCATGAATCACATGAGCTATATGCTTATGTCATTGTTCATTCAACTGTTCTATGTTGTCACCATTGTTGTAGGGATCTACATCGCCTATTTGGTTATCAAGCTGCTGCGACGGGCTATACAAGCGTTGGACTTATACATTTTGGATAAGAAACGTACACTGATGATTCGCTAAAGTAAGGGAGAAAGGGGGGCCGACATGGAATGGCTTATGATATTTCACACAAATTCGTCGTCGCGGTCGCTTCGAGCGCGTTATTCAATTTGAGTCAGGCGGATCAAGTATTTCGGGCTCAGGGAGAAGAAGAGTACCGCAAATATCAGCGGGAACATGAGCAAGAGCCGTTCCTTCCAGGCGTGGCCTTTCCGCTCGTGCGGAGACTGCTTGGGATTAACGGAAATTCATCGACTGATCAGCATGTTGAAGTAGTGCTATTATCCCGGAACGATCCGGATACCGGACTCCGTGTGTTTAAATCGATTGAGCACCATGGCTTGCCCATTTCACGGGCGGCATTTGTCACGGGAAGCAATCCATTCGTTTACATGGAAGCATTCAACGCATCGCTCTTTCTGTCAGGCAATCCTGAGGATGTACGGGAAGCGGTTGCTAGCGGGCTCCCTGCGGGATGTGTATATCCGACCGAGTACATAGATGATGAGGAAGAACCCGAGCTGCGCATCGCTTTTGATTTCGATGGCATTATTGCCGATGATTCCGCAGAAGCGGTCTATCAGAAGGGCGGTAAGCTCCAGGCGTTCCATCGGCATGAGCAGCAGTTCGCGAATGAGCCGCTTCCGCCAGGACCGTTATTGAAATTTTTCAAGGAAATTGCAAGGTTGCAGCAATTTGAGCGTAATAAGAGAGAGCAGGATGCGGAATACCGGCCGCGCATTCGCATAGCAATCGTAACCGCGCGCAATGCGCCTGCCCATGAGCGTGTTATTTCTACGTTGCGGCAGCTGGGAATTCAAGTGGATGAAGCTTTCTTTCTAGGTGGCATTGACAAAGGACGCGTCCTCAAAATATTTAAGCCGCACATTTTCTTTGATGATCAACTGGGACATATCGAAGGCGTCGCTCGAATTGCTCCGTCTGTTCACGTGCCGTTTGGTGTGGCCAATCAAGAACTGACATTGACTACATCCTAACTAATAAAAGAGGAACGCCATGTTACGGTGCTGTCCGAATCGACGTGGACGATATATGTCTTGATGGGAGAAGGAGACATAATGACAAGCTTTCAATTGTATAGACAAGTGTATGTTTGTCGATTGAAGAATGTATCACGGCGCGATGTTTTGTTATTCTCGCTGATCCTTTTCTTACTCCCTAAAGGAGCAGATCAATTAACTGCACTCTTATACTCCAATTACATAGAATTTGTTGACATGCTGCTTGGATACTGGCTTATTGGTTTTTTTTCGGGGCTGAGTCTGTTTGCTTCTAGTTATAAAGTAGATGAAGTACGATTTTTATGGTCATTAGGGCAGAAGCATGCCTTTTTAACCACTTATGCATTTCTTAAAAAGATGCCTTTTCTGTTGCTGCTTGTATGGATAACTGTCGGCCAGCTATTGTGGAATCCAGCACAGATAGACGTGTGGCAATGGTTGGTGATGATGGTTGCCGGTTTCTCCTATGCTGAATTGGTTGGATATTCCTATCTCTTAAAACGAATTCGGTATTTGTTAATTTCGATGTTGATGCTAGCAATCAACTTGTGGGCTGTTTTTGCGCAATTCAACCCGACTGGACGTATTACCTGCTTGCTATTGTTAACGGTCATCATTTTAGCCTTAACATTTTGGGTTGCACAACAAGCTTGGCCTAAAGTGTTAAGTGTTCATTTTTTTGTAACGGATCATCATCAGACACGCTGGCTGGCAAAGCATCCATTACTTAAAAAGGAACTTCTATTTATTATCCGCTTTAGAGATGTTTTTCCGTTTGTCGTTTGCGTGTTTGCGCTTGAATTGCTCAATTATTACATCGTAGCAGAGACCCCTGTTTTTTTGCCCATAAGCTCAGCTCTGCTTATTTGGTTTGTCAATGATATTTGGACAGTTAGAAGCTTTGCTTATGAAGGAAGAGGGCTGTCGTTATATACCGTGACGTTCTATGCTTGGCGTAAAATGCTGTCTGCGAAATGGTTCGTATGTTGGGGACTCGGTACAAGCATTGCGGCTATTAATCAGCTTGTGTGGGGGCTTGTGTTAGAAGAACTTGCTTGGGATAAATGGCTTGAGCAATTGGTGCAGAGCGCATTTCTTTCTGCAACGATGGTCAGCTTTGGTTTATTGGCAGGATACAGATTTACGGTTCGTGAACGAATCCCTTTTTTTGGCAACCTCATTATTGCACTAGGCATGATATTTCTCGTATATTTGCATCAAACTCAATTTGTCCTCTTTGTTATTGCTACTGTCATCATCCAAATGCGTTTTGTTAGGTTTTATCGACGAGTACCGAATGATATTTGACGGCGAAGTGTCAAAAAGGGGAACACCACCACCATTTTTTCAAGGAGTGGACTGTATATCATGAACAATAAAGAGACTATATCCTTGCAATTAAATCAAATTTGCTATGCATATGGCTCCAAAGAAATTCTTCACGAGATAGATTGTACCTTTTATTCGGGGCAAATAACCGTTCTGCTTGGACCTAACGGAGCGGGTAAAACCACTTTATTGAACTTAATTGCAGGGCTTAACCAACCACAGCAAGGAACAATTTCTCTAAATCATCATGTTTTACAATGGCAAGATCAACGATACAAACAACGTATTGGATACTTGATGGAGTTTCCTTTCTATTATCCATCACTTACGGTCGTAGAGATGATGAGATTGAACGGTGGCCTGCGTAACATACAGAGGGGGCAACTTGAAGACCGTATTATGCACTGGCTTGAACGATTCGAATTGCAAGCTTATCACAATCACCAGATGGATGCATTATCTCAAGGAACCAAAAAAAGAGTAGCCCTTGCATCAACGCTTCTTCATGAGCCGGACATTCTCATATTAGACGAACCGACAAACGGTCTTGACCCCGATCAGGTCATGATCGTCCGGAACACGCTGCAGGAGTATAGCGAGAATGGCGCCCTTATTTTATTATCAACACATATTATCGGATTGGCAGAAAAGTTAGCTCAGCAGGTTGCTATTTTACGAAACGGTCAACTCGTGTATTGTGGTGACTCGACAGATGATTTGGAAGGTTTATATGTCGCACACAGATAATTGGGCTTGCTGAATAATAAATATCTCGGTAATCAACCTTTTTGTTTGGTTTGATGTATTTAGATCTGACAGAAACGCGGTTCAATATGGTAGACTAGAATAAACTATAGGAAACCTTTAAATTGTCTTAATCAAAAAAATGATCATTTATCATAGTATAGTACATGTTTTAGTGAGAAAACTGCAGCGGGAGCATCACCCGGAGAAGGAGGAACAACGTCTTGATTCCGATTAAACTTCCAAGAGAACAGAAGAAAGAGCTGGTAGAGCAGATCAAGAGTTATTTTGAAGACGAACGCGGCGAATCGATGGGCGACATTGCTGCCGAACAGACTGTCGATGATATGCTGGCGATGCTTGGCCCAATCATTTATAATCAAGCGCTGGAAGACGCGAGAAAGCTGTTGACCGAGCGTATGATGAACTTGGAAGATGACCTGTATGCGCTACATAAACCGATAAATGACAGGAGATAACGACACGATAGCCACTCAATTACACTGTGGTCGGAACGGAAGGAGAGGTTGCATGAACATTCGTTCTGCGGAAGCGAAAGATGCGGCCAATATTGCCCGTGTGCATGTGGAAAGCTGGCGTACGACGTATCAGGGTCTTGTGTCTGATGAATATTTAAGTGGACTGTCCATTGAATCGCGGCAGAATATGTGGGCGCATGCCATTGAACAGCTGACTCCGGACAAATGCTTGTTGGTCGTGGAGGATTCGGATGGCCTGGTTGTCGGGTTTGCCATGGGAGGTCCCAGCCGCAGCGAGGAATATACCGATCGTGCGGAGCTGTATGCTCTATACTTGTTGCAGCAGGTACAGGGTCAAGGCTTGGGAAGGCAGTTGGTGCAGGCGATTGCCAACTGTATGCTCGGAGACGGATTCAACAGCATGCTCGTATGGGTGCTAAAAGGAAACGACGCACTCCATTTCTATCGTCGCACCGGCGCGGAAGTCATCGGTGATACGGAAATTGAAATCGGGGGAGAACGTCACACGGAGATCGCTTTGCAATGGAGTAATCTTAAAGCGATATAAAAGTGGGCTTGGTCTGCAGCTTTCTTTAGCGATCAGACTATATCGTATATGTAAGCGTCATCAACGGAGGGAACGGACATCATGCGGTGAAGAAAGGATACACGGAAGGAACGGAGTTTATTCTGGAGAAGCTTCCTTACGTGGTGGTGATCATATGACGGATAACCCTACAGAAGAGATGGAGCAAATTATGGCGTACTACAATCAAGGCTTGGAGAAGAGCAGGCTGTCACGCGGTATTGAAAAGCTTGAGCTTGAACGGTCTAAAGAAATTATTTCCCGCTATATCCAAGGCAGCGGGCTCGTAATCTATGATATCGGGGGCGGAGCTGGAGTCTATTCTGGTTGGCTGGCCGAGCAAGGACACGAGGTGCATCTGTTCGATCTGGCTTCCAAATCGGCAGATATGGCAGCCGAGCTTAATCAGCAGCTTACCCGTCCTATCCAAAGCATTGAAGTCGCGGATGCGCGTCAGATTGCGAGAGCGGATAAGTCTGCTGATGCCGTGTTGTTAATGGGGCCGTTGTATCATTTGACAGAACGAGAGGAGCGCATTGCGGCGCTAGCGGAAGCGAAACGCTTGCTCAAGGACGGCGGTATCCTAATTGCTGCAGCCATTACGCGCTATGGGGCGATGCTCTATGGCTTGTCTGTGTACGGCAGAGATAATCAACTCATTAACGAGGATGACTTCATGTTCATGATTGAACGTGAAATAAGCGAAGGCCAGCACGTGCGCCCAGATAAGTATCCAGGGTTTATCGCCCGATCTTATTTTCATCTGCCGAACGAATTGCAAGAAGAAATGGAAGCAGTGGGGTTGGAGCATTTGCAAACGTTAGCAGTGGAGGGCCCGGTCTGGATAATTCCAACCTTCGAGGAGAAGTGGTCTGACGAATCCAGCCGCAATCGCCTAATCCAATTAAGCCGGCAGGTCGAAGAAGAGAACAGCATTATGGGAATGAGTCCACATATTATTTCAGTAGCAGTAAAACGGTAAACATCGTATTTCATACGTACTGAAATAGCAGAAGGAGGCAGGAATATGAGGTCAACAGACGCAGATCAGGATGCTATGCATTGGCTGGATGAGCCGTCTTTTGAACACGTCCTTGCAGATGATGAACAAGCATTCTCTGGTTGGGATTTCTCCTATTTGACGCAAAAAGGAAGAATGCAAGAATGTCCTGTACGTTGGAACTATACAAGTATGGTCGAGAGACTGATGCGCAGAAGCCAAGCGATGCTCGATATGGGAACCGGAGGCGGCGAATTCCTCGCTTCCATGCAGCCGCTGCCTGTGCATACGTGCGCAACCGAAGGCTATCCGCCTAATGTTGCCGTCGCGAGAAGCCGCTTGGAACCGCTTGGGGTACAGGTGTTGCCGTTCGATGACGAGGAGCGGCTGCCCTTCGTTGATGCACAGTTCGATCTGGTGGTGAACCGGCATGAATCCTTTTCAGCGCGTGAGTTATGGCGGATCTTAAAGCCGGGCGGCATCTTCCTGACGCAGCAAGTCGGTGGAGATAATGATAAGGAAATGAATGAGGCTATGCGCGTTCCGCCGTTCGATTACGCCGCTTGGACTTGTGAGGCTGCTAGAGCACAGCTTGAAGAAGCCGGATTCACGGTACTGAAGCAGGATGAAGAACGAACGTTTACTCGCTTCTATGATCTAGGAGCGATCGTATTTTACTTGAAGGCCATTCCTTGGCAAATTCCTGAATTTTCGATTGAAGCCTATAGAGAACCGCTGGAACAATTGTACGAACGGATGTCACGCACAGGATATTTCGATGCGACGTGCCACCGCTTTTATATAGTTGCCAGAAAAGAAGCACCGCTTCAAGCGACGTAATTCAGCATTGGGATGATGAACATGATATTTTGAACAAGTAGGTGATTTACATGGGAACAGCATTATGCTACAGGCTGCAGGAAATGAAAGGTTCAAGCGCGTTGTATGCTTATGGGCAAGCGCTTGATGACATGGCTGGCCTGTTCGTAATTGACTTGGATCAACACCACGCCATGATGGCACGAGGGCAAAGTCCCGCGATTGAAGATACCATTTATTTGATAACAAAATGTCCGCACGATGAGAATTTCTTTGCCGGCATTCGCGTGTTTTTTCATATTTACAAACATTACTTGGAACACGGGATATATGCTGAAGAAGGATGCCGGACAGCTTAAATCACATTATAATTGGCCGAACGCAGGTACAGAAGTGACGGTGCCTCGTTCGAGAGGAGAATGAAATGATGACAGTGCAAATTACAACAATCGAGAACAACCGTGACATTCCGATGGAGCTGCTGCTGCTTGCAGATCCCGAAGAAACAGCGGTATACAGTTATCTGGATCGAAGCCATGGCTTTGTTATAAAAGATCAAGGGGAGACGAAGGGAGCAATACTGCTGCTGCCGACGCGTCCACATACGCTTGAGCTGGTGAACGTGGCGGTGGATGAAGCGTGGCAAGGCCGGGGATACGGCAAGCGTCTTGTTATGCATGCCATACATGCTGCGAAGGAACTGGGGTATCACGTGCTCGAAGTGGGGACGGGCAATTCCAGTCTGGACCAGCTTGCTTTATATCAAAAGTGCGGGTTTCGCATTTGCGGCGTAGATCCTGATTTCTTCACGATTCATTACGAGGAGCCGATTGAAGAAAATGGTATTCCATGCCGGGATATGATCCGTTTGCGCCTTCAACTGTAACTTATATTATAATAAATGTCAGAATTGGATTGAGCTCTTTCTATGTAGTTGCGGAAAGACCAATCCTTTTTCGCATTGGCAGAGAGATTGGAGATGGATGAAGATGACTTTTACGGTAGAAGAGATCGAGATGATACGCAGCCAAGCTCTGGCGATGGAGACGTCAGGCAAGCTGCCGCAGACATTTTTGGATTGGATTTATGAACGGGGCCTATTCAAGCTGTTCGTTCCAGAACAGCTTGAAGGACATATGACCCCATTGCCGGAGGCATTGAAGCGGTTTGAACACGCTTCTTGGATTAACGGCAGCTTTGGTTGGCTTATTACTATCGGATCGGGTGGAGGATTTTTTGCGCCGTTCGTATCGCCGTCGGTAGCGCGAGCAGTATTCGCTAGCCCGCAAGCGGTCGTTGCAGGATCGGGACATCCATCCGGAACAGCACAGAAGGTGGACGGCGGATATATAGTCAGCGGGAGATGGAAATTTTGCAGCGGTTCCACACATGCGACGGTCTTTACGGCCAATTGTACCGTAGATACGGGGGACAGCAGCGAGACACCTCAGATCCGTTCCTTTATTTTTTGGCCGAGTCAAGTCGAAATAATAAAAGATTGGAAGGCCTTCGGTCTTAAGGCGACGGAGAGCCATTCCATTGTCGTTAACGAGTTATTCGTTCCCGATGAGATGACCTTCGATATTAGTCAACCTGCAGGTTCTTATGGCGATCCAGTGTACACGTATCCGTTCCTGCCATTTGCTGAAGCTTCGTTTGCGGCTGTAAGCATCGGGCTTAGCCGTCACTTCTTGGATGAAGCGAAGCACATCCTGGAACGAAATAAGGAAGTATGGGAAAGTTCATCCGTGAATCGCTATGCAGCGGTAGAAGCGAAGATCGATAAGATGGATGCACTGCTTGCCCGCTCAGTGACGCAATTCTATGATGTCATTGAGGAATCATGGACACGGCATGTGAACGGTCTACCGCTCTCAGAGGAAGAGAGCATGCGGGTGTCTCGCCAGTGCAAGGAGAGCGGCAGCGTGGCCTTATCATGCGCGGATTCTATCTTCCCTTACTTGGGCATTCATGCGGTGATGGAAGATACGACGATTAATCAAATTTTCAGGGACTTGCATACGGTATGTCATCATTCGCTGCTCGTTGCATTTGAATAACCTCTACAAGGCAGAGTATCCTACAGCCTCCCATTCGGGACGCGGATGACTCTGCCTTTGTATTCATAATTATACGAGATGGCAAGCAACGAAGTGGCCCGGCTTCGCTTCGCGGAACGGAGGTTCTGCTTGTGCGCAGCGGTCCGAGGCAAGCGGACAGCGCGTGCGGAAGTGGCAGCCGCTCGGCGGATGGATCGGACTGGGCAGTTCGCCGCTAAGCACAATTCGTTCTTTCTGCGCTTCAATTTCCGGGTCTGGAACCGGTATGGATGACATTAAAGCACGGGTATACGGATGAAGCGGTTCCGCATAAATGCTCTCGCTGTCAGACAGTTCAACTATTTTCCCTAGATACATGACGGCTACCCGATCACTGATATGCTTCACCATGGACAGGTCGTGGGCGATGAACAAATAAGTAAGACCGAACTGCTTCTGCAAATCTTGCAGCAGGTTGACGATCTGCGCTTGAATGGATACGTCGAGCGCTGAAATCGGTTCATCGCAGATGATGAATTTCGGGTCGACGGCAAGCGCGCGCGCAATTCCGATGCGTTGGCGCTGACCGCCTGAGAACTCGTGCGGGTAGCGAGTGGCATGATCCGGGTTGAGCCCGACTAGATCAAGCAAATCCTCCACCCGTTTCTTGCGGGCTGATCGACTGCCGGCAAGACCATGTATATCCAGCGCCTCGCCGATAATATCGGTTATCGTCATGCGCGGATTCAATGAGGCATACGGATCTTGGAATATCATTTGCATCTCGCGCCGCAACGCCTTCATTTGTCCGCGCTTGACCCGATATATGTCCGTGCCGTTATACCTGACTTGTCCTTGTGTAGGCTCATACAAGCGCAAAATAGTGCGGCCTGCGGTCGACTTGCCGCATCCTGATTCGCCCACCATGCCTAACGTCTCGCCACGCCGAATCGTAAAGCTGATATCATTCACCGCTTTTAAGATGTTGCCACGGCCAAGATTGAAAAATTTCCGCAGCTGATTCACTTCCAATAGTGCCTCGCCGCTCATTGTGCCACCTCCTTCGCCATCGGATGAAGAAGCCAGCAGTTCGCCTGGTGCGATGCACTTAAGCTTGTCGCATCCGGATCGTGCGTGATACAAATACGCATCGCTTCGTCGCAGCGGGCACAAAATCCACATCCTGCAGGCGGTTTCAACAGATCGGGCGGTGTTCCATAAATCGGAATGAGTGCTTCTTCCCTCTTCTGATCGAGACGCGGCAGCGAACGGAGCAGCCCCTTCGTATACGGATGCTGCGGGTTTTTGAATATTTCCCATTTTGTCCCGGTCTCGACAATCTTGCCAGCATACATGACGATGACGCGGTCGCATAGATCGGCGACGATGCCCAGATCATGCGTAATCAATATGATCGAGGTGCCGAACTCCCGTTGCAAATCCTTCATGACACGTAATATTTGTGCTTGGATTGTCACATCGAGTGCTGTCGTCGGCTCATCTGCAATTAGGAGTGAAGGCCTGCAGGCAAGCGCGATGGCAATCATGGCCCGCTGTCTCATGCCACCGGAAAATTCGTGCGGATACTGGACGAAGCGAGAAGCGGGATTAGGTATGCCAACCAAAGATAGCATTTCGATCGCACGTTTTTTTGCCTGAGCAGCGCTCAAGTTTTGATGCTTGATTAATACTTCAGAAATTTGACGGCCAATGGTCATCGTCGGATTCAACGACGTCATCGGATCTTGAAAGATCATGCCGATATCTTTGCCGCGAATGGACTGCATTTCCCGCTCTTTTATTTTGAGCAAGTCTTTGCCTTTAAAGCGAATTTCACCATTCTTTACCCGACTGGGCGGACTCGGAAGCAGACGCAAAATCGACTGGGCGGTTACACTCTTGCCGCAACCCGATTCTCCTACGATAGCTACTGCTTCTCCCTCATTGACATGGAATTGGATTCCTCGAACTGCTTGAACTTCACCTGCACGAACGTGGAACGAGACTTGCAGGTCGTTTACTTCCAATATCGGTTGCATTCCTGTCTTCCTCCTCGCCGTCTATTTCTTCATCTTCGGGTCGAGCGCATCGCGCAGACCATCGCCGAACATATTGAATGAGAGCATCGTCAAGCTGATGAACAGCGCCGGGAAGGCGAGACGCCAAGGATAGATGACCATTGCCTTCAAAGAGTCATTAATCATCGTCCCCCACGAAGCGGCTGGCAACTGCACACCTAGGCCGAGGAAGCTTAACACGGCTTCACTGAAGATAGCGCTGGGGACGGCTAGCGTCAATGTCACGATGATCGGTCCGAGCGAGTTCGGGATGAGATGGCGGAACAGAATTCTGGACCCGGCAGCGCCAAGAGAACGGGAAGCGAGCACGAACTCTTGATTTTTCAGCTGCATCATCTGTCCGCGCACGATCCATGCCATGTTAATCCAGCCCGTGACACAGAGCGCCAAAATAATCGTCGTTATGCTCGGTTCGAATACGACGACAAGCAAAATCGCAACGAGCAAGTCAGGAACGGAATAAATGATCTCCGATACTTTATTCATGACATTATCGAGGCGACCGCCTACATACCCCATAATACCGCCATATATGACTCCCATAAGGAGGTTGATTGCTGCGGCCGAAAAACCGACGATAAGGGAAATACGGGCACCCATCCAAGTGCGGGCGAACATGTCGCGGCCGAGATCGTCCGTCCCGAACCAATGTTCTGCAGACGGAGGCAGGTTCGTCAGCTCCAGGTTATTCGTGTAATAATCGTACGGAGTGATCAAGGGTCCGATAATTGCCATTAAGATAAGCAGAATCAGGCAGACGAGCCCTGTCATTGCAATCCAGTTGCTGCGCAGACGAAGCCAAGCGTCGCGCCATGCGGATATGCTCTCGCGTTCGATCGCCTCCGCCGCATGTTCGTCAATCGATGCTTTTTTGAACTGGTCAGCTGTTACCGGGATATCTTGCAAGGGATTCCGTTTATTAAAACTAATCATGCTGCTTTCTCCTTTCCATTGCCAAGCTTGATGCGGGGATCAATGAACCCATACGCCAGGTCGGTGAGGAAACGAGCGCTCATCAATATTAATCCGTAAAAAATCGTGATTCCCATAATAAGGGAATAGTCCCGGTTGCTGATGCTGATGACGAATACTTTGCCCAGTCCGCCGATGCCGAAGATCTGTTCAATAATAAAGGAACCCGTCACCACATTGGCAGTCAGTGGCCCAAGATAGGTGACGACTGGCAATATACCGTTGCGCAGGACGTGTCTGCGGACGATGACTCCAGCGGTAAGCCCTTTTGACTTGGCCGTCTTTATGTAGTCGGAATGCAACACTTCAAGCATGTTGGAGCGTGTCAAGCGGGCGATAAAGGCAATCGGCAGGGCGGATAGCGCTATCGTCGGCAAAACGTAATCCAACGGAGCATTCAGCCCAACAACCGCGAACCACTTGAGCTTGACCCCGAACAGGTATTGAAAAAAGGAGGCGAGCACAAAACTCGGAACCGATACGCCAATGACGGCAAGCACCATGGAAGACGTATCCAACAGCTTGCGATGGCGCAGCGCGGCCAGCATGCCTAATGACACGCCGACGGCAACGGACACGATGATTGCCACAATGCCGAGACGCAACGAATACGGAAAGGAATCCCGGATCGCTTGCACGACTTCGCGATCTTGCATTTTCATGGAAATGCCCAGATCCCCATGCACCAGCTTGTTCAAGTAAATGAAATATTGTTCATATAACGGCTTGTCCAATCCGTACTGAGCCATCAGGCGGGCTTTGATTTCCGGCGGAACCGCTCTTTCCGACATGAATGGGTCGCCTGGAATGGCCTTCATTAAGAGGAACGTTACTGAAGCAAGAATCCACAGCGACACGACAAGGTAGAATAGCTTAACCAATATATACCGAGTCACATTTCATCAATCCTCCTTCTTTCCATAGGTCCAATGAAAAAATCGGGACACATATGCTGTACGCCATATGTATCCCGATCGGCTACCATCTGGATGATGTTACAGACTAGTTACTCTAAATAGCCACGGGTGAAGTCGAACATGCCTCTATAATCAACGAATACACTCTTGACTCCCGGTTTTATCAAGTGAACGCTTGTATAGTAGAACAGCGGAAGAATCGCCTGGTCGTCTTGGATGAGAATTTTCTCCGCTTTCGCCATCAGATCCATCCGCTCTTTTGGATCCACGGATGTTTTGGCCTTTTTGACGAGATCATCGAACTCTGGGTTGTTGTAGCCAATATCGTTGTTGCCGCTGCCTGTCATATACAGATCAATGAACGACATCGGATCGTTATAGTCGGTAGTCCAGCCGGCGCGGGCGACCTGATAGTTCAAGCTGGTCCGGCTCTTCAAGTAGACGCCCCACTCTTGGTTCTCGATTTTCACTTTTAAGTTAAGGTTTTTGCTCCACATGTCGGCAACGGCCTGGGCGATCTTCTTATGTTTATCGTTCGTATTATAGCCGAGCGTGAATTCAGGCATTTCCTTCAAGCCAAGCTCGGACAGCCCTTTGGCCAGCAGCGCTTTCGCTTCATTCACATCCTCCTTGAAGTATTCATCCTTCACTTCGTTGCGGTACTGATCGGCGTTGCCGGTAATGCCGGGCGGAACGATGCCAAATGCAGGCTGTTCGCTGCCGAGCGTTACTTTATCGGTGATTAGCTTGCGATCGACTGCCATCGAGAGCGCTTTACGGATATTCGCGTTGTTGAATGGCGCCTGTTTGTTGTTGAACAAGTAATAGTAGCTGGATGCGATCCCTTGAATTTGCAGCTCATCCGGCTTCGTTTCTTTCAGAACAGGAATCTGATCCGTCGGCAGTTCGCCCGTCGGATGCCCAGCAAAATCAATGTCTCCGGCTTCATACATATTCAATTCAGACGCGGAGTCCTGCACCATTGTCGCTTTTATTTTGGTGAATTTAATTGTATCGGCGGCATAATAATGTTCGTTTTTGGCTAGTTCAAGCAAGTTTTGGTGCTTCCACTCACTTATTTTGAAAGGACCGTTGGAGATCATCGTGTTGGCTTCCGCGGCCCATTTCGAATTGTCTTTCGCTGATTTGTGCACTGGATAGTAGGTAGTGAAGGAAAGTAGGCTCAAGAAGTAGGAGGTAGGAGCTTCAAGTTCGATTTCCAGGGTATGCTCATCAAGCGCTTTGACGCCAACTTGAGAAAAGTCGTTGATTTTCTCTTTATTATAGGCTTCCGCATTTTTGAAGTAGTAGAGCTGGTAGGCGTAAGGTGGAGCCGGTTCAGTCTTCGGATTCAGCACCCTTTCCCAAGCAAATATAAAATCGTGAGCAGTGACTGGGTCGCCGTTGGACCATTTGGCATCTTTGCGCAGGTGGAAAGTGAATTTCTTATGATCGGGTGATTCCTCCCATTTCTCAGCAACTCCAGGTACAGGCTTCGCATTCTCGTCGACACGAACCAAACCTTCGTACATGGCGTTCAATATGGAGGAGGATACGGTGTCTTGTGACAGACCCGGATCGAGCGAAGGCGGATCGGAGTGAAGATTGAAGCGGAATACTTGTTCTTTGCCCGATCCCTCGGACGGTTCGTTCTTCTTATCGCCACTGTCCGTATTGGACGGTGAATCCTTCGCCGTATCTGGATTCGGAGACGAAGAATTGCCTGTGTTGCTGGAGCAAGCGCTTACAAACGTGGTGACTACGAGAAGCAATGTCAAGACGAGCATCATGGATTTACGTTTCATGCTTGTACTGTTCCCCTCTCTTGGAATAATCTGTTTACCAATCGCCAACTACTGAACTAAGCTGTTGGGGCCCGAGGAGAAAATTGACATTTGGTTTGTACCATATACTACCATAACAATTAAGATTCGTCTTTACCTTTTTTCAAATTTTATAAAAAATTTACATACAGTCAAACGTGTTGCGTCTGTTCCATGTTCATAGTAAGGTAGAAATAACCACTTCTATCCATTATAACTTTCCATTATAAAGGAGCACCGCAGCAATGAAACCGATACGCAATTCAGCAAAAGCTGTTATTATTCAAGATAACCAAGTATTACTGACGAAGAATCAAGACCGTGATGGATATTTTTATCTGTTCCCGGGCGGAGGACAAGAGCACGGTGAAGAGTTGAGCGAGGCGCTTCGACGGGAATGCATTGAGGAAATAGGCTGTGCAGTCATTGTTGATCATCTCCTTCATGTGCGTGAATATATTGGAAAAAACCATCAATTTTCCGAATGGGACACGCCTATTCATCAGGTGGAATTTTATTTTCAATGTGAACTTGAACGAATCCCATCCTCATTTACAGGAAGTAATCCTGATGAGCATCAGGTCGGCGTCGAATGGATTCCGCTCCAAGAGCTGGAGCAGATTCGCGTCTACCCTCATAAGCTGGTTCCCATATTGCAGCAGCGAGCGCAAGCGCCTTGTTATTTAGGAGATACCAATTAATGCTTATGATTGTTAATTGTGAAAAATTTCATAAGTAGGAGGGGTGGTCATGCATTTGACTGAAGCGGTCGCCGACGCATTGGAGCAGTCCGAAATCGATTATATGACGGATCGGATGAAGGCGATCCAAGACATCGAGGGCAATCCGGAAGGAATTCATCTGGCGCGATTCGGACACGCGAGGCTATACTATAGTGATACAATGCCGTGGCCGCAATTCAATACGGTGAAAGGGATGCGGGGGGAAGATATCCATCACATAGATGAAATGATCTCGTTCTTTCGCACGCGTAATCGGACTTGCCAATTCGAGATCGTTCCCAAGCAAGCGCACCCGCTTCTGTTCAGGAAGCTGAGTGAAAGCGGCTGCTATCAATCCGGATTCCATGCCACGCTGTATGGCGCTGCAGAACGGCAAGCTCTATTCGATCTGGATCCGGGCTCAGAAGAAGAGATACGCGTTCTTCCGTATGCAGAAGAAGACATGATGACTTATGCGGCGATACATTGCCGGGGAACGGGGCTTGGAGATGACGGCATTTCTGCTGTGGCGCGCAATAATGAGGTGCTGTTGAAACGCCCGGGGTGGTCGTTTTTTATCGGATTCCAGGAGGAGAAGGCTGCTGCGACAGGCGTGATGTACCGCCAGAACGGCATTGCTTCGCTTACGTTTGCAGCGACACTGCCATCTTACCGCAACATCGGAATGCATGCGGCTTTGCTGCGGAGGCGAATTCATGAAGCGGCCTTGAGCGGCTGCCGGCTGGTTGTCAGTCAAGCAAGCTACCTGTCACAAAGTCATCGCAATATGGAACGCGCCGGAATGAAATTGGGTTACGTCCGTGCAACATGGACGATGCCTGTATAATAGGTGATAGGTTGGAATTCGACATATCTGACGAGGACGCTGCTTGCTGGCATCCTCGTTTTTTTGTGTGGACTTCCCCATTTTCTCTCAGCAAAGTTTTGCTTGTAAATGAATATCGCGTGCATGTATAATGGGCATGTGATCATTGATGATAATGATTATCAATATCATCAATGATGAAGTGACACAGCACATATCCGAAAGGCGGAGGTACATAGATGAGTACGATATTGATCTATGCAAGCATGACTGGAAATACCGAGGAGATGGCGGAGACGATAGCAGCTACTGTTCGGGCAGCGGGAGAAGAGCTTCAGATGAAGGAGGTCATGGATGCGTATGGAGCCGATCTGGCCGGGCACGAGGGAATTCTGCTTGGAGCATATACATGGGGTGACGGAGAGCTCCCGGATGAGTTTCTCGATTTCTATGAAGAAATGGACAACATCGACCTGACGGGGAAAAAAGCGGCCGTATTCGGTTCCTGTGATTCCTGTTATCCTGAGTACGGTGCGGCGGTGGATATTTTAATCAAAAAACTTAAGGAGCGCGGATGTGAAGTCGTGTTGGAGGGATTGAAGGTAGAATTATCTCCTAGATCAGATGATATTAAGCTGTGCAGCGAATTCGGAGCCCAGTTCGTGGAGAAGCTTCGTTCCTAGCGGATGCTTTATTACCAGCATGCTTGCGATATTCGAATTGACCACACGCCTACACGTTCGCCATCTTATCCTGACACAATGAGAGGGGGAAGCTAAGAATGGACACAGCTGCCCTGTTTGTGGCAAAATATTTTATGGACACGGGATGGTTGTAACCGATAAAGAGGGTGTGGATACCGATGATGAATTCGGGACCGTTCTTTCAATTGCCTGTATTGAAGACAGCAAGGACGCTGCTTCGTAAAATGACACTTCATGATGCAGAGGATATGTTCATGTATTGTGCGGACGAAGAGGTGTCGCGATTTACGACTTGGCCGACGCATCAGCGGATGGCGGACACGTATCATTTCTTGGAATTCGTCATTCAACGGTATGACAGAGGAGAGATTGCCCCTTGGGGGATCGTTGATGTGGAAAATGACAGACTGATTGGCACATGTGGCTTTGTGAGCTGGAGGCCGACTCATGGGCGGGCGGAGATCGGCTACGTATTAGCCAGGGATTACTGGAATCAAGGCTATATGACAGAAGTCGTCAACGAAGTGATACACTACGGGTTCCATACCATGAAGCTGGTGCGCATTGAAGCCCGCTGTCATCTGGATAATGCGGGGTCGGCGAAAGTGATGGAGAAATGCGACATGCAATTTGAAGGTGTTTTGCGCAAACATTTATTCAATAACGGACGATATGAGGACGTAAAGCAGTATTCTATCATTAATGAACCGCTATTACATGGGATGTAACAAAAGCAGCGAGGCCGGTACCGTTATCGGCCTCGCTGCTTTTGTTGTGTATCGCACTCCGCAGTCCTATCCGTATCTCTCTATCGGACACTAGAGTTTCATATCAATAAAGATATGATTTCCCTGCTGCTTATTGTCAGGTTGAATCAGGTCGCTTGCTGAAGGGCCAATCTCATTTGTGCTGCTATTTGCTTTTGATGGATCATTTTTATTTTCTTTCAGCTCCATCTTCTTTTTAATAAGTTGATTAATTTGCATATCAATCGCATTGATTTCCATAGTGAGGGCTCTAATTTTTTCATCTTTCAATTTTTTATCGTCATCGCCTCTCGCTACGGCAACCATTTTTTGAGCAATAATTGTTTTTCGTTTATTCAACAACTCGATTTGCTTATCGATGTTACTGATTTGACCGCTAGATACGCCGATAGCACTCATGGAAGATGCCGCTGATACGTTCAAATCCAATCCTTCCTTTCATTGAGGACAATTATGATTATGGGAAATGCGCCTATATAAATATTATCGGACATATATAGTTATTTTTGAATATTTGTTGATATGTTCATGCTGTTCGGCTACCCAGGCAAAGTTCCCTGGTATCTCGGATTGGGTGAGAAGCGCCTCCCACATAAAAAAAGAGCAGTACTTGGTTGAAGGAACCAGCATTGCTCAGTTATTGTGCTACAGATTCGCATGTTGGGGGTCATAGAGTAGTGTTACCGTCTTCGTAGTTCCGTCCCAATCATAGTTGATTTGAAATACTTCATGCAACAATTGAAGGGGAATGTATGTTTTGTTATTTACAATTTCCGGCTTGATTGTAAGTATCGTGTCTTTGCTATTCACCTGCATCTTGTTCGTCAGCGAGTTCCATGTGATCTCAGCCAGGGTTCCTTCGATATACACCGTATGGCTGCTTGCTTCCCAGCGCACTTTCAGATCCAGGTTAGGGCCAATATCTTTAATTGGCAAATAAGTTAGATCGTGAAGGATCAGACAGTCCTTCGTAATCGGTTCGCCCTCTTTGTTCAGCACTTGCACCATAGGTTGAGTGAGTTGAGTAGGTTGCTCCGCAATGTCGGCCGCAGCTGCAGTAAGCGGAATGCTTAATGACAGTAATAGACATCCAAGCAACACATGTATACTATATTTACGGAATGAAACATGCATGGAAACCGGAAACCTCCTTTACCAGTTAAAACGTTTGGCGAGTGAAAAAGTTGCAGTGACGAAAATCTTTTTTCACTGGACAAGCCATAAAAAGACATGAGACAATTATCTCACTTTCGCAGATGTGATTTCATGGAAACCTTTCGAGATACGGGGAGGATTATGCTTGATAGACAAAATAATAGTCATCGCTCTGTTTACGCTATGTATACACATGTTTGAAACCTTATCCTATGCCGTCCGCTATGCCGGCGTGCGAGCCGGTCGGTTAGCGGTCTCACTGTCTCTGACCGGTATTATCGTGCTTGTCTCCCGTACCTCCAATCTCATACAAGCACCTATGACGGGCAAAGTTATCGACTACGCAAGGGAGCACCCGGAATTCGATCTGGTATCCAACATCCGTATCATTATCGGCTCCTCGACGATTGGAACACTGCTTGCTCTACTATTGTTTCCTAGCGCCGTTCTGTTGGCTGCCCGGGTGATACGTCACTTAGAAGTGTCGGGATCGATTCCCAAAATGATCAGTTCCGTATCGCTTGATCAGTTGAAGCATGTCAGGCATCATATCCGCAAGCCCACATGGAAGATGCTCACATCCTTGCGGATTATGGGCATTCCAAAACGCTTGCTGCTTCTGAATAGCTGCGTGACAGGGATCTATACGATCGGGGTGATGTCTGCCCTTTACGCCTCAGTTCTTACTACAGAATTCAGCACAGCGGCGTCTCAATCATCCGGCTTTATCAACGGAGTGGCGACCATCCTATTGACCATATTCGTCGACCCGCAAATGGCTATGCTCACGGATCGAGCGATGGCAGATACTGCCGCAAGGCAGCGATTGGGAAAAATATTTGCGCTGCTTATCCTGTCGCGCGCGTTGGGAACCGTGTTGGCCCAACTATTCTTCTATCCGGCAGCGCTATGGATTTCATGGATTGTGCAATACCTTTAATAGAAAACGATGATATTTACACATTAACCCAAATCAACCTAAATGAACATGGTATTAATTTCAATATTATCATAAATGTGAATGATTGGGCGTCTATTTCCTGCAAAGACCGCGCACTCCTCCTTAGCAAAGGGGGCAGCGGTTTTTTTTGTTGGTTATTGTTGACAAAAGAAATGAGATGCATTTTAATTATGAATATAAAATAAAATTATTCATAAAATCATATAGGAGTGTGAATGATGCCGCGATTTAGTAAACAGGAGAAAGAGAACATTCGGCGGGAGCTGCAGCAGAAAGGCAAGCAGCTGTTTGCTCTGTACGGACTGAAGAAGACGAGCGTCGCCGATCTAACCAAAGCGGTGGGCATTGCGCAAGGGACGTTCTATTTGTTCTATCCGTCCAAGGAAGAGCTGTATTTCGAGCTGCTTGAGCAAGAGGAGGAGACCATTCGGGAGCGCCTCACCAGCGTATATTTTCAGAGCGATTCTCCCGTGAGCCGGGACAGCTTCAAGCGCTTCTTGCACGAATCGCTTGCCACGATGGAGAACAATCCGTTTCTGCAGCAGCTATATGATGAAGAAATGATGGAAGCGTTATTCCGCAAGCTTCCGCCTGACAAATTGGAGCGTCACTTCGCCAAGGATGCGGATGATCTGCTGCCGGTTATCGTGCTCGGTCAGCAGCAAGGGTGGATGAAGCCGCAGCAGCCGGAAATCATTGTAAGCCTGATCCGATCGCTCATTCTGCTTGCCTTGCAGAAGCACCTCATCGGCGAGGAGCGCTACGGCGACACGATGAGATTGTTCGTTGATTTGATCGCCGATGGGTTAATCATCGACCAGAATGAGGAGGATTAAGCATGATTGAAGTGAACCAGCTCCGCTTCAAATATCCCGGACATAAGGATTTTACGCTGAAAGGGCTAGATTTTCATATTCCGCAAGGTGAAATTTTCGGATTTCTCGGGCCGTCCGGAGCAGGAAAGAGCACGACACAGAAAATACTTATCGGCATGCTGAAGCGATATGAAGGCAGCGTGCGCATCATGGGGAAGCAGCTGAAGGATCATGGCCGCGATTATTATAATGCGATTGGCGTTGCGTTCGAATTCCCGAACTTTTACAGCCGATTCACGGCGTTGGAGAATTTGGACCTTTTCCGTTCACTGTATGATGTGAAGACCGAGGAGCCGAAGAAGCTTCTTGCCCGGGTGTCGCTTGAGGAGTACGGCCATGTGAAAGTGTCCGACTTCTCAAAAGGAATGAAGATGCGCCTCAATCTATGTCGGGCGCTGATGCATCGGCCGGATATTCTGTTTCTGGATGAACCGACATCAGGTCTCGATCCCGTAAATGCGAAGACCGTGAAGGATATCATTTTACAGCTAAAATCGTTGGGGAACACGATTATTATTACAACTCATAACATGAATGTCGCTGAGGAGATATGCGATAGAGTCGCTTTCATCGTAGATGGGGAAATCCGCTTGATTGATGCGCCGCGCGCGCTCAAAGTCCGGGAAGGAAAAAAAGCGGTGCGCCTCGAGTATAGAGAAGGTACAGCGCTGAGACAGGCCGACTATCAATTAGAGGGAATTGGCGACAACGAATCGTTCCTCCGGCTGCTGCGGAACGGTTCGATTGAGACGATACACACCCAAGAGGCTTCGCTGGATCAGCTTTTTATCCAAGTGACAGGGAGAACATTGACATGAATAATAAAGCTATCACTCTTCGGCCCCGGCTGCCTTATTCGGGTGTGCGTCGCTTCTTCAGCTCATGGAGACAGGATATGAAGCTCCAGTTCCGTCATCATTTTTACAGCGCCTATTTGCTAATCAGTATCGCTTACATCATTCTTCTGCGGATGCTGCCTGATACCTATCAAGCGAAGTTGAATGTGCTGCTGACGTTTTCTGATCCGAGCATGCTCGGGTTCTTCTTTATCGGCGGCCTCATCTTGCTTGAGAAAGGGCAGCATATTCATGACAACCTGTTCGTTACACCGCATTCGCCGGCATCCTATATCTGGTCGAAGACGATCTCGCTGACATGTCTGTCGCTGATAAGCAGCTTGTTCATCCATATGAGCACCTTCGGCTTCCATCAGCGTATCGGCGCGTTCATCGCGGGTGTCACACTGACGGCCGTCTTTTTTACTTTGGTCGGGTTGGGAGTTGCCGTTCGCTGCCATACGATTAACGGATTCTTCTTCTCATCCGTCATGTATTCTACCATCCTCGTGCTGCCCGTACTAGAAATACTGCAGGTCTACACAAGCAAGCTCTTTCTGCTCTTTCCGGCCACCGGATCACTGCTGCTGCTGACATCGGTTTTCGAGCCTATTTCAGGCGCAGATAGCGTTTACGCGGTATCCAGCTTACTCATCTGGATAGGGATTGCATTCTATTGGGCGTATAGCTCCTTGCAATCTAATATACTCGGTGATGCTAAAGGGGGAAGAGACGCATGAATCGAGCTGCACAGCTGTTGTTTAGTGATATGAAGCAGGTCAGACGCGATCCGATGCTTATTTTCATTACGATTGCCCCCTTATTGTTGGTGCTGGCGCTGAAATACGGAGTGCCGCTCGTCTCGGAACAGCTCGTTGCGCAGACGGGATTTGATGTAACGGCCCATTACGGAGTGATGTTCGGCACGTCATTATTGCTCATTCCTCTCGTCATCGGTGTGATGGCTGGCCTGCTGATGCTCGACGAAAGAGATGAGCAGCTCATCGCCTATTATGCGATCACCCCTCTCTCGCAGGAAGGGTATTTCATTCATCGGTTGACTCTACCGACGCTATTGTCCGGAATCTATATTTTGCTGGCATTTATTGTGGTTGATTTCTCAGCTTGGAGTGCTGGTCAGTATGGCTTCGCCTTTGTAATGCTGCTGCTGGAAGGGCCGATGATGGCCCTCTTGTTGACCTCGTTCGCCTCCAATAAAGTGGAAGGGCTGGCATGGTCTAAGCTAGGCGGATTGTTGATCTTTATCCCGGTGTTGGCCTATATGCTGCCAGAGCCATGGCGTTGGGGTGCAGCGGTGACACCGACCTATTGGGTTATTGAGCTATTTGTTCACAACCGGACCATGCAATGGAATGAGCCGGAACTTCTGCTCGCTGGCGGCATAGGACTGGGGATCCACCTTATCTTCATTACGGTTCTGTACCGTAAATATGCAAGAATGATAGCTTGATGATGCACCATTACCTAGCCGATAAGCGAGTCGGAGTGGGGGCGCTAACCATAAAAAAAGGAAACTGTAGAATCTAACGGTTCGGCAGTTTTTTTGCTATAAAGGAATATTTAAGTTTCGTGAATCGACAAAGTTAATTTCGTTACTACGAAAACAGTAACGGGATTCTATTACAATAGTCCTTATGTCCATTCTCCCATACGGTCAGGAAGGAAATAACGAGGGCAAGGCACATGTCGTTCAAGTACTCCATGATACGAAGCGGCCGATTATGATGGCAGCGCGCCAGAATCGTCATTGGGCATACCGCCGACTGATGGAAGGGGAGAGTGAAGCAAAGGGGTGGACCGAGCGCATCTCTTCCAGTCTGAACGCGCCGCTGCACGAACCTGACTCTAAGCGGGGGCTATCGTCAAAAGTAGAGTTTTCCTGCAAAAATATGTTGAAATCTGTTGTAATTTGATGGTTGTATAGTAATATGAAAATAGTTGATTTTTTCCAAGTATCTCGTGGAATAGGAGTGCAGCAACCTTTATGATAGGAACAGTTCAGCCAAAAGTGGTAGTGCTTGGCGGTGGAATCGCCGGAATGAGCGCTGCCCATGAATTAATGGAACGGGGGTTTCAGGTTTCTGTATATGAGTGGAGACAGATCCCAGGAGGTAAAGCTCGCAGCATGCCTGTTCCGAATTCGGGAGAGAATGGGCGCCACGATTTGCCGGGAGAGCATGGCTTCCGCTTCTTTCCGAAATTTTATAAACATATAACCGATACGATGAAGCGAATACCGTATAAGAGTAATAGACATAGCGTGTATCATAACCTTATTGAAGGGACTAATCTGGGACTGGCATTTTTCGATCGCCCGATGCAGCCCTTTCTGACTGAATTTCCACAATCGATCAGCGGTTGGAGAACGTTGCTCAAATCCCTTTTCGACAACAATCTAGAGCTTAGCGAGCAAGATATTGAACATTACGTATCTTGTCTATGGCAAGTGCTCACAAGTTGCGATGAAAGGCGACTGTTGGATTATCAACGAATCGCCTGGTGGGATTTCCTGCAAGCGGAGAAGCAGTCGGCGCAATTCCGTAAAATATTTACGGGCTTGACACGGATACTCGTAGCCGCCAGAGCGCAGGAAGCGAATGTGTGCACGGTCGGAACTGTCGGGGCGACCATCATGCTCGATATGGTGCTTCCGGGGGGAAGCGCAGACCGTTTATTGAACGGTCCGACCAATGATGTATGGCTCAATCCGTGGCTTGATCATCTGCGTGCAGGCGGAGTCGACTACCACCTCGGCGCGAAGGTTGAATACATACATTGCCGGCAGGGGCGCATCCAAGGAGTGACCATTACAGAGAATGGACGTACTGAGATGGTGACGGGAGATTATTATATTGCTGCGCTTCCGGTTGAAGTCATGGCTGGCTTATTGAATGAAGATTTAATTGAAGCGGATCCACTGCTGGGCGGGTTGACGGAGCTGGCAGAGAATGTCGAATGGATGAACGGCGTCCAGTTTTATTTGAAGGAAGACGTGCCGATTATCCATGGTCATGTCATCTATATGGACAGCCCGTGGGCGTTGACGTCGGTGTCACAGGCGCAATTTTGGCCGAACTTCGATTTAAGCAAATACGGGAATGGCGAAGTCAAGGGAATCATCTCCATCGATGTGTCAGACTGGAGAACTCCCGGCATCTTATATGGCAAGCCGGCCATGGAGTGTTCAAGAGAAGAAATTCGAGCCGAAGTGTGGGAACAGTTGAAGCGCAGTCTAAACCAAGGGAAGACGGTGTTGTCCGATCATATGGTGGTGACGTGGTATTTGGACGAAGATATTCAATTTCCGAATCCGCATGAAGCGATTAATATGGAGCCTTTGCTTGTGAATCACGTAAATACATGGAACTTGCGGCCCAATGCATATACGGCGATTCCCAACTTGTTTCTCGCGTCGGATTATGTGCGAACGAACACGGACTTGGCAACGATGGAAGGGGCGAATGAAGCGGCGAGACGGGCGGTGAATTGCATTATCCAGTTATCCGATATGGATGTGCCTCCTTGCAAAGTATGGGATATGTACGATTATCCATTGTTATCGGCTTGGCGTTCAAATGATCGTTCCCGCTTTCAGAAGGGACTGCCATGGAACGGGAAAATAATCGGTTGACGCCTTCATTTCTGCGTACCGTATCTTACCAGGAAAGGAACGGTCAACGTTGATTCAGTCCATCATAGCGTATGAATTCAAGGGACTGCTCTATATTATGAGCGCATGTCTCATGTTCCTTATTATTACCCCTCAATTCATGTTCGCCAATTATCGCCGCAAAATTTTATTTATTCTCATTCTTTTTGTGCTTACGTTTTTTTATACGCAATATGAAGATATCGATCCGCTTATATACGGTATTCATCTTACACCAGTGTCGCTTGCATTAGCGGCGCTGTTCGAAGGCTTTTTGCCGGGAATATTCACTTGGGCTGCATTTAATATTTGCACCATAGTTATGATGGATGATTTTGTGCCGACAGTCATCGGATCCACGCTGCTGCTCGTCTTGGGCCTCACATTCCATTACAAGCAGGTGCTGCGAAGCACGTACTGGCAAATTTGCCTCATTTCGATGACGCTCATTACGATTTATTTGCTCGGCTTTTTATCTGTGTTCGACGATTGGGATACAGTGAGTGGTACCGAAGTCGGGATTGCCGTTGTGGGCACCTACTTGTCTTCCATGTATGTGAGTTATATTTATAATCATGTCAAAAATCAAGAGAAAATGCGTGAAGAGCTCTTTAGCGCGGAAAAATACCAAGTCATCGGACAGCTGGCGGCATCCATTTCTCATGAGATTCGCAATCCATTAACGACGGCGCAAGGTTTTCTACAACTGATGAACAGGGATAATCTGACTCCAGCGCAACTCGAAACATATCGGAATTATGCCATATCGGGCATCGAGCAGGCGAACTCCATCATTACCGATTATTTAAACTATGCGAAGCCGGCAGTGGAGCTGGCACGCCCGATTCACATCCAAGAAGAGATTGACGGCATTATTCCGATGATGTCGCCGCTCTGCGTCATATCCAAGATTGAAGTAGTCATCAAGCATTTATCGAAGCAGCCGATTTATGTGATGGGCGAAGCGAAAAAATTCCAACAATGCCTGCTCAATATTATGAAAAATGCGGTGGAGTCGATGCCGGATGGCGGTGTGATGACAGTGACAACGTGGTCGGACAATGAAGGCGTTCATATCCATGTTAAGGATACTGGAGTCGGCATGAGCGATTATCAAATCAAGCGCATCGGCATGCCTTTCTACACGACGAAGGAGAAAGGAACCGGGCTTGGCTTGATGGTCGTCATCAGCCTCGTGAAGGCGATGAACGGCACTATATCCTATTACAGCCGTCCAGACGAAGGAACGACTTGCGTGCTGAAGTTCAAACAACTCTTATTGTAATACGATAACGAGCCCAGCCATGAATAATTGCAACTTATGGCTGGGCTTTGACGTTATAGGAATGTGGTATAATGTGGAATTGAAAATACGAATAAAGAAGGATATCGCATGGAGGATGACACTTTATTTTCTCTGTTCATCCTGACCGGGCTGTTGGCTATCTACATCTCAGGATACAATTTGACGATCGCTTGGCGTAAAAACATGCCTGTATGGAAGCGGGTTGTGTTGGTGCGTCCGAAAGTCGGCATTTGAATGAAGCATATGATACAAAAATAGGATTGGAGTCATCATAATGGATTCTATCGATACAGAACAGCCGATTTCACAATATATCGTGCGGACGCGCAAGAGATTCATCTTTGGATTTTCCGCTGTGATGGCAATCGCATGGCTGTTGCTGTTCTTTTTCAGCATGGATATTGAATTTTTGGGTACAGTTATCTTTTTCGCGTTGTTCGCACTCGTTTTTATCGTGTCTGTTATATGGGCGATCATCGACATCATCGTCGCTTTGGTGAAAAGAAGACCGCTTCGTTATTGGGCGCTCATACTCATTCCGATCGTGGCGCAGTTGGGCGCCGTCTATATCGCCTTAGAGTTTCCATTGCATCAGACTCGTGCGGCATTGGACGAGTGGATGTATCGCGAGCAGCGCCAGCAGGCTATCGAGCGCTTGACGCAAGGCGATTGGAGCACGGCTGGCTCAGATCGCGGCACGCTGCTGCAGCTTCCAGACGATCTTCGCCATCTCTCCCGCGGGGGCGGAGAAATCTTGGTCGTTCGGAATGGAGAATCGCTCCAAGTGTTATTCTTCACGATGCGCGGGCTTTTGGATAACTTTTCTGGCCTCGTATATGTGTCCGAAGGGGAGCCAGATGGGGAAAACCTCGGGACCAAAATTGTGAAGCAAAGGGAATTAGGCAAGCACTGGTTCTGGATTTCCGGGACATGACCAGACTTGGTTGAATCGAAATATGCATGCTGCTGCTGCGTAGTCTTCAGATGCAGAGGCGGGGGAAAGGCGGTATGAACGGATGAATTGGATAGTGTTAGCCGGGCTGTGCTGCCTTTTTATCATCGCGTTGTGGCAGAGGCCGAGGGAGAAGGAGATGCTCCTGCCCGCTCGATTATTTCTTTTTTTCATGATCGGTTCGTTTTCCTTTCGATTTATACCCGGGACGGATTCGTATTGGTTTCTTCCGCTTGGCTTCCTGCTCGGCTGGTGGTTTGTCGCCAAGCGCTCGAAGCACAATCAGATGAATAAGAAGATCGCGCTCCTCTTCGGGCTCGTCTATCTTATACTGATAGAGTCGATTCCGTTCACCACGTTCAGTGACATACGGGAACTGCGTACGGAGCAGCAGTACAAGCAGCAATTCCAAGACGTGACCGCCATGCATCGATTCGCGGAAAATGCTCCGTTTTTGGACGCCCTCGGACATGATATTCAACGGTTGCGCCTCGCGGATTCGAATCAGGACTATGCGGCCGAGCAGGATCCGATGATTCTGTTCCGCGCATGGGTGTTGAATCAGCGGGGGATTGACATTCCAAGCTATGAATGGCTGAACTTCGGGATAAGGGAGTCTTATCCGGAGTATTGGTTCCAATCTAAAAGGCCAGACCGATTGACGAATCAAGAATATATTACGTTCGGTGACGAGGGCTATTTTGGCTTGTTCAAGCGAAAAGATGAGCACAGTCCGTTCCGTATGGTGCTGGCGATCGAATTTCGCGGATTCGCGAACGGACGGCCCGGTTTATTTTCATGGTAAACTTTACAGCACAGCAGGAAACACACTCGCGTTGCCGCAAGGAATATGGCTGCCCGCCTGCGCGTTCGAGTACATGAGGATGGCATGAACAATGATGCTCAGGGACGCGTTTTGTGCCGCAGATGAATAAGCAAAAGGACATTCCTTGGCTGCTATGAGCATCGGAATGTCCTTGATGGAGCTTTTTGAACAACCTCTATAAACCGTGTACAACCGTTTCTTCGTCGTCTGTGCATATAAGCGGCGACAGCGGTTGAGCAGAATCATGCAGCACCCACAGCTCATGCAGGGCACGCGTACAACCGACATACAGCAGCTTGGCGTCAAGCGGATCGGATGGGTAATGGGCGGCGTCCGCATCCATCAACAGGACGGCGTCGAACTCCAGCCCTTTTGAAAGATAGATCGGGAGCACCGATATGCCGCCCTCGTACTGCTGCTCATTACCGTCAATAAGGTGGATATCCCTATCCGAGCAATGCAAGCTCAATCTCGCATGCAATGCTCGGGCTTCTTCCGCTGTACGAGTGAGCAGCGCTATTGTGTTGTAGCCGCTGCTTCCGAATTGCGCAAGCGCTTGGGCAAGCAGGTCTGGCTGCTGCTCCGGGGGGTCCGAGACGATCCGGACCTTCTGCCCGCTGCGGAATACCGGAATCGCCAGCATGTCGGTGCGGACGCCCCGCTCAAGCACGACATTCGCGAAATGGATAATCTCCATCGTGGAGCGGTAGCTTCGCGTTAAAGCAAAATAATCGGTCGCTTCAAGCTCGAACAGGTCACGCATTTCCGACCAATCGTGTATGCCGGCATACGCATGGATGCCCTGAGACAAATCGCCCAAGATCGTGAACGAATGATTTCTGGCGAACCCGTCGAGAACGGCTATCTGGAGCGGCGAGAAATCCTGGGCTTCATCGATGACGATATGATCGTAACGGTAATCGCCCGGTATGCCGTGCAGGCGGATGTGCAAATAGAGCAGTGCCGCCAAATCTTCGTTCCTGACGGTGTTCTTTTTCAAGTAAGCGGACGTTTCCTTGCAGAGCTTGGCCGGAATCACCGTTTGAGCCTCTTGAGTGACGTTGCGCTTCGGATCGAATAGCGTCTTGTATAATGCCAGCGCATCGAAGGCAGCCCATTTCTTCATATACGCCTTCATCCGCGGGGTTGACAGTTTCTTCTTTGCCTTATGCTGCTCCTTGGAGCGCTCTTGCTTCAGCTCCATCTCAATCCAGCGTTGAATCCGTGCCACGACGCGTTCTTTGCGCTTCGCCAGCTCATAGGAACGATACTCCTCATGGTACCACACGGAGATCGTATCGTAGCTTAATACCGCTCCGTCCCATGGACTAAAATCCATCACAGGTACGGCTTCTCGCTCCATACGGGTCAACTGGTCATCCATGTAAGTCTTGAAGGCAAGCGAGCCTTTGAAGCGGCCGGATGCCTGATTATCGAGCATGGGGCGGTTGTTCAACGATCCGTACCACAACTCGATCTGTTCCATCGGCGAAGCAAGCTGTACCGTATGCTCTAGCCCCGTCACTTCAAGCGCCCATTCCGGGAACGTGCGCTGTTGGATATTTCCGACGCCGAGCTCGGGAAGAACGTCGGATATATAATCGAGAAACATGCGGTTCGGTGCGAAAATCATCATTTTTTCCGCCCGAATTTGCTCTTGGTATTGATACAACAGGAAGGCTAGACGGTGCAGCGCAACGGTCGTCTTGCCGCTCCCCGCCACCCCTTGAATGAATAGCGCCATATTTTTCGGCGCGCGGATGATCCGATCCTGCTCTGCCTGAATGGTTGAGACGATATCGCGCAGGCGGTTATCTTTGTTCTCACCTAGGCGGTAGACGAGGAATTCGTCTGTCACATGGCCCTCACCTTCGGACCGATTGTACGTATCCACGACCCGCTGCAGCACCTGACCGCGAATGACAAGGTTGCGCTTCAGATGGACGTGGCCCTCGACAGCGCCTTCAGGCGCTTCGAACGTTACGGAGTCGACTCCGCCAGAGAAGGAGTAGAACAGGCTCGCAATCGGTGCCCGCCAATCGACGACGAGCGGGTAGGCATCGGCCTGGCCCAGTTCGACCTCGCAGTCGACGCCGTGCTTCCCGACATAGAGAGCGGAAGGCGCTGGTTGGCCTATCTCTTCAAAATCAAGGCGGCCGAAGTAAGGCTCCTTCAAAGCCCGCTTCAGCCGCTGTCGACGCAGTTCGCGTGTATCTTCCATTACTTGCTCAGTAAAATCATGCCCTGTATAGACCGGAATCTGCACTAGCCGTCGGTATTGACGATCGATTTCTTCCATCGTATCCCGCAGCCGGAGCTCCTCTTCTTGATAGGCACTTTGAAACGTATCGCTCACTTTCAGTTGCCTCCTAAGAATCATATTTAACAATTCAACTCATCTTTTACACTAGCTCAACTAAACAATCAAACGGCTGAATGACATTCCAAATAAACAGTCTAAATAAACGACGCAACAAAGATGACACTTGACATTCCATACTTCTGTGCAAAAATGGAAAAAGGAATGATAACTATATCATAACCTGTCAGGAATAGCAATGAACAAAGAGGTGCCCGTATGCTACCAGTGCGCAAGTCCTTGCAGCCAATACCGCGTTCCAAGCTTCGCCTTGTCTGCGGTCGATTGGCCTACACGATGCTGCGAATCTGATGGTTTTTAATCCGACTGGGGAGCCGTTTCAGTTAGAGTTAACGCTGACCGGGGATACGCTTGCGGGTGCATGGCACTCGGCGAATCCTGCGTGGTATACGTACGAAATATATGAGCGCGAGCACTCCATTCGGCAGGATCATTGGGGAGGGTGTGTGCGGCATAATATACTGTACCGCACAGCATTCAATGCCGATGGAGAATGCTGTGCTGACAAATATGTGACAGAGAATCACGCGCTCATGATGTACGCTCCCTTGCTCGAGGCAGATGCATCGGCGCATCGTCATGGCGGGGCAGGGGCAAGCAAGCAGCCATTCGTGTGATGACAGTGAGGTGATGGCGGTTTTGTCGAGGGTGAGGCGGTAATGTATTTAGACACAGCAAGACAGGGTACGTTGTTGCGGCCGCTGTCCGTATTCATTGCTTTTTCTATTGGATTTTGTCCAACGTAACCGGGTGCATGGGCTGATTGTGAGACGTTTCATTGGAAATTGTCCAACGGATTCTTCCCTTTATCAGTTGTGAAGTCGGAATCTGTCTAATTTGAATGGATGTTTTCCAATAGAATGAAGAGTTAACGTATGAAGTGGGCTGTTCTGTTGGATGCTTTCCAATGGATGTTGCGTGTTCGCCGCCTTACGTGTAATTGGAAAGCGTCCTTGCGCTGTTCAAAGCAGCTCAGAGGCTCATTTTGCAAATGTTCATAGGCAAAGGACTAACCCTTCATAATGTGACTACTGAAGCACTATAAAAGCTATAAAAATACGCTGAAGTCTGTAAAATGTGACTATAAAAGACTGATTTTTCTTGCCAGAAGTTGAGTAATATGTAGTAACAGCTATCAGCTAGCAGGGAGGAATGAAAGATGATAGAACATAGGCAAGAAGCGGACTTTAACAAGAAAAAAACGAAGAAAAGCCGTAATGCTCGCTCCGTCGGGCTGTGTGCTGCATTGGCACTTATGGTGGGTCTGCTGAGCGGCTGTGTGCCTGGAGACGGCTCTTACACGCAGGCGGATCCGGCGGGATTTTTCTGGGGCATCTGGCATGGCTGGATCGCGCCGGTTTCGCTCATCATTGGAGCTTTCAACGGAGACATTCGCGTGTATGAGGCGAACAATACGGGCTGGTGGTACGACCTCGGATTCTACTTAGCCATATTGGGCGGCTTCGGCGGGTTGTCGCTTAGCCGCAAGAAGCGGCGCGACGATTAGGAATGCATGATTAAGTGTCATAGTGACGGGAGAGGGGCTTCGCTTCGATAGATGCGGGGGCCCCTCTTTTATTTGTTGGCCCTATGTCCGCAACATCTTAATGAGATCACCGAAACGTCGATTCGCAATGTGGTTCCGATGATTCTGACTGCATGCTCATTCAATATTACAAAAACGAAAGGTTAACGTAAGGTATACCAATGGCTCCGATTTCCATTAAGGATTACAGTGTTGATATAAAGATTACACCGAAGGAGCGTGCGTATTACCGATGTTAGAAGTCCGGAACGTATCGAAAGTATATGAAGGCAAAGTAGCTTATCAAGCGCTATCGAATTTGAATTTGACCGTGCAGAAGGGGGAATTCGTCGGCGTCATGGGACCGTCTGGCAGCGGGAAGACGACCTTGCTCAATGTCGTCTCTACCATTGACAAGCCTTCATCGGGCGAGGTGTTCATTGGCGGGCAGCAGACTCATAAATTGAGCAAGCGTCAGTTGGCGTTGTTCCGCCGCCGGGAGCTCGGATTCGTCTTTCAGGATTTTAATCTGTTGCAGACGTTGACGGTAAAAGAGAACATTATCTTCCCGCTCACGCTAGAAAATGTCAGCATCAAAGAGCAGGACGAACGAGTAAACCGGATTGCCGATAAGCTCGGCATCACTCATATCCTCAACAAGCGCACTTATGAAATATCAGGAGGACAATGTCAGCGTACAGCCATCGCACGGGCCATCATCCATGAGCCGAAGCTGATATTGGCGGATGAGCCGACCGGCAACCTTGATTCGAAATCGGCAAAAGATGTGTTGGAGACCCTTCAGAGGCTGAACAAGGAAGAAGAAGCAACGATGATGATGGTTACGCATGATGCCCAGGCGGCTAGCTACTGCGATCGCGTCATCTTTATTAAGGACGGTTCGTTATACCGAGAGATTCACCGGTCGAATGGCCGTGAAGTGTTCTTCCAGGAAATCATGAACGTATTGTCGGTAATAGGAGGAACGGAAGATGAATTTTCGGCAGTTCGCGTTTAAAAACGTATTTCGCAACAAACGGCTGTATGCAGGCTATTTCTTCAGCTGCGCCTTCTCGGTCATGATTTTCTTCGTCTATTCGATGCTGGCTTTTCACCCCGAATTGAGCTTTCAAGGTCAGGGCAATTACGGAAAAGGCGCGCAGACAGGAATGGATGTGGCGCAATATATTATTTATGTGTTCACGTTTTTCTTTATCTTGTATTCCATGAGCGTCTTCCTGAAGTCGCGCAAAAAGGAATTCGGCATCTGCATTATGCAGGGGATGTCTGATATGCAGCTGAGACGGCTCGTCTTCTTGGAAAATATCATCATCGGATTGACAGCGACTGTATCAGGGATTGCGATCGGACTCTTACTGTCCAAAGGGATGCTGATGCTGGGATCTTCGGTGTTGTCGCTTGAAAAATCGCTGTCCTTCTACATGCCGGTAAAGGCGATCTGGCTATCCTTTGCCGCATTCACGCTGCTATTCTTATTTATCTCGTTGTTCACTGCAACGATTCTGCGCAGCAGTTCGCTGATCGATCTGTTGAAAGGAACGGCCAAGCCGAAGCCCGAGCCGAAAGCTTCGCGCGTGCTGGCCATTTTGGCAGCTGTGCTGCTCATCATCGGTTACGCTATCGCATTTGTCGTCAGAGGGATTCTCGTCCTGTTCGCGTTGCTCCCCGTGGCGATTATCGTCAGCGTAGGGACGTACTTCCTGTTTACGCAGCTGAGCGTGTACATCATCAATAAGCTGAAAAACAAAAAGAAGCTGTACCGCAGCAGCACGAACATGATTACACTGTCTGATTTGGCGTACCGCATGAAAGACAACGCACGGATGTTCTTCCTGGTGGCCATTATCTCTACCGTCGCCTTCACAGCCATCGGCACGCTGGTGGGGATGAAGTCGATGTTTACGAACATGATATCGTCATCAACACCTCCGCTAAAGTATGAGTCGTATGCAGATAATAAGCAGGCGGCGGAACATGCCGCGCTGATCGAACAAGCGCTAGCGAAGAGAAATATCAGCTTCGAGCTACTTGTCATCAAAGAGAAGAACGTGACCGATACCGGGACGAACAAAGACTTCATCTTCATTAAAGCATCTGACTATAACCGCATAATGAAGGAAGACGTTGCTCTAGGCCAGGACGAAGCGCGCTTGTTCTATCGCAAAGACATAGATATGGGCTACGATAGAGGTATCAGCAAGGGGCAGGAGACATCCTTGACGCTTGAGGGCGGCCGTAAACTCGCTGTCACAGAGAACGGCGAGATGCCGGCTCCGCTGCTGCAGAGCGTAGGAGGATCCAGCGTCGCGGTCGTATCCGATGAAGTATTCCAAGAGCTGCCTGGGTCCAAGCACGACTCTACCATGTATGTATACGATGTCGCAGATTGGCAGCAGACGCTGGCAGTATCCAAACAATTGATGACGGAATTGAAAGGGAACGGAGAGCATTACCGCTTTTCTTCACGTGCATATGAATTGAACGACATTAATCAGGGCTTCGGTCAAATCCTGTTGACAGGGCTGTTCATCGGCGCAGTGTTCTTCGTCGCCGCAGGAAGCTTTCTATACTTCCGTCTGTACGCAGATCTGGACAACGATCGCATTCAGTACCGCGCTATCAGCAAGCTCGGGTTGACAGAAGGTGAATTGTCCAAGATTGTATCCACCCAGATCGGATTGCTGTTCTTCGTGCCGATTATCGTCGCCGTCATTCACGGTGCAGTCGCCTTGAACACACTCCAGAATACGTTCAGTACGAATTTGGTATTGGAATCGTCGCTCGTCTTGGGGGCTTTCCTAGTCATTCAGATCATCTATTTCGTATTTATTCGCGCCAATTATGTGAAAAAGTTGAAAGACGTAATGTAACGATATGCATCGAAATGCATAACTTGTCTGAAATAAGGAGCAAGCCGGATACCGGCCTGCTCCTTATTTGCTGTGAGCTCACGGATATTGCATACCTCGTATCCGATGATAGACCCATGCGGTTCTGGTTGAAGGATGCTGCCATTGCATAGATTAATGGGGCTTGGTGATACACAATAAGCGGAATGCTTCGAACTCATTCCGCTTTAATTGTGCTTGTGTCCATTCTTTCGTCAGTGCGGGGAGTGCGAGGAGCTGGTTGATCATCGATGCTGATGGCGTATTTGCTCAAATGCTCCCGCCATTCGCTATTCAACGGGGCATTCGTAATGAGCTTATGAAAGGCGTCATAGCCCGCAATTTTGGCGAGGCCAATTCTGTCGCATTTGGACTGATCCGCTACAAGGAAGCTATGTTTGGCATTTTGTATCATCATTTTGCGTATTTCCGCTTCATTCTCATTCGTATCCGTCACCCCGTGCCGCATATCCATACCAGAGCAGGAGATGAACGCTTTGTCAGCCAAATACAAAGACATCGCTTTGGCGGCCGCATGTCCCGAATAAGATAAAGAATGATGCCGCAACGTGCCTCCGGTACATATTAACTTCAGATGATCGGCATCGGACAGCTCCGTAATTACTTTGAGAGAGTTCGTAATGACGGTCAAATGTTTAAGCGTTTTTACTGACCTGGCAATATGAAGCGAGGTTGTACTGGAATCGAGCATAATCGTGTCTCCGTTTTTGACAAGCCGCGCGCATTTGGAGCCTATCCACATTTTCTCGGCCAAATAAAAGTCTTCCCGCACCCATATCGGAAGATCGGTAATAAGGTCATCTTCCAGAAAAGCGCCGCCGTGCGTCCGTTGCAGCAGCCCTTCTCTTTCCAGACGGTCCAAGTCTCTGCGAATGGTTTCCTCAGATACGCGGAAATTCCTGCTTAGTTCGGCAACCAACACTCTGCCATCACGGTGCAAGTGCTGCATGATGCCTTTCCGGCGTTCAATCGCTAACAACGCAATCACACATCCTTATTGTTTCGTTAATGACATCGCTTGTTCGTGGTGACCTCTATTATATCGGAAAATTTTGGCGAATTCACTAGATCATTATCGAGAACATTTTATTCGAACGCATCTTTTCAAATGGGACAGAAAGGAGTAGACTGAGATGGAATTCATTATGAAATCGCATTCATACTGTAATGATCAAAGGAGTTGAAGCTCTCAATGTCTTCGATGCAATCCCAGCCCCGCCTTGTCTTTCCGGTAATTAGCGACGTGCATATCGCGCCGACAGGAGAAGAGTGCATTCATAAGTTCGAGCGTGCGCTGCAGCAATTGAATGCGCGCGCACCGCAGCAGGATGCCTTCGTCATTGTAGGGGACCTGACGAACAACGGAACGGTGGAAGAGTATGAACGTCATATGAAGACCTTCCAACAGCACAAGCTGCCTGAGGCAGAGGCGCTCATTGCAATCGGGAACCATGATTATTGGAACGGCCTGCCTCCTGCAGAAGCCCAAGCTCGCTTTCTTGAAATGACGGGCATGGAGTCGATATATTATCATCGTGTCATTCAGGGGCATCATTTCATTGTCTTGGCTACGGAAGATACGATGACGCATGGATACTTCTCGCTCGAACAGATTGAATGGCTGAGCAAGCAACTGGCAGAAGCGGCCGCTGATGCTCCGGCGCAGCCGATCTTCGTGTTCCTTCACCAGCACCTGAAGGATACGGTATACGGCAGTAAGGAGTGGGGGATTCAAGAGAACATCGAAGCGCTGATGAACGCGCTGAAGCCTTATCCGCAAGTCATCACGTTCTCCGGGCATTCGCATTATCCATTGAACGATCCGCGCAGCATTCACCAGGAGTGTTTCACTTCAATTGGTACCGCTTCCCTAAGCTATATGGAAGTGGAGAGCGGGAAGCTGCAAGGGAATCTTCCACCTGGTCACCGCGAATTCAGTCAAGGCTGTCTAGTTGAGGTGTATGAGGACAAAGTCGTTATTACGCGCATGGATTTCTTGAATGAACGGGAAATCGGAGAGGCCTGGATGGTCAGGGTTCCTGCGGATAAAGCATCATTTATTTATACGAATGAACGAGATGCTGAAAAGCCTACTTTCCCGCAGCACGCGGGTATCGTTGTCGATGAGGAGCATACGGCGCCGAATTCTGTACGCATATCGTTTGATCAAGCGGTTGATGACGAGCTGGTTCATTCCTATCGCATTCAAGTGAAGCGTACAGATGGAAATGAAGAGGTGCAGTATTTGGCTTATTCCGAGTATTACAACTATCCGCTTGTGGATAGAGTGAGTGTAACGTTGCCAGATTTGCAGCCGAACCAAGGGTACGAGCTTGAAATACATGCCATCGATGCATTCCAAAATGTTAGCGATCACGGCCTGAAGGCAGCGTTCCGTACGAGGCCTGTTCCGACGTCCGTCTAGGTCAGCGGACGCACGCACGGAACTGGTCTGTATAAGTCGTGTGGCAGAAATGAGAGAATAAATAATTGCGGCTAGTGCCCCTTTTGCGAATCGGGGGTTGCTAGCCGCATTTTATTTTGCCATGTTTCCTGTTTGGTTAATCAGTTGGCATTAAACTCCATGGAAAAGTATCATTTTTCGTTGATTGTTCATATATCAGTTTAACCGCTTTAATCTTACAATGAAGGTACACGAAAAGATAAACAGACAAATGGGAGGAGAGGGAAGAGTGGCCATGTATAGAGAGAGAAGAAACAGAAGAGTATGGAATGAAAAAGGTAACCGTTTTTATAATGATTACGGTACAGATTATGATTACGGTACAGATACGGTGTAAGGCGTTATATGGAACTTCTATCAATGAACAAGTATAGATAAGGAGGGTCAACTGATGGCGCGATTAACAGTCAGCCCTGATGCAGAGAGTGGGATGAGCCTTGGTAATCCCAAGAAAAGGAAGAACAACTTCACTCGATTTTTCGGACAAATAGATTTGCAGTTGATGGTCATACCCGCTTTAATACTTATATTTGTATTTAGCTATATTCCGATGTACGGTGTTCTGATCGCGTTTCAGGACTACAAAATCGGCAGCGGCAGCTTCCTGAGCAGCCCTTGGGTCGGACTGAAGCACTTCAAGGCCTTCTTCGACTCACCCGATTTCAATGTCGTTATGCGCAATACAATTGTCATCAGCTTTTTGAAACTCATCATCGGTTTTCCCGCGCCGATCATACTGGCGCTCATGTTGAATGAAGTCCGCAAAATCGTGTTCAAGCGAGTCGTGCAAACGATTACCTATTTGCCGCACTTCATGTCATGGGTTATCGTCGGCGGCATGGTCAGCACGATGCTTGCGACGGATAACGGCAGCATTAACATGCTGCTCGAGAAGCTGAGGGTCATCGACGACCCGATTAACTTCTTGTCTATGTCCGAATATTTCTGGAATATTCTGATAACAACCAACGTCTGGAAAGAAATCGGGTTCGGTTCCATCGTATACTTGGCTGCCATTGCGGGTATCGACCCGCATATGTATGAAGCCGCTTCCATGGACGGAGCGAACCGCTTCAAACAAATATACTTGATAACGCTTCCGAGCATCATGCCGGTTGTTACTATCTTCCTCATATTGGCTATAGGCAACCTGTTGAGCGCAGGCTTCGAAGACATTCTCATTCTTGCCTCGAATCCGGCGTTGAGGGATGTGTCCGACGTTATTGATACGTACGTCATACGAGTCGGTATTAATAATTACCGATATTCCTATGCGACCGCCGTTGGTTTGTTCAAGGCTGTCATCAGCGTCGGCTTGCTCACGATAGCCAACTACGTAGCTAGAAGAGCAGGTAACAGCCTGTGGTAGTTAGGACACATTTAGAGGGGGTGCATGTCGGTGGTGCGTGAAAGCTTCGGCGATCGGTGTTTGACCGTTTTCATTTATGCGTTTCTTACAATTCTTGCCTTTTCAACTTTTTATCCGTTCTGGAATGCCATCGTCATCTCATTTAACGAAGGTATGGATACGACCAGAGGCGGAGTTACCTTTTGGCCGCGGGAGTTTACGTTAGAGAACTACTCTATCGTCTTCAAGGATGAACGATTGATGAACGGCTTTGTCATCTCCGTTCTGCGTACGATAATCGGTACCATATCCGCCATATTGGCGACGGCCATATTCTCATACGGCATGTCGAAAAAGGAGCTAATGGGACGCAAGTATTATATGATTATGTGCGTCTTTACGATGTATTTTACCGGCGGGCTCATTCCGTCTTTCCTGCTTATTCGCAGTCTCGGATTGATGAACTCGTTCTGGGTGTTTATCATCCCTTCGCTCATTGGCGTGTGGAACATGATTATTTTCCGAACGTTCTTCCGGGGGCTTCCAGCAGGCCTGGAGGAATCCGCTAAGATTGACGGCTGTGGCAACTGGGGAACGCTGTTCCGCATCGTGCTGCCGCTGTCGGGGCCCGTGGTCGCGACGCTATCGCTGTTCACGGCGGTTGCGCACTGGAACGAATGGTTTACGGCGAGCATTTACATTTCGAAGGAGGAATTGCTCCCGATTCAGACCATTCTGAAGCAAATTCTTGCTTCTAATATCGTATCCGAGCAGACAGCCGGCATGGATTCCGCGGCTCTGGCACGCATGCAGCAGGCGAAGACCGTCACGAGCAAGTCGCTCTCCATGGCGACGATGATGGTGGCGACAATACCTATCGTCATGGTGTATCCTTTCGTTCAGAAGTATTTCGTTAAAGGGGTACTCGTCGGATCCTTGAAGGAGTAGACGAATCTGGATTGGCCCGATAACGCGTTTAGAGCAATTTGCTTTAAACATAAAATTAAGTGTTGAAAGGGGAAAACAGCGAGATGAAGAATAGGAGAAAGCTGTTCGTTAGTGTCATGTCTGTGTTGATGGTTCTATCTTTGCTTGTCGGTTGCAGCGGCAATAGCGGAACGAATGCGGAGCCGCCGAAGGAGGAGCCGAATGCTGGACAGACCGAGGAGAAGCAGGGAGGGGGACAAGCCTCTCAGCTGTATGAGCTAGGCAAAGAGCCGCTCGAGTTCACGTTGTTCGGCAACTACGACTGGTACACGATGCCGCCGTGGGGAAAAGACGAGACGACCGCCTGGATTAAAGAGAACAAGAAAGTAACCATCAAAGAGATTCCGAACGGCGGCAATAACGTGCAGAAGCTCAACACAATGATAGCTTCCGGCGAGCTGCCGGATGTCATCTGGGGCGAGCGTGGCGCCGATGTGGAACGGCTGCGCGAAGCGGGCATGCTTGTAGCGCTGGATGATTACGTCGATAAATATCCGAACCTGAAAAAGTGGCTGGATTCCAAGGCGCTGAACATGCTGCGCTCTCCGGATGGGAAATTGTATCAATTCCCGAACTGGTATACGAACCGTCCAAACGGCAATGCTGGCTGGGTCGTGAACAAAAAAATCTATACGGAGCTCGGTTCGCCTAAATTAGAAACGACCGACGATCTGTACACTTATTTGAAAATGGTAAAAGAGAAATACCCAGATGTCATCCCATTTGAGACGGACTTGGCAAAAGATGGCCACGGTCTCGATCAGCTGTACTCCGCCTTCAAGGAGAACAATCTAAGCTTCACGCGATATTTCGCGGTGCCAGATGGCGATAAGATGAAGTCGATCTACAAGGATGAAGGGTTCCGCGAATCGGTCGTCTTCGCGGCAAAGCTGTTCCGCGAGAAGTTGATTACACAAGATGCGATGACGCAAACTCAAGACCAAGTCAAGGAAAAAATGATGAACGGGCGCGTTGCGGTTTATGCATCTTCCAATCCGACGGTCAATGGAATGCAGGCGCATTCCGAATTGACGAAGAAGGATCCGGATGCCGGATATTTCATGGTGTGGCCAATTCATAAGGAAGGTCTGGACAAAAACAAGATCTATCCAGGCACGTACAACAAGCTTGGCTGGAACGCGGCCGTCATTACGACGAGCGCAAAAAATCCGGAAGCAATCTTCGCTTTCCTCGACTGGTATACGGGGTCTGAAGGGATGACTCTTCAGATGTGGGGACTGGAAGGCGAGTATTGGAAAGGGTTTGAAGCTGATGGAATTACACCGAAGTTTACGGAAAAATATACGACTGACAAGGAAGGACTTGCAAAATACCAATCTAAAATGGATCCGCTCATGTGGGTAGGCAATACGGTCTATGTTGATGATATTAAAGGTAAATTCGAAGCGATGCTTCCAGAGAATGAACGAAATTGGTCCACTTACTGGCAATATGAGATTACATGGAAGACACAGGGCGATTCGACCGAATTCATTAATTTGAATCCACTGCCGGAGACGGAAGAAGGCATCGTTCATCAGCGCGTTAAAGATACATGGTTGAAGGCGCGGGCGCAAGCATTGTACGCGAAGTCAGACCAAGAGGCTCTAGACATTCTGGATAAGGCGCATGAAGATTCCATGGCGGCAGGCTTCCAGCAGGTGCTCGACTTCTACGCGACGAGATGGCATGAGAACTTAAAGATTATTAACGGTTAATTTTTATGCTATAAGATGTACACTGCGAGGGGACCCACTGACGGGGATCCCCTCGTTTTGTGTGTAAGAGCATCAGACGTACAAGCATGTAACCGATTTAACTTTTCAAGTGGCTGCGGTAGAGGGTATACTTGCAATATAGTTGTAAATATTCGACATCAGCGGATCGTGATAATATGTCACAGGAGGAGTCTGCATACATGTACAAAGTACTGCTGGCGGATGATGAGATGCTCGATTTGGAAGGGATGAAGCAGTTCATTCCTTGGTCTGAGCTCGGTCTTGAAGTGGTGGGTGCGGTTAACAACGGCTTTTCGGCCTGTGAAGTAATGGAACAGCAGTCTATCGATATTTTAGTGACGGATGTAAATATGCCGAATATGTCCGGTCTGGAGCTTGCACGGCGAGCCATCGATAAGAGATCAGATGTTCGGATTATTTTTGTAAGCGGTTACCAGGATTTCCATTACGTGAAGCAAGCGCTTTCCCTGAAAGCATGCAGTTATGTGTTGAAGCCTATGGATGATGATGAATTGGTAGCCTCTCTTCATAAAGTCATTCAAGAACTGGATGAGGAGAAACGGCGGCGGGAAACAGAAGAAGATTATCAGCATATGATTCCGCTGGCGAAGAACGACCTGCTCATCCGTATCTTTGAAGGAGATCTGTCGTGGTATCGGTCCGGGGGCTCCATGAGGCTGGCCTCTTCCTATGGATTGGATGCGTTGAAGTGGCCGATTCGAGTGGCCGTGATGGAGCTGGATGATGCGGTGTGGCTGCAGCCGGGCAGCAGCGAAGCGGCGCACCAGGACATGTGCGCCGCATTTCTGTATGAAATCCGCGAGATCAGTCTCCGGCATGGCATGCCCCATTGCTGCAAGCTGTCGCGGCAGCGTCTGGCCATCGTGATGCATGATGACGGCGTTCGCGATTGCATCGACGAGATGTATAATTCGATGAATTCAAAATTATCCCTTTCCATGACGATTGGCTTGGGCAAGCCGATACAAAGCTTGGACCAAGTGCATATTTCGTATAAACAGGCTCTGGAAGCGCTGGACGGCAAAATGTTCCTCGGCAGAGGCAATCTTATCGACTACGAAGATGTTAAACGCGCACCGGAGCTGAAGGATGCAAGAACGCTCGATATCCGCTTGGACGCGTTGTTCAAGGCGATGTCTCAATATGAGCTGGTGAGCATTCACGACGAGATAGAGAATCTGTTCCAGTCGGTGTGCTCGCTGCGTTCGAAATTTACGATCCATAATTTGGCGATGTATATGGTGTGGAAGCTGGATCAATATCTGGATTCCACCGATGAAAATTTGTTCGACATGTTGGGCATGGAGCTGCATAATCTTGATATTTTGCTGCAATTCGAGACGGTTGGAGATATTCGTTCATGGCTCATTCGCAAAGTGTTCGAAATTTCCGAGATGCTGCATGAAAAAGAAAGATCCAAAAACAGCAAGCTCATCCGGGAAATTTTGAAGACCGTGAAGGAACGCTCGCATGAGAACATTACGTTGAAAGACATTTCTCATCAATTTTCATTTTCGCCGAACTATTTGGGACATATGTTCAAGGAAGAGGTGGGCAAGACCTTCAGTGAGATGCTCATCCAAATCAGAATGGAGCGGGCGTGCGACCTGCTCAAGGATCAGACGCTCAAAATTTACGAAGTTGCCAATCAAGTGGGATATCGGTACATCCCGTATTTTAGCAGACAGTTCAAGGAAACCTTCGGTATGACGCCTATGGAATTCCGCAAACGAGAGTTGTGACGGAGGACAAATCATGTCAATGCGTATACAAGCAAAAAAACCGAAATATTTGCCGTTCGGCTATAAGCTGATGCTTACCTATATGGTTTTTATTATCATTCCGGTCATTGCCATCGGATATTTTTCGCATTCCATGTATCAGGATTCCATCCGCAAGCAGACAAGGTCGAACATTCAGGGCACTCTGCTGCAAATTCGGGATAATATCCAGTATAAAATGGAGGACGTTCAGCGCGTATCGTCCATGCTCTATTTCGACTACTCGCTCGTTACACAGCTGCGCAGCTATGAGGAAGGCTGGGAGAGCTATGAGCGGACGACAAAAATTGTGACGCCAAAGTTCAATATTGCGCTTAATGCGACCGGCTTGGACTTAGCGATGTACTTGTTTCTGGCCAACGATACGCTGCCTGAAATCTATCATGGTTCATTTACGAACGAAAATCCAGAAAAACTGGAACGAAATTATAATCTATACCATTTAAAACGTATTACGGACAAACCATGGTACCAAAATTATCCTATAGAGCAATACGGTCAGACGATGCGTTGGCAGCAGGTGGAACGGGACGGGGACTTCGGCCGCATTTCTTTGCTGCGCCGGCTGGTGGACAGCAAAGTACCCCTCCGATTGAAGGAGATCGGATTTATCCGGCTGAGCGTTCGCATTCAGGAGCTGTTTCAAAGCGTCGATTACCGAAAGATCGATAAAGGCAGCGTTTTGGCCATTAAGGATGAACAGGGGAACATTCTGTACCAGTCGGGTGTCCTGCCGAACGGTCTTAATGCTGAGAATATTCCGGAGAGCCATTATCTGACGATTAAGGAAACGATGAGCCAACCGGCTTGGGAATTGGTTGCTTACGTGCCTACGACCATTATGGAACGTGATTCGATGAAGGTTCGCATGTTCATTATTGGAATCTGTCTGTTGTGCGGGATCGTTTTTACGTTTGCGGGTATTTTTATTTCCAGATATTTCTCCATCCGCATGACGAAGATCGTATCCGTCCTTAACGCCTTCCGTGAAGGGGATCTTCACAAGCGCATGACCTACAAGGGCAAAGATGAATTCTCGCAAATTGCGGTGGCGCTCAATGAGATGGGGCAAAATATAGGCGATCTGATTCAAGAAGTATATATGACGCAAATTCAGAAAAAGGAAGCGGAGCTGGAATCGCTGCAAGCGCAGATCAATCCGCATTTTCTATATAATACGCTCTCGTCCATAAGCCGCTTGGCCAAGTTCGGCGAGACGGATAAACTGCACCGCATGGTGATGGATTTGGCTAAATTTTATCGGTTGGCGTTGAATGACGGGCAGATGATTATTTCAGTACATAAAGAGCTTGAGCAAGCAAAGGCCTATATCGATATTCAAAAAATTAAATATGGGGACCGGATGGAAGTCATGTTCGATATCGATCCGGACATCTTATCATTTCGTACGGTTAAGCTTGTGCTGCAACCATTTATTGAGAACGTGCTGGAGCATGCGTGGTGCGGAGACCAGATTCACATTCGGGTTGTCGGCAAAAAGGAAAGGAATGAAATTGTGTTTCGCATCATTGACGACGGGGTAGGTACGACTGCGGAGCGTATCCGTCAAATATTTGATATGCGTGATCATGTAAATGCGGGCTACGGGATTCGCAATGTTGATCAGCGAATTAAGCTGCATTATGGAGCACAGTATGGGATAAGCATCTTCAGCCGCTTGGGCGTCGGCACTTCGGTAACGATTCGAATTCCGGCAAAGCGTAATTAATTTCCCACCAAGTACCAGACATCCTGTATAATAGACAAATATGCATTTTGTTCTGGAATGGAGGGAAAGGATTGAATACGAGGTCATTGGCCTATGTGGCTGTTCGACTGTTGGCGCTATACTTCTTCATTACTTCCATCGTTCAATTATCGAATGTGGCGCAAGTTAGCCTGCCACCGCTCTTATACAATAAAGAAGCATTGTCTCATGATATGAATCAGAATGTAATACTCATCGTGATGATGCTGCTTCCGGCTGTCGTCATGCTGCTTGCCGCTTGCGTCTTATGGTGGTCGGCCTACCGTATTTCAGGCGCGTTATCCCCGTCAGGGATGAATGAGACCGCCTTTTTGATACGGGAAGCAGAACGGGACGACGAGCCAGTGCCGCTCCGCACGAAGACTCATGCGCTTGCTCCGCTTACGAAGCCGTTGCTGCAGATCGCACTGGGCATATCCGGAATTATTTTGTTGGTGTTGAGCATTCCTGAGTTCATTCATATGATTGTGACGCTGTCTTATGTGGATACGGGAATGTACCCGGATCAGATGCAGCGAGAGTTCAATGCAAGCTTCCTGCAAATTATCGTGAAGCTGTTGCTTGGCTTCTGTCTCGCGATAAGTGCAGGCGGAATCACACGGTTTATTACGCGCTCTCATACGACGTAGCTTCGACTATGGACAGCATAAGAAGACGAGCAACGATAATGCGCAGATGGAGCGTGTTTGGGTAAGAGGAGGAATGATGATGGATACGAGATGGAAATTGATTGTGAGAGGCTACATTATTCCGATTATACTAGTGTTCAGCCTTAGCTTTCTTGTGCAGAAGGTTGCATATGCCCAAGTTGTCGTACAACAGCATTCGATGCAAAATACGTACCATCCGGGAGATCGGCTCATCGAAAATAAATGGGTATACCATTGGTCCGATCCGGCATATGGAGATGTAGTCATTATTGATCCGGCCTTCGACGGGAAACGCTTCATTAAACGCGTCGTCGGCGCTGCAGGGGATACATTGGACCTTCGTGACGGTCATCTGATCGTCAATGGGAACGTCATTGACGAACCGTACGCAGAAGGAGAGACATGGCCGAGAGAAGTTGAGTTTCCTTGTGTCGTACCTGAAGGGCATGTGTTCGTCCTAGGGGATAATCGCGAGATTAGCGAAGACAGCCGCAAGTTCGGACCGGTGCCTGTGGCGAAGCTCGAAGGCAAAGTCGAATGGAAGGTATGGCCTCTGTGGTAAACCGAAGGGTCCCACATCTGCATGTTGGGGGAGATATTCATGCCGCATTATATTGACAGGCGCATCATCTTGAGAGAATATCGGCAAGGAAGACATTCCGGCAATTCGCAAATGGGTGAATGACCCGGAAGTGACAAGAGGGCTGCAAGCGAAGGCACACACGAAATAGGAAAGCGGTGAATGTCCAGGCAGCTGCCCGGATTCACCGCTTTCTTCGTTTATTGTAACGCGAACACAATCCCGATCGTGTTCGGACCGCAATGGCTGGAAATAACACAACCGCAATCCGATATATATACATGCTTGGCGCCAGTGCGCTGCTTCAGTTCCGACTGCAGCATGGCGGCATCATCATGTGATAGCGAATGTGTTACGAATATCGTATCTAAATCCATGCTGCCTTGGAGGGACAGCGCGTTATTTTTCAACTGCTCCAGCGCTTTCTCACGCTTGCCGCGAATCTTGTTGGCAGGGGTCATTTTCCCTTCAATGACTTTGATGACCGGACGAATCTTCAACAGGCTGCCGATAATATTTTGCAGTCCGCTGCAGCGGCCTCCTTTATATAAATAATCCAGCGTGTCAATAATAAATTCCGTCTCGACTTTGCCCTTGACCGATTCTACCAACTGCACGACTTCATCCAATGATTTCCCTGCTTCCAACGCTCGCGCCGCCTTCAGCACCTGAATTCCGATTCCGGTAGATAGATTCAATGAATCCATGACCTTAACCGTACCCTCTCCGAGCATTTCCCCTGCGATGGTTGCATTTTGAATTGTGGAAGACAATTGGGAGGACAGTCCAATGAATAATATCGTGTGCCCTTGATGTACATATGGTTCGAACGCCTTCATAAAATCAGCGGGAGATGGAGCCGATGTCTTCGGCAGCTTGCCAGATTCCTTTACTCGCTCATATAATTCGGGCGTCGTGATGTCTACGCCGTCCCGGTAGGCTGTATCGTTGAAAGTAACGTATAACGGAATGATGCCGATATCGTATTGTTCAATCAGTTCTTTCGGCAGATCGCATGTACTGTCCGAAAATAGTTTTACGTTGTTCATGATGCTTCCTCCCGAATGATATGTAACCTTTCCATGAGACATCTAACCATTATACTGCAAAATGAAAAAACATACATGCGCCAGCCCCATTGACGGCTGTGGAAAAATGTTCCAAATTCCACTGGTTGTTGCGTGCGATATCCCATGAGGGTATACTGAAACAGAATTTACACTACATATTGGGTATGAATATATCGAATGGAAAGGATATAGAGCAGCGAAGATGATTACAGAAGCAAAAGCAATGAGACGTATTCAATGGGGTTTTTTATTCTTTATAGATTATGCCCCGGGCGGCATTGACCTGTTACCTGATATTGTAGGGCTAGCACTGATATGGAGCGGGCTAAATGAGCTGTCTGCTGAGTCCGTTCGGTACCGTCAAGCGAAGAACGTATGTATACCGCTAATTGTGCTGGCGGTAATCGAGGTGCTGCAGCCGCTCCTTATCTCCGGAACGCCTTCACTGTTCCGTGCCTGGTTCGGCGTCATTCGCAGCATTGTGGAGACCGGATTGAATATTACGTTAGTGACGCTGATGTGCAGCGGATTAAGAGAGATTGCGCTAGAGAGGGGACAAGCCTCCTTTGCTCATACGGCCCGCCGCAGGTCGTTATATTTTGTGATTGCATTAGTATGTTCCATGAGCATGATCGGTTTTGCTTTGGCATCCCCCATGGTATTTTCAGCGATGTCCGCGCCGATGTTCCTGCTGTACATTATTGTCGTCTTCATGCTGATGGGATTATTCGGGCAAGCGGCCAAGCTTGCATCGAAGCAAACATAGCCTCTGGAAAAAAGACCTTTTCGGGTCTTTTTTTATTTTATAAAGTTGACGGATTGTCAGGAGAGAAAGCGGATCTAAAGGCTGGGCCGTATCTCCTTTGTCTCATCCTGCATTGGAATATGTACAGTGAAACAACAGCGTATATCTCTTTACGGCAGGTTTCATTGGAGTTGATCCAATGGTTCGACTCTCATTTCGAGCAATCGCTGAAAAATAGTCAAATCCATTGGACAAAGTACAGTCTAAACGTCATTTAGCCGCTTGAACCATCGGTTTTACTGTATATTTTCCAATGGAACTTACTTCGATCACGGAGAACAGGAATTGTTTTTTTGAAGTACTGTCGCATTTGGCTTGAAAATTCGTCCTTAAATAAAGAACATGATGTCAGGCTTCCGTTCAATGGCTCTTAGATCCATTCTCCCATACAATCAGGAAGGATAACGTCGAGAATAAGGTACATGCATGCCATTTCGTGTATACACTATGTCAAGCAGCCTGTCAGAGACATTGATTTCTATGCTCGATGCGGGAGTTTTATATAGATGCCATGCGCTGAAGCAGCTGAGCAAGGCGGCAGTAATTTGGCAGCGTTCAGAGTCATGATTGGGCGTGCAGCTTCCTGATGAAAGGGGAGAATGAAGCAAAGGGCCAGATAAAGCAAATCCCCTTTAGTCTGAACGCACCACTGTACGAACGGAACATCCCGTTAATTATGAAGAGTCGATGGTCTCGAGAGTGGTTTTCTTAAATTGGAGGCAGGAAATGCCGAAGTCATGACGAAACCGAACATTAGATGATCATTACGCTAACAAAGGAGAGTGCTTAAAAGTGGCACAATGGAACATTGTCGTTGCTGGCTGCGGACAAATGGCTAACACTTGGATTGAATATGTGAAGACGCGCCATGACGCAGCTATTGTCGGCTTGGTGGATGTGCAGGCGGAAGCGTCGCTCTCGATGGCTGATAGACATGGCTTGAGCTGCGGCTTATATTCCGATCTGAAGGAAGCAATCCGGCGCAGTGGGGCTAACTTGGTATTTGATATTACGACACCCAATGCGCACCGCAGCACGTCTGGAACGGCGTTGGAAATGGGCTGCCACGTCATGGCGGAGAAGCCGCTCGCGGCGCACGTGTCCGAAGCCGTGCAATTAACGAAGATCGCCCGGCAAGCACAGCGGTCATTGGCCATTATGCAGAACCGTCGCTATCTTTGCTCCATTCGAGCCTACCGCGAACTAATCCGGACAGGCGCAATAGGTTCGGTCGGGTTCATCGGAGCCGACTTCTTCCTTGCTCCCCGCTTCGGCGGCTTCCGGGAAGAAATGGCGAGTCCGCTTGTATTGGATATGTCGATTCATACGTTCGACCAAGCCAGATTCATTACAGGCGCGGATCCTATCAACGTTACTTGCCAGGAGTGGAACCCGCCCGGCTCTTGGTACCGCGGCAGCGCTTCAGCAATATGCACGTTCGAGATGAATGACGGCTCGATGTTCAATTACCGCGGATCCTGGTGTGCGCAAGGATTTCCAACCTCTTGGGAGGCTTCATGGCGCGTGGTAGGAAGCCAAGGGACCGCTATATGGGACGGTGAGCGGATAGAGGCCGAATCCTTTGACAAGGACGGTCAAGCGAGCAGAACGCAAGGAACGACCGGTTGGAACGGGCAGGAGGGGCATTTCGGGTGCTTGGATGAAATGTTCCTCGCGCTGGAGAAAGGACGGCCGGCGGAGACGAATGCGGAAGATAATCTGAAAAGCATTGCGATGGTGTTCGGAGCGATCGAGAGCGCCAAGCTGGGCAAGACGATCCATATTCCGACGCTGTTAGCGCAGGGGTTGAGTTCATGAAGCCGGTCAGCTATCAGTTGCTTATCGACGCCGTAACGAGGAAAGGCCAAGGAACACGGAATGAGGATCGGCTTGTCGTGCTTCCGGAGGAACGGTTATTCGGTGTCATTGACGGCGTATCGGGAATACAAGTGCCTCTGGATGATGAGGGGAGAACGGCGGGGGAGCTGGCAGCGCGGACTGTGGCACAGCCATGGGCTTCTGCCGTCACTGACCCAGACCGATCATCCCGTCCGCTCGACTTGCTGGTGCGCACGAGCCTGCAAGCGAACGAACGGTTGAACGGAATTATGCTGGAGCAAGGAATCGACCTCAGCAGAAAGGAATGGCGCTTCGGTGCTGTTCACGCCTTCGTACTGCTGGATGAGACTCACGCGCATTGGGTTCAGACAGGAGATTGTATGATTTATGCCGTCTATGAGACAGGACAAATACGAACTATAACGCATGACCGTGTCGAATACTATGACTCGCGCGCGCTTGAGACATGGCAGCAGAATGACGAAGCCTGGTTGAAGCATGAACGGCCGGATGAGGTTCAAGCCATGCTTGCAAACAATCGGACACACGCGAACTCCAATCCGGGCTACAGTGTATTAAACGGCGATCCGGCTGTCGAACGGCATATGGAGTATGGCAGCATCGCGCTGCAAGGCATGACGCATTTGCTCCTCGTAACGGATGGGCTATATCCTTGGCACCTTGACGATCGTCAGCGTACGACGGAGGCATGGATTCAATATGTAGTCCATACCGGGATTGGACAGAGCTTGGCAGTGCTGGAAGCGAACGAGCGGCAGGATGAACACTGCAACCAAATTCCTCGGTTCAAAATGTCCGACGATAAGACAGGCATTTTGCTGACGCTTGCGCAGACGTGATTTATCTCATTTGTTCTATGACTGGGCTTCGAACAGTGACAAAAATTCTCCATAGCCTTCTCGTTCCAGATCTTCTTTACGAATAAAGCGGAGGGCGGCGGAATTAATACAGTACCGCAATCCATTCGGACCCGGACCATCGTCAAAGACGTGGCCGAGATGCGACTCCCCGAAACGGCTGCGCACCTCCATACGAACCATGCCGTGCGATAAGTCAAGCTGTTCCTCGACGTGATGCGGACGAAGCGGCTTCGTAAAGCTTGGCCAACCACAGCCGGAATCGAATTTTTCCTTCGAACTGAACAAAGGTTCGCCAGATACGATATCTACATAAATGCCTTCCGCTTTATGGTCCCAAAATTCGTTCTGGAATGGCGGCTCGGTTCCGCTATTTTGCGTCACATGATATTGCATCGAATTCAATGTATCTTTCAGCCCGATCTTATCCTTTGCTTGAATCGCCCAATGGGAAGAGATAAAGGCATCCCGGCCAGACCCTTTGCGATACCGCTTGTAATGCGCAGGGTTTTTCATATGATAATCTTGATGATGTTCTTCAGCGGGATAGAACGTTCCCGCGGGTACGATCTCAGTGGCGATCGGCTTGTCGAAGCGGCCGCTCTGTTCCAATTCAAGCTTGGATTGCTCTGCTGTCTGCCGCTGCTCTTCATTATGATAGAAAATCGCCGTCCGATAGGATGAGCCGCGATCGTGGAACTGCCCGCCTTCATCGGTAGGGTCGATTTGCTGCCAAAATATTTCAAGCAGCTTCTCGTAAGGGAACAACTGCGGTTGAAACGTAATTTGCACGGCTTCCGCATGTCCTGTCTTATCGGTGCATACTTCCTCGTATGTAGGACAATCGGTATGGCCGCCTGTATAGCCTGAAATGATGGAGTGAATGCCAGGAAGCTCTTCAAACGGTGTTATCATACACCAGAAGCAGCCGCCGGCAAAAGTCGCTTGCTCCAATGGGGCATGTTCATCAAGAATACTCATTTATAGGCTACCTCCTTTTCAATAAAATAATCATAACCAATTGTACCCGATTGAACAATGGCTCAACCGTGCACCTTGAAAAATAGGTGAAAATAAGGGTTGAACAATTCATTATTCGATGTTATTATTAGTTCACCGAAAATGAATACTCCAAAGGGGAGTAGCTAGCACAGTATAAGTCGTCATTACGGGATCCGTTCCCTAGCGGTCCTCGGCTATACTGGCAACGTATAGCGTTGTTTGCGAGACCTTTGCCACGATTGTAACGTTGGTGAAGGTCTCTTTTGATCTGAGCGCCGTTACCTCGTGGTAACGGCGTTCATGTTTTTCGCGTCCGTAATACATACTAAAGATAAGGGGGATGCAACAGATGGAATTATTCTCATTAGAATTCTGGACGGCGTTGCTGTCTATTGTTGTTATCGATTTGGTACTTGCCGGCGATAACGCAATTGTCATCGGTCTGGCGGCTCGTAACTTGCCGAAGCAGGACCAGAAAAAAGTAATTATATGGGGGACAGTCGGAGCCGTTATTATCCGCGCGCTAGCGACCTTGGGAGTCGTGTGGCTCCTGAAAATACCGTTCCTGCTCGTTGTGGGTGGCGCCGTGCTTCTCTGGATCGCCATTAAGCTCATGGTGGAGGAGAAAGAGCATAACGTGCAAGCCGGCACGAACTTCTGGGCAGCGGTACGGACGATTATTGTCGCCGATGCCGCGATGGGATTGGATAACGTCTTGGCCGTTGCCGGAGCGGCGGGAGGACACGGTGGGCTTGTCGTCTTAGGGCTTGCCATCTCTGTGCCAATCGTCGTATGGGGAAGTACCATCGTATTGAAATTCATCGAGCGCTATCCGGCTATTATCGTTGTCGGGTCTGCGGTTCTTGCTTGGACATCTGCCAAAATGTTCGTCGGCGAATTCGAAAAATTCGAGTCGATTGCACCTTATTTTGAGAACCCGGTTATTAAGTACGGATTCGAAATTATCGTCGTTGTCTTGGTCGTTGCTACCGGTCTTATCATCAAACGCAACCGCAAAAAGAAGCAACAACAGCTGCCAGACAATTCCGACGACATGCGTCAACGTGCGCAATAAACAAGGTAAACAAAACAAAGCATTGCACAGCCGTGCAGAGCACACTGCAATGAGCCCTAGAATCGTTCTAGCGGCTCATTTATATATGTATATGCTGATCATGACACACAAGTGACTCGCGCGATACATTATGACCGCTGAGGACTAGCGGACGAGCTGGAACAAACAATTGCGGCAACGAAATGAGCGCCCCTTCCGGAGCGCCCTCTTTACTGTAAAAGCTGAATTATTTAAACGTTGGCAGCCAAGTGCCATGCGCTTCAATCAGAGTGTCGCACAAGGAGACGATATCGTCCATGCTTAGCTCTGCCGATGTATGCGGATCCAGCATGGCTGCGTGATAGATGTGCTCCTTCTTGCCTGTCATGGCCGCTTCGATCGTAAGCAGTTGTGTATTAATATTCGTGCGATTCAGTGCAGCAAGCTGTGGAGGCAGATTCCCGACATAAGTTGGCGTAATCCCGCTGCGATCGACGAAGCATGGCACTTCCACGCAAGCTTCCTTCGGCAGATTCGTAATCAATCCAGTGTTCATCACGTTGCCGCCGATCTTGAACGGTACGCCCGTCTCCATCGCTTCGAGCATATATGAAGCATATTCGTGCGAACGCGTATGCTCCAATTGTTGATTGTTCACCAACTGCTCGCGCATGTTCTTCCATTGTTCAATTTGATGGACGCAGCGGCGCGGATATTCGTCAAGTGGAATGTTAAGCTGCTCAATGAGTTCGGGGTACTGCTTCTTAATGAAATAAGGATGGTATTCCGCATTGTGCTCTGACGACTCTGTTACATAATAGCCGAACTTGAACATCAGTTCGAAGCGCACCATGTCATGATGCTTTTCTTTCTGTTTCTCCTTCGCGCGGCGTTTAATTTCGGGATATAAATCTTCACCGTCCTTAGTCACTTCCAGAAGCCAGGCCATATGGTTAATTCCGGCGATCTTCGCTTGCACGCCTTCTGAGTCTAGCTCCAAGCTGCGGAACAGATGAGGCACACACGCTTGCACGCTATGACAGAGACCGACCGTACGAACTCCGCCATATGTATTCATGACGTTCGTCAGAACAGCCATCGGGTTCGTATAGTTGAGGAACCAAGCGTCAGGACATACTTCTTGGATGTCCTTCGCGAAGTCAAGCATCACCGGGATGGTCCGCAGGTTGCGGAAGATGCCGCCGATGCCCAACGTGTCCCCGATCGTTTGGCGCAGTCCATACTTTTTCGGAATCTCAAAGTCGGTAATCGTACATGGGTCGTAGCCTCCCACTTGAATGGCATTGACGACATATTTGGCTCCGCGCAACGCTTCTTTGCGATCGTGGTAGGCGACGACGCGGCATGTGCTGCCAGACGTAGACAACAGGTTGTTCAGCATCCGTTCCGAATCGTGCAGCCGTTCGTGGTCGATATCGAACAGAGCGAGTTCGAACTCTTGCAGTGCCGGAGTTAACATGCAATCTCCCAGCACGTTTTTGGCGAATACGGTGCTGCCGGCACCTAGAAAAGTAATTTTGCCCATGCTTCCTTCATCCTTTCTGCGAGAGGAAAAGTTTAATTTTTTTTAAAGTTCATATGGTCTGATGCAACATGGAATAAAATGCTGTACAATCAATGTAGCTGAATTTGGTGATACTGTGTATGGGCAAAATGATTATGAGTATGGAGCATTGTAGCCAAATAAGGGAGGGGACGCTGTGGCTGAGCGAGCGAATATCGCCATCAACGAAGCTCCGTCTCGCGGTGAACTGACCGTCTTATTCAGTGGCCAATCGAATACGGAACCAGGCCATCGAATCGGTCCGACGGTGCATGACTATGGGATCGTCCATTGCGTGCTGTCCGGCAAGGGAAAGTTCGCGATGCGGGGACAGGAATTTGAAGTCAGCGCAGGAGATAGCTTCTTTATCTTCCCAGGCGAATTGGTATATTACGAGGCAAATGAACAGCACCCGTGGGAATACCGTTGGATTGGCTTTCGTGGTAATAATGCAGAGCAAATACTTGCCAATATAGGCATTGGCCCGCATGTTCCTGTACTGAAAGGCTATCGAAAGCACCGGGTGGAGGCTCTATTCCGCAATGCAATGAAAGCGCTGCATCAGGGAGGGGAAGCAAGCGACATTGAAGCCGAAGGCTACTTCCGAGTGGTGCTAGCCGAATATGCTCGCGTGGCAAGCACCGGGAGTGGCGGCTCTAAAGGCGATATGCGCACAGATATCGAACGTCAGGTGGAACAAGCGGCGCGTTGGCTTACATTACAGCATGACAAAGCGATATCCATCGATGAGCTTGCGCACATGCTTGGTTATCATAGGACATACTTATCGAAAATGTTCCGCAAGCAGATGGGTGAGTCTCCGATGCAATTTCTCCTGCGGATTCGGATGGAGCGGGCTAGAACGCTGCTTATGACGACCCAACTGACGATCGAACAGATTGCCGCGTCAGTAGGCTATGAAGATGCGCTCTACTTTTCCAAGCTGTATAAAAAATGGTATACTCGTGCCCCTACTGCCCATCGCATCGAACTGCAGTCTCAGCAAATGACCGATTGCTCGTATCGTTAACACATCATATAAAGAGCCCCCTTATCGCCGATCGTCACATGAATCCGGCAATGAAGGGGGCTTGGAATTACAAGAGAGAACGAGATAAACAATTACAATTAGCGCTCATACCAATAGCCTTTTATTCCTTTTTCCAGTCGTACTAACGCTTCCAGGTAGTAATAATCGCCCCAAATCGTAAAGTCGTCAGGACTGTGTCCGAGCAGAACCGCGTAAGAGCCATGCTCGATGAGGCCTTCCGCTTCCGGTTGATTCATCGTTGAGTAGTTCGCAACGAGCGAGCGCAGCGAACGGTCAAGGCCGTCCTCGAAGAAGCTTCTGTCCGGATCATCTGCCGGCAAATGATCCAGCAGTTCCAATAGACCCGCTGCCACGATGGCTGACGCGGAGCTGTCGCGTTTGGTGTTCTCGTCTATCGCAGCATTGAAATCCCAATAGGCTACATCGTCCTCGGGCAGCTCGGTTAAGAAATACCGGGCCATGCGACGGGATGTTTCTAAATAGTGCTGTTCCTGTGTATAGCGATACGATAGCGCAAACCCGTAAACACCCCACGCTTGTCCCCGTGTCCAAGTAGATCCGTTATTGTAACCTTGGTGTGTCGAGCCTCCAATCGGAATCCCCGTGTCCGTATCAAAGTGGAAGGTATGATAAGAGGAATCGTCTCCCCGCACTAAATAACGGCGGCTCTGCTCCGCGTGAATGCGCGCAACCTCTGCATAACGCGGATTTCCAGTAGTATTCGATGCCCAATACAATAGCGGGAGGTTCATCAGGCAGTCGATAATGATGCGTCCGCCATTCTTTGGATCACCCTTTGGCCCCCAAGCTTGGATGTACTGTCCTTCTTCCCGCCAGCGGCTCAGCAGCTTATCCGCTGCTCGGATCGTCAGCTGCTTCGCCTCTTCATCCCCGTCAATTATCCATTGGGCTTTCGCTGATAAGGAGTAGAGGAAGCCAATATCGTGATGGTCCAGCGCCACATTCTGCTCCAAGCGCTGCTTGAAGCTTTGGACGGTTTTGCGTGCCGCTTCGGCGAACGTCTCGTCTTGCGTATATTCATAGCAGAGCCACAGCATACCGCTCCAAAATCCGTCAGTCCAATCGGTATTATCATTCAGCAAGTAAGTTCCGTTTTTGCTTACGTGAGGAAATTGGTCCCCATAACGTGCAATATTCGCCTTCGTCTTCTGCACAGCGTCATGAATTGCGGCTGACCATACATTGTCCATCTCTCGTTCCTCCCAATCGATATCCGTTGATTAACGATTCATCCATCCGCCGTCAACGCACAAAATATGTCCATTCACATAGTCCGATGCAGCAGATGCCAAGAAGACGACCGGACCGGCCAGATCTTCAGGTGTGCCCCAACGGCCTGCAGGAATTCTTCCTAATATATCGGCGCTGCGCTTCGGATCATCGCGCAGCTGCTGGGTATTGTCTGTGGCCATGTAGCCGGGAGCTATAGCATTGACGTACACGCCTTTGCTTGACCATTCATTGGCAAGTGCTTTGGTGACGCCGGCAATCCCATGTTTTGCCGCAGTATAGCCAGGAACATTAATCCCTCCTTGGAAGGAGAGCATGGAAGCAATGTTGATTATCTTGCCAGAGCCTTGCTGAAGCATATGATTGCCAAAGGCTTGACATAAATAGAAGACGGAATTCAGGTTCAACTGCAACACGTCATGCCAATCCTGCAGCGAATGTTCGGCGGCAGGGGTACGGCGGATAATGCCCGCATTGTTGACCAAAATATCCACTTTGCCATCGGCTGCTTCCACACATGAGTTCACAACATCGTTCATTCCGTCTAAGTTCATTAGATCTGCCTGAATAAAAGTAACCTTGCGGCCAAGGGCTTGCAGCCTCTCCGCCGCATCCCCGCGCGGGCCGTTGCTCGTAATGAGCACCAGATCCGCTCCAGCTTGCGCAAGCCCGTAAGCCATGCCGAAGCCTAAGCCGACGGCTCCTCCCGTGACTACCGCAGTACGACCATGTAAATTGAACAATTGCATGATCTTTCCTCCTTGAGCATGACGACCTACAGCAATATCGATGCGCCGGCTGCCGCATATTTCTCCTGCACGTCCGCCGGCAGCTGATGATCGGAAATGATGGCGGTCATTTCTTGCAGCGTTGCGAAGGTGAGCAGAGCCGATTTATCGAATTTCGTATAATCCGCAACACCATAAGTTCGCTTCGCCGTGTCAATCCATGCGCGTTTGAGCTCATACAGCTCGCTTGTATAGATCGTCAAGCCATTTTCGATATGAATGCCTGTGGCGGATATAAAAGCTTTCTGGATATTCAACTTGCGTACCAACTGCACCGCTTCGCTGCTGACGAGCAGATTCCGATTGCGGTATCCGCCGGGCACGACGAGTCGTATCTCCGGCTTGCGCGTCAGCTCAGCGATGATGAATAAATCATTCGTTATGACGGTAATGGGCGCATTGTCCAATCGCTTCGCCATTTCCAAGGTCGTGCTGCCGCCATCAAGCGCAATGATGTCATCTGGCTCTATGAGGCGTACGGCTTTCTCAGCAATTTCTGCTTTTTCGGTTAGGTGCTGCTGGTTCGGTGCTTGCACCGGCAGCAGTCCGAGGTCGGACATATGCTTCAACACGGCTCCGCCATGAACCCGGGTAAGCAAGCCTTGCTCTTCCAGCAGCTCAAGATCCGCGCGAATCGTCTTGCCGGTAACCTGAAGCTGCTCGCTAAGCTCGTTTACTTTGACTTCGCCTTGTTGAATGAGAAGTTCCATAATCTGTTGATGGCGTTTTACGTTCGACATTTACTTCAAATCCTTCATGGCAATCATATCCATATCTTCAAATGTTTGATTCTCGCCGGCCATGGCCCAAATGAACGTATAATTGCTCGTGCCTACACCGCTATGGATGGACCAGCTCGGTGAGATGGCGACCTGCTCGTTGCGCATGACCAAATGCCGCGTCTCTTGCGGCTCCCCCATGAAGTGGAAGACAAGACCGTCTTCTGGCATGTCGAAGTAGAAATATACTTCGGAGCGGCGGTCGTGAGTATGGCAAGGCATTGTATTCCACATGTTGTTCGGCTTCAGAAGCGTCATGCCGAGCATGAGTTGACAGCTTTGGATGCCGCCCTTGTGGATATATTTATAAATCGTGCGCTCGTTAGACGAAGCCAAGCTGCCAAGATGCTGCGGCGTAGCTTCGGCAATCGGCAGCAGCACGGTCGGATATGTCTTATGAGCTGGTGTGGAGATGAAGTAGAAGCGTGCCGGATTCGCGGCATCCCGGCTAGCGAACGTCACATCGCGGCTTCCCATGCCGATGTATAGGCAGTCGCGCGCCTCCACGGCATATTCCGTCCCGTCAACGTTGATGATGCCGGCAGCACCCACGTTGATAATACCGATTTCACGACGCTCCAGCACATAATCGGCTCCGATTTCCTTTGAATCCGCTTCCAATTGCAGTGTGCCTGTCGTTGGCAGCGCACCGCCAATAATATAACGATCGACGTGGCTGTACACCATCTGAATCTCGTTCTCCACGAACAGCTTCTCAATCAGGAACTCTTTTCTCAGACGATCCGTATCGTAGCCTTTCGCACTCTCCGGATGACTTGCGTGACGCATTTCCATATTATGATTCCTCCTATGAATGAATGATTGGTTAATCTTGCCTGATGCTGTCTATTATAGCTCAATGTTCATTTAAGTTCAATTAAATGTTTATATAAGTTTATTTTTGATGAGAAAAGATAGATTTGAACATTTAAATGAACATAGAAATGAACGTAGAAATGAACGTGGAAATGAACGTGGAAATGTTACAAACGGCTCAAGTGCGTGTTGTGCAACACAATAAAAAACCCCTATCTTACTCAGCATGGCGCTGAGCAGGATAGGGGTGATGAACATTAATTCTAGAGTAGGAAGTAAAGTGCAGCGATTACTGCCGCTGATAGTACAATGAACATGATGATGTTCATCATATCTCGATTAATGACTTTCATATCCGTCTTCAATCCTGAAGAATGCTTGCCCTGCTTCTTCGTAAGTTCATGCTGTTCCTGTTCATTGATCTGGTTCATATGGAAATTATTCCTCCTCGTAACTATCGTTGTTTACTGCCGGTATGATAGAACTGAATACATCCGATCAGCGAACGACGTACTTGGAGGTAAACTTTAAGGGCATGAGACAGATGCTGAGCAATAGAAGGCGGAAAGGCACATCGAATAAATATTTGGGAACGATATTCCGTATTAGGAGAATGAACAGGTAAATGAAAAAGAGAACAGCCCATTGCATGAACGTATGAATTTTCACGATATAGTGATGCGGAATTCCGACCACGGTCTCATAATGCAGCGCATGGGCGTATTCCGCATCCGCGCTGGGCTGTCCGAGCGGATCTGCTGACAGCGCAGGCAGCAGGGAGGAACAGAGCAGCATGAGCACACAAATGATGATGACGGCGCAGCGGGGCAAGCGGCCGTTCATATGTTTAATCATCAAGTTCCTCCCTTTCATTCCGAATGGTATGCACCTTGTCGTGCACATAGATACTTAAAGCGTATCATAACAAGAGAAGGGGGACAATGCCTATCATTTTCGGGTATTGTTGTTCTGTGATAATGCTGTCTTGTAACTGTCTAATTCACTGGAACAGGACCCGGCTGATTGCGGGAAGGATTATAAGATAAGATTGTGTGCGATGATATACATCCGACCCGTCTCCTGCCCGAAGAGAAGAAGCAGGGCGGAAGGTTTGGGCCTTTGTTTCATCCATTGGATTTCGTCCAATGAAATAGCGGGGTGCAGCTCTTTACGGTCGGTTCCATTGGAGTTCATCCAATGGCTTGTCACTCCATCCGTGCTAATGGCTGAAAAGAGCCCGATCCATTGGACAAATTACAGTCTGAATGCCATTTAGCCGTAGAGTCCATACATTTTACTGTATGTTTTCCAATGGATCTTGCTTCGACCTCGTCCGAAGAGAACCATTTACCTCGTTTCCTTTTCATATCCTTATCTGTCTGGAGAAAGCAAAGAAGCTGCTTGCACAACGGTAAGGCAGTTGCCTTGAGAGAAGCCGATCTGGAAAAATCAACAAACGGATTCAAAAAGAAAGAAGCGAGTATTGCGCCTCCGCGCAAACCCGCTTCAATTGATATGCCTATCATTTCCGAGCCATACCCAAAGTTTCTCTCTTCAAGCCCGGAATGAGCGCGAACGCAAATGTCACCAACGGGGATAGCCAGAGGAAAAAGGCGTACGGCGCATAATCGAGCACCGTCAGTCCCAATGCGCTCGTCATCATCGCTCCGCTGACGCCCCACGGAATGAGCGGATTGACCAAGGTCCCGCAATCTTCCAATGTGCGTGAGAGGGTAACGCGCGGAATGCCGCGTTTCTCATATTCTTCTTCAAAGAGCTGGCCCGGCAGCAGAATAGACATATACTGTTCACCGGTAATGATATTGACGCCAATGGAGCTGAGCCCGCTCGTTACGACGAGCGCTTCTTTGCTCTTTACCGGAGCGATGAGACGATTGAACATCGTCTGGATGACTCCGCAGTGCTGCAGCAGTCCACCTAATGCAAATGCGATAGCGATAAGTGTAATGGCCCCTGTCATCGATTGAAGCCCGCCGCGATTGACGATGCGCGCGACATCTTCCAGTTGGAAGGAGCCTTGATATCCGTGGTTCATCGTAACAATCCATTGCGTAACAGCGAAATCTCCTTGAATGAACAGCGCTATGAGCAAGCCTGTGCCGATACCGAGCAGCATCGTAATGATGATGGGCAGCCGCTTAAAGGCTGCGGCAAGCACGACGACAAGCGGGAGCAGCGTCAGCGGGTGAATATGAAACGACTGGCTAATATCACGCTGCATCGCTTCGAGCTGTGACAAGTCTGTCTGGGACGATGAACCAAAAAAGAAAAATGCGGCGAGGGTCAATACGAATGCCGGCACGGTCGTCCGCGTCATGTTCCGGATATGATCAGGCATTTGCACGCGTGCGACGGCAGATGCGAAATTGGTCGTATCGGAGAGCGGAGACATTTTATCTCCGAAGCATGCACCAGATACGACGGCACCCGCCACGATGGCTGGATGGACGCCCATAGAGCCTGCCATGCCGACCAGGGCGACACCGAACGTGCCGACGGTCGTAAGTGAGCTGCCGACGAACATCGACACGACGACGGTAAGCAGCATCGCACTAATTGTGAACCACTGCGGCTGGAACCAAGTGGTTCCATATACAAGCAGTGTCGGAACTGTACCGCTCATCATCCAGACTGCGATTAGAATGCCGATGAGAGATAGCAGCATTGCAGGCATGACGGATGCCTGAAGTCCGCGCATGAGTGCTTGTTCAACCGATTTCCACGATTGGCCGAAGGCGAGCAGCAGACACCCGGTCAATGCGGCGGCGGCGATGAGCGGAATATGAGGCTCTGCCTGCCATACAAGAATGGTAAGTAAGAGCAGGACGATAATGCTGGTGAAAATCGTAACACTTTGCGCGAAGCTAAGCGGACGAGTCTCATTGTGTTGCTGGTGGGGTTGCATGGTGTCATCTCCTTGATACTATATATACATTGTAGTTCATAGCTGGCTCGATATTAGCCGCATGACTTGATTGCATAATCGCTTCTTCGCTTGCACGCTTGTCCGTGTTAAAGTAAGAGAATAAACCTATTATACCTTATCGTGACTTGACTATAAGGTCAACGGTAACAATAACCAGTTCTTTTGAAGGCTCAGCGCTCATATCAGCGGTGAGCCTTATTTGCGTGTGTAAAAACAATATTGCATTTATAAATGTTATAATGGTATTTTGATATTTATAAATACTAAAGAGGGATGGTGAATATGGAAGTGAGTGCAACAATAGAACAGGCTGGAGACAAAGGCGTGTCCCGGGAGGGGAATGCTAAGTTGATTTCGTGTCAGGAAGCGACGATTCCTTGCGAGGAAGTCGCTATGACTTTGTCGAGACAATTCCCGATCCATATTATCGATACGATTGGCGTAGCGCCGGAATATCAGCGGCTTCATCGCCATGATGTGCTGGAGATTAATTGGATAAAATCCGGATCGGGCCATTACATCATCAATGGGCAGCGGATTAATTTTCAAGAAGGAGATATTTTGTTGATTAACTCGAATGATTTGCACAGGGCATATGAAAAAGAACATCTCGTTATGCAGGTAACGGCTTTTGACGCTTCCTGGTTTGTGCATGATCTGCGCTACGAGCACGATCTGCTGGCGCCTTTTGCAGAGCTGGGCATACATTTTACGCATCTGCTTAGCCGGGACCACAGCAAGCTGCTGCAATCCATCCTCAGCGACATGCAGGAGGAGTACAACAGGAGTCAGCCGTTACATGTATCGATAGTGCGTTCGCACCTCATCCGGTTTCTGGCTTATGTGAGCCGTTATTTGCGCAGCGAAGCTCCGCTATCTCCAGACGGCGCAGCACGGCATCCCAGCTCCGAACATGATGTAAAGGTACGCGCCGCCATTCAAGCGATGGATCGGGATTTCGCCCGGCCGTGGACCTTAAAGGAGCTTGCCGGACTTGTCTACTTAAGCCCGTCCCGATTCAGTGCCGTGTTTAAGCAAACGGTCGGCGTCTCGCCCGTTGAATACCTAATTTCCGTCCGCATTAAGCATGCAGTGAGGCTGCTTGAATCGTCAGACTTGCAGATTATTAACATTGCGCTGGAATGCGGCTTTCGCAATCTGTCTAACTTTTATCGGCTATTCAAAAGCAGTACGGGTTATGCGCCGAGCGAAGTACGGTCAGGGGGATTTACAAAACGATAACATTATACAGTCTAAGCAGAAGAATACTGGAGGAAACAGGGCAGGCCGCAATTTACAATCAAGTAAGACATCGGCCATGACATGAAGTATTTCGGTCTGCAGTTCACGGACTGACCAAGGAGGGGGTGCATACAATCATGGTGTCACTTGGCCGCTTCAAGCGTATTTTTGAACAATGGGATATTCAGCTTATGGTGCTGCCCGCAATAGCGTTCATTTTTGTGTTCAGCTACATCCCGATGTACGGCGTGCTTATGTCGTTTCAAGACTACAACATATTTAAAGGCTTTCTGCACAGTCCATGGGTCGGCTTGAAGCATTTCGGCATGTTTTTTCAAGCGCCCGAATTTTGGAATGTCATGCGCAATACGGTCGTCATTAGCTTGCTCAAATTCTGTATCGGCTTTCCGGCCCCGATCCTGTTGGCGCTAATGCTGAACGAAGTGAAAAACATGGTGTTCAAGCGGGTGATTCAAACCGTCAGCTATTTGCCGCATTTTCTATCATGGGTTATCGTATCAGGCTTTGTCATGTCGCTATTATCGACGGACAACGGAAGTGTGAATATGTTGTTTGAGCGTATCGGAGTGATTGACGAGCCAATCAACTTTCTTTCTATGCCAGAATACTTTTGGACGATTCTTGTCACCACGGGAATATGGAAGGAGATTGGCTTCTCCTCCATCGTATACTTGGCAGCGATTGCTGGTGTAGACCCGCACATGTATGAAGCGGCTTCCATTGACGGAGCCAGCCGCTTCAAGCAAATGTTCCTCATTACGCTGCCCGCGATTATGCCGATCATTATCATCTTCATGATACTGGCCATCGGCAATTTACTGAATGCCGGCTTTGAAGACATTTTGCTGTTGGGAGCGAGTCCTGCCGTCAGGGAGGTTGCCGACGTGCTAGATACATACGTGTACCGGATCGGCATTCAGAACTCCCGGTTTTCATACGCGACGGCAGCTGGGCTGTTCAAAGCGGTCATTAGCGTCGCGATGCTGGCAGGGGCCAACTATATTGCCCGGAGGACAGGGAACAGCTTGTGGTGACGCGATTATGGATAGAGAGAAGGATGCAGCTTGGTTAAGGATGGTTTTGGCGACAGAGTGATGTCTTTCCTCATTCACGTCTGCTTGTTGGTATTGGGCTTTTTTACGTTTTATCCATTCTGGAATGCGGCGGTTATTTCGTTTAACAGCGGCACAGATACGCTCTTGGGCGGAGTTACCTTTTGGCCTCGTGATCTGACGGTAGACAATTATACAATTGTATTTCGGGATGCCCGCTTGCTGAATGGGTTTCTAATATCGGTAATCAGAACGCTTATTGGCACCGTTTTGGCGATATTGGCAACGGCGATCTTTGCCTACGGGATGACGAAGAGGGAGCTAATAGGGAAAAAGCTGTACATGATTATGGGCATTATTACGATGTATTTCGGGGGCGGACTCATTCCATCCTTTTTATTAATCCGGGAGTTGGGTCTGATGAACACGTTCTGGGTCATGATTATTCCCGGACTGATTAGCGTATATAACATGATTATTTTCCGGACATTCTTTATGGGTCTTCCCAACGGATTAGAGGAGTCGGCGAAGATAGACGGATGTACGAACTGGGGCGTCTTATTCCGCATCGTGCTGCCGCTATCCGGTCCCGTGCTGGCCACGTTATCGCTGTTCACGGCCATATACCATTGGAACGACTGGTTCACGCCGAGCATTTACATTTCCAATTTGGATTTATTGCCTATCCAGACGAAGCTGCAGCAGATTTTGAGCTCCAACATTATGAGCGAGCAAATGGCGCAAATGGATTCCGCAGCGAAAGGCCACATGGAACGGATGAAAACGATCACGAGCAAGTCGCTCTCCATGGCAACGATGATGGTTGCGACCGTGCCTGTCATCTGCGTGTATCCTTTTGTGCAAAAATATTTTGTCAAGGGAGTCCTCATCGGATCGTTGAAGGAATAACAGTTAAGCGCAGCGCAGATTGCTTTCTATACAGCGCATACCGCTTTGCCGATGCATGTATTTATAAGTGACGGGATTCATTCTGCAACGAGGGGAAAGGGGATAGGGAAAATGAAGCACGGGAGAACATGGATGGCGTTGAGCCTTGCGCTGGTGATGCTTGCATCGCTGCTGGCGGCATGCGGCCCTTCGACCCAACAAGAAGCTGCCGGGAACAAACAAGAGGGGGAGCCAATCAATGCGGCAGCGTTTGGAGAGGCGACGATAGCCTTCTCTTTCTATGGCAACTATGATTGGTATACGATGCCGCCGTGGGGCAAGGACTTGGCCACGAAATGGATTAGAGAGAATAAAAAAGTGGAGATTACCGCGATTAGTTCCGGAGGCAATGCCAAACAGAAGCTTAATACGATGATCGCGTCCGACGAATTGCCCGATGTCATTTGGTTGGAGCGTGGTGCCGATGTCGAGCGATTGCGAGCAGCCGATCTGCTGGTGCCGTTAGATAAATATTTGGACAAGTATTCGAATTTAAAAAAATGGGCAGGGGAATCAACGCTCAATATGCTGCGCTCCCCTGACGGGAAAATCTATCAGTTTCCGAACTGGTACACGACGCAGCCAAATGGAAATGCCGGTTATGTCGTGAACAAGAAAATATATATGGAACTCGGCTCCCCCAAGTTGGAGACAACCGATGATTTATATGCGTATCTAAAAAAGGTGAAGCAGAACTATCCGAACGCAGTACCGCTCGAAGTCGGAGCAGGCGCTGAAGGAGTGGAAATATTGACGTCCGCCTTTGCGGAAAACCGCCCTTCCCTCTTCAACGTCATGCAAGCCGTGCCGAAGGGTGACGAGCTGACATCGATATTTACGGATCCCGTGTTTCGCGAGGCGATGGTCTATGCCAGCCGGCTGTTCCGCGAGAGATTAATGTCGCAGGATACGATGTCGCAAACGAGAGATCAACTGGCAGAGAAAATCGTATCTGGCAGAGTTGCGGTGCTGGCCAGCTCCAGTCCGACCGAATTCGCCTCGAGAGGGGACAATATGCTTAGAGCGGAGGACCCGGATGACGGCTATATGATGGTATGGCCGCTGCGCAAAGAAGGCTTGGATAAAAACAAAATATATCCGGGCGATTTCAAGCAGCTCGGCTGGAATGTCAGCGTGATTACGAAAGCGGCGGACAATCCCGAAGCGACATTCGCATTTCTGGATTGGCTGACCGGACCGGAAGGTCAACGGATTATTTTTTGGGGACCTGAGGGGTTGTATTGGGAGGGGACAGATGCGGATGATGCGCCGATTTTTACAGAGAAGTTCACGACGGACATCGAGAACCGCAACAAACTGATGGACTCCACCATCAACTTCCAATGGAACGGAAATACGGTATACGTCGATACATCCAAGAGCAAATTTGAACAGACACTGCCGGAGGAGAAGCGGAATTGGGAAACGCGCTGGCAAACTGAAATAACGTGGAAGACCCAATATAATGGAACCGAATTTGTCAATTTGGACCCGCCGGGAGACACGGAGGAAGGCATTGCCGCGCAAAGCATAGCGGATATTTATTCCGAAACGAGGGCGAAGATCCTTCTCAATGCCAGAAGTGACGAAGATGTTCTGCGGCTTCTCGATGAGGCCGAGACGAAGGCGCAGCAAGTCGGTTACGCCAAGCTATTAGCTTATAAAACCGAGAAGTGGCAGGAAAACGTGAAAAAGCTAAAATAGACTGATGCGCATGAAAAATGAAAAGGCCGCAGGCTGTTTCAGAGGGATAAAACCTCTGGCGCAGTCTGCGGCATTATTGCGGTTTAATGTTGTTGAATCTATGTGAATCTATGCTTCTTCTTTTACTTCCACAATGATTTCGATTTCGACTGGCGTATGGAACGGCAAGTCGCTCGTGCCAATCGCTGAACGAGCGTGTCTTCCTGCGTCTCCGAACACCTCGATAAGCAAATCCGATGCCCCGTTAATGACGTAAGGCTGATCGGCAAATCCCGGTGCGCTGTTGACGAACGCCAGCATCTTCACGACCTTGGCCACTTTATCCAAGGTGCCAAGCTCATGCTTGATGACAGCCAGGGCGTTAATAATGACTTGGCGCGCGGCGCGTTGGCCTTCTTCAATCGTCAGCTCCGCGCCGACCTTGCCCTCATACATGAGCACGCCGTCAATTCGGCAATCCATGCCTGATGTGTACAATAGATTGCCTGTGCGGTTGCAAGGAATATAAGAAAATTTCGGTTCTCCTACAGCTGGCAGCTCGATTCCTAATTGCTGCAGACGTTGTTCGATTTGACCCATATTATTCGCTCCTTAAGTAGGTAGTATGTTAAATAAGTAGTTAAAAAAATGATTAGTCACATTCCTGATGAAGCGGTCAGCAGCAACCGCAAGTATGGTGAAGCTGAAGGCGGCGTTCCGCTTTGAGCATGGAACCGGCGTGAACGGACTGAAATTCGCCGTGCCGCAGCGCAAGCTGACCGTTAACGAACACATGCGATATTCCGTTAGGGAACTGGCGCGGTTCTTCAAAGGTGGCCGTATCCTGCACCGTGTCCGGATTGAAGACGACGAGATCCGCCGCATATCCCGGCACAAGCAGGCCGCGTCGGCCTAGGCGGAAGCGCGCCGCCGGAAAGGCGCTCATCTTGCGCACCGCATCCTCCACGGTAAGCAGCTTGCGCTCGCGCACATATGTGCCAAGTATGCGCGGGAACGTTCCATAGAGCCGCGGATGAGGCTTGCCGGTCTCGCAGTGCAGACTGTCAGAAGCGATGAGCGAGCGCGAATAAGCGATGACCTGATCGACGTCGGATTCTGCCATATGGTAATAGACGATGGTGATCTTGCCTTGCTCTTCCAGCAGCAGTTCGATCATGGCATCGACAGGGTGAATGCCGCGCTTCGCGGCAACATCCGCAATCGATAGCCCTTCGAGCTCTTTGTTGCGATCTGTCTGCACCGCAGAGATAACGACGCTGTGCCAGCCGGTGGAAGCGACGAGATTGTCCCATGTGTCTTGCTCCTCTGCCAGCTCTTCATGCAGACGCTGCCGGATAGCCGGACGCTGCAGCGCTTCCAGCGTGGCAGGCAAGCCGCCTTCCAAGATCCAAGGCGGCAGCACCGTCGTGAGCGTGGTGGAGCCAGCATGGTACGGATATACGTCGCATGTGACGTCCATTCCGCGGGCCCGCGCCGCTTCAATGCGCTCGAGCGCATCCAGCACTTGGCCCCAGCTGCGCTTTCCAGCAGCTTTGAGATGGCTGATGTGCAGAGTCACTCCGGATTGCTCCGCAATCCAGATCACTTCATCAATCGAAGCGAGCAGGTGGCGTCCTTCGCCGCGAATATGCGTGGACAGCAGCCCGCCGTATTGGGCGACGACGCGGGACAATTCCGCAATTTCATTTTTGTCCGCGTAACTGCCTGGCGCGTACAGCAAGCCGATGGAGAGGCCGATAGCGCCCGCTTCCATTCCTTCGCGCAGAATCGTCTTCATTTCATTCAATTCCGCAGGCGTAGGCGGACGATGATCGAAGCCCATGACGGCAATTCGGAGCGCGCCGTGCGCTACGTAGGTAGCGAGGTGCTCGGCTGGAGAGCAGCTCTGAACGGCGTCCATATATTCTGCGATGCTGTTCCACGTCCACGGCTTGTTCGTTGTCCCAATGACTGGCGTAATGTATTCCCGCAGCAAGTCGCCGCGTGCGGGCACGAACGGTGCAGGCGCCAAGCCGCAATTGCCGACAACTTCAGTCGTTACGCCTTGCTGCATTTTAATGTTGCTGTCAGGGTAATCCATAATCATCAGGTCGGAGTGACAGTGTCCGTCAATGAATCCAGGAGCGATGATGTGCCCTTGCGCATCAATCGTGTCCCGTGCCTCGACATCAATGGAACCCGGAGACGCGACATGGGTAATCTGTCCGTCCTTTACTCCGATTTCGCCCCAAAACCAAGGGTTGCCGGTACCGTCGGCAACGCGTGTATTCCGAATGATTACATCAAGCATGATCCTTCCTCCTTCATTATGTTTACCAGCTGTGTCCGCGTGCTTCGATCGGAACGTGGACCGCACAGTCCGATTGAACAAGCCATGCCTTGTTATATAAATTAATAGTGCTGCAAATGTGATTAGGAATAATATGTAGGCGATCGCCGACCTTGAAGGAATGACCGGCCGTAATACGAATTGTGCCATGCTCCTCGGATAATCGCTCCAACACGGCTTCGGGAGCTTCCATAATATGACCGAAGCCTTGCAAAAGAAGTGGAGGCGTGTTCGGCTGCACGTCGGTAGCGAATGCTTTGCTGCCGCCATCGACGATAATGATGTCGTCTTGCGGGCAGCTTACGACGGTAACGGCTACGCAACCGGCGCAGTCATCGAGCATGCATCCGCCGAATTCGACTTGCATGCGGTCTTGAAATACGTATGTGCCCGGACGGATTTCCGTCACGCCAGGAACGGCAGCCGCATAAGTGCCTGTTGGAGTCGAACCGACGCTGACATCCCGGATGTCATGACCGGCTTCACGCAGCATGTCTGCGATCCGAACCATGGTCAAGCCTTCATCAATCCCCGCGCTCTGCACATCGAGCGTACCCTCTCCGTTCAGCAGCGCTCCGCGGAAGGTGAAGATGCCGCCAAGCTGCAGGTGCGGGCAGTGCGCGATGAATTGAGCTATCGGCATAATGTCGGCTGCACGCGCGCCCGAACGCTTCAAGCCAGTGTCGATTTCCAGCCGCACCTCAAGCACAACATCGCACTCCTGCGCGATCTCTTCCAGTATGCCGGCGCCGGCGATGCTGTCGACCCCGACAATAATGCGGGCTCGTGAAGTTAAAGCGATCGCCCGGCGTACTTTGGAAGGGGTAACGAGCGGATAGGCAATGAAAATATCGAGAATTCCATGCTCCACCATGATCTCCGCTTCTGACACCTTCGCTGCCGTAATGCCGGAGGCGCCATGCTGCAATTGCATTTGCGCAATGCGCGGCATCTTATGTGTCTTCAGATGGGGACGCAGCTGCACTCCATTCTGGGCTGCCGCTTGAGCCATTGCGGATATATTGCGCTCTGTTCGTTCCAAATCGATGAGCAGAAAAGGAGTTTCGGCTATTGCTAGCTGCGGATGCTGAACGGATAGATTCGATAGAGCAGCAACGTTCTCCATTTGTCCGTTTTGCGGTTCCTTCATCATGAGTTTCACGCTCCGTTAGGTAGATTGCTTGGCTTCTTCCAAGTAGCTATATAACGTATATTTCGATATGCCCAAATACGTGCAAATTTTCTCCCCGGCTTTTTTGATGAGGAAGGCCCCTTTGTCGTCCAATAGAACGAGCAGCTTCATCTTGTCCTCCTTCGTCATCAATGCAACCGGTTTATCGATCTGCGCCTGAGCTTCTTGAATGAGGGTATCCAATAAATCGTTCACATTGGTCACGAACGATTCCTTCACTTCCGGCTGTAATCCGGCCATGGTGAGTGACTTCAGCGCTTTCTCCGCCATCGTCAGGTCGGTAATATCGTAATTAATGCATAGCGACCCGATAATCTGCCCTTCGCGATTGCGCATATACAATGAAGTGGAGCGGAGCAAGCGGCCATCCTTCGTCTGCGTAATATAGTTGATTTTGTTGCCGTCTTGCTGTGTGCCGCGCAACAGCTCTAGGCCGAGATTCGTGCCAGGATCACCGACATGGCGGCCCGTAATGTGACCGTTTTCAATCGCAACGATCGTACGATCATACGGCAGCGTCAAATCATGGAGCACAACCTCGCACTGATCGCCGAACTGGGCGGCTATCCCTTTGACAACTGCCTGTAGAAAGGGAAGTTCTTCTTGTATGGATTCCATTGCTTCCTCCCTCAAATTAAAGTGGAGCTGCGGATGGGAGCCATTTCATAATTTCATGCTCCATCGCTCTCCACCTCATCGTATCATAATTTTGCCAGCGATCAAACTAAAAGTTTGTTGACCTAACAAAAATTAATGCTGCATAATGATCGTGATAGAGGAAGAAATAGGAAGGAGGGCTAATTGTGAATTGGATCGCACGTTCGCTGCACCGAAAATTGTTGATTTTGCTGCTGGCCTGCATCATTTTGCCGGTCATGCTGCTCGGCTACGTCTCTTACCGCACCGCATGGTCGATTACTGAGGAGAAGACGAAACAGGCGAGCTTGAACACGTTGAGACAGATTAGCGCCATTCTCGAGACGATTGCCCAGGACGTCGAGAATATGTCTGTCTTCTTAATCGGACAGCATGATGTTCAGACCTATTTGGCGAAGAAGGAGCGGGCCAGCGCCAACGACTATTTGCGCATGATCGGATTTTTGACGAATTTGGCTTTTTCCAAAGACTACATTGCCGACATCCGCCTCATTCCGCTCAACGGAAATCCAGAGCTGTCCAACACGACGATTTTGACCTCCTCGCTGTTCCAGCAAGTTCCGGCCTCGCCTGATTATTGGGAGGAGCATCCGACCTGGTGGTCCCCTCCGATTCCGATCGATACGAGTCTGGGGCGCAAACGCACGGTGTCGCTTGTCCGGCCAATTCGCAATATGAATACGTTTGAATCGCTTGGCATGCTGTCCATCGGCATCGACGGGGATGCGCTGACCGCCCGGCTGGGCAATGCTGTCGTGGAAGGCGGAGGAAGCCTCATTCTTGCAGATAACGAGGGGAACATCGTCGCTTCTGGAGCCGATGATGCGACGGCTGCCGCCTGGCAACCGCAGCTTGCGTCGCTTGGCGGCGCGATTACGGGCAACGAAGCGCAGTTTTTCGATGTCGGGGAAGGGAGCGGCCGTCATGTGGTCGTGGCCATGAAGGTTCCGCTCGCCCCATGGGATGTGTACGCGATGATCCCGTACCAGACGTTCAGCGAACAGAACCGCTATGTGCTTCAATTGACTGCCGTGACGGTGGGTGTTGCTCTGCTCGTGATCGTGGCGGCAGTTGCTTATTTTGTCAGACGGGTTACGAAGCCGCTTGTCCGGTTGGCCCGTTCGATCGGATCGGTGCAGCCGGATTCCCCGTTCCGGCCGCTGCCGCTCACTTCGCAAGACGAAATTGGCTTTGTCGTGCGCAGCTATAATCGGCTAAGCGATAATATCCGCGAATTGACCGAGCAGGTGAAACGGAATGAAGCGCAAAAAATGGAAGCGGATCTGCAAGCGCTGCAGGCACAAATTCATCCGCATTTTCTATATAACACGCTCTCTTCCGTGCAGTGGCTCGCATGGATGGATGGAAACGGGAAAATAGCCGAGATGGTAGGGGCGCTGGGTGACTTTTTGCGCTTCAGCCTGAACCGGGGGCTTGAATATTGCACGATTGACCAAGAGGTGGAGCATGTGAAAAATTATATGCATATTCAAGCGATGCGCTATCCGGAACGGTTTCAGTTCCAGATCGTGCTGCCGGTTGAGCTGGAAGAGGCGCCAATGCTCAAGCTGCTGCTGCAACCGTTAATTGAAAACGCTTTATTGCATGGGGTTCTGAAACCGGGAGCGCATGGAAATAACGGATTTCTCTATTTGGAAATGTTGATGGCAGATGAGGGGGGAATTCAATTTATTGTTCGGGATAATGGCGTTGGCATGAGTCCAGATGCGGCGGAGAGCCTCAGGCGGCAGCTGCGGACGGGAGAACGCCGGCCGCCAAGCGGTGATGCAAGCGCCGGCAGCGGTTACGGCCTATTCAATGTCCAGCGCAGATTGCAGCTTCATTATGGCGAGGGCGCGTCCTTGCACATCGAAAGTATCGCAGGAGAAGGAACGACCGTTACGTTTGCGATTCCGATTCCGTCGCCAGGCTGCACATACAAGCAAGGAAAGGGGTCTTATTGATGAAATTGTTAATTGTGGATGACGAAGTCATTATTCGCACTGGACTTGCCCAAGTGATACCTTGGCATGATTTAGGATTTGAGGTGCTGCCTCCGTGTGCATCGGCGGAAGAGGCGATGGAGGCGATATCAGCGGATAAGCCGCATCTTGTGCTGACCGATATCCGCATGACCGGCGCCGACGGGTTGACGCTTGCCGCTTACATTCGCGAGGTGAGTCCGGACACGGAGATGATTGTGCTGACAGGCTATGATGATTTCCGCTATGCACAGCGGGCGCTGCGGGAAGGAGTGTGCGACTATTTGCTGAAGACGAGTCGACCTGACGACATTATGAGAGCGGCGATTCGCGCCAAGGAGCGGATAGTGGAGAAGCTGGAACGCAGCAAGAGCATGTCGAAGATAGAAGCTACCTACCGCGAACAGCTGCTGCATAAGCTGCTGCATGAGCCGCTGAGCGAGGCGGAGTGCCGCATGCTGGCGGATACGCTGCTGTTGGCAGACAGGACGCACTCGTCGACACGGAATGTCGTCTTCGACGTGGCATGCATTCAGGCGGAAGGCTGGGGCGAAGCGCAGGAGAAGCTGCTGCTGTTTGCGGTCGGCAATATGCTGACAGAAATGGTGGCGGGGCTTGCGCTGCGTGAGGAGTCCCGCTTGCTTGTGCTGCGTCTGACAGAAGGGACGGCCATAAGCTCGGACTCGTGGGATTATGAGCTTGCGCTAATTGAGCGCAAGCTGAAATGCCGGCTGTTTGCCGGAATCGGCCGCTTGGTGACAGCGCCGGTAGAGGTGCGCGATTCGTGCCGCACCGCGAAGGAGGCTTATGCGTATCATTGGTTCAAAGGCAACAAAAGAATGCTGACTTGGCAGGAGGCAGCTTCACGGGCAGGGCGGCCTTCCATTTGTACTGCGCAGGATGAAGCAGAACTCATTCGCTGTTTGAAATCAGGCGAGCCCGAGGAGCTGCGCCGTTTCGTGCACGAACAGGTCCAGCGACTTATTGACGAACCGGAAGCGACTCCGGCCTCGGTTCAGTCTTACGGCCAATCGCTGCTCATCGCGGCGCGGCGTTGGCTGGAACGGTGCGCTGAAGTGTCCGCGCCGGCACAGGCTGGCGGATTGCAGCCGGCGGATAGCGGATGCTGCGCTCAGGATGGCGAGGTGGCATGCGCGTCATGGAGCGCATCTCGACATGCGCAGGCCCGCGCCTTCGGGCTTGCGTCCGAGCCGGCTTCAAGTGCCGGAGCCGATTGCGCGGCTGTTGGCCGGCCCGAGCCTGCTCTAGCCTCACCGCGTACGGCCGCGCCGGAGCAATGGGAGCGTGCGCTGTTCATTGCGCTGCAGGAAGCGATGCAATATTTTCGCGATGTCATTGCGGACTCCTCCACGTCAATGGTTACCCGCGCCATGAATTACATTCGCGAGAAGGCGGACGGCAGTCTGACGCTGCAGCATGTGGCTCGAGTCGTCGGGGTGCATCCGAACCATTTGAGCGATAGGTTCAAGCAAGAAACAGGCATCAATTATATTGAATATGTGACCCAAGCCCGTATGGCTCAGGCTTGCCGCTATTTTCAAGACGGCTCCGCTAAAGTGTCGGCCGTGGCTCAGTTGGTCGGTTATGAGGATTTAAAATACTTTTCACAGCTGTTTAAGAAGCATATCGGCTGCACTCCATCCGAATACCGGGACAAATGTTGACAATAGTGCGCAATCAAAAGGGAGCCGCCAGAAAAACCTGCCAGAGCTGAATAGATTCCCCGTTGAGGCTTGATTTTTTCCCTAACGCATAATTAAAGCGCTTACTTATACTGGGTATACACCGGAACGCGATGACGAGATACCCGCGCTGATGACAGCTGAATAGGTCCGGTGAACATGAACAGAATGGTCAGGAGGGTTATGATGCGCAAGCGGTGGATTTCTGTGCTCGTGTTCCTGCTTGTCGTTTCCATTGTTACCGCATGTGCAGGCGGAACGGGCACAACGACGTCAGGCAAGGATGGAGCAGCGGGCGGCTCGGAGTCGAATTCGTCCGCTAACCAAGGCGGCGGGAAGGACAGCGGTGAGTCCGTAAAGCTGTCTTTATGGCATAACTTTACGGGAGACGATCTGCGCGCCCAGGCGATGCGCGACATTATCGAACAATTTAAGCAGAACCATCCGCATGTCGCCTTAGACATTCAGGCGATACCGCCGGATGGCTATAAAACGCGCTTGAAGACGGTAGCGGCAGCCAATGAAATGCCTGACGTATTCCTTATGTGGCCGGGCACGATGACGAAAGAATTTCACGGCGGCGGCTTGATTCAGCCGATCAATGAGCTGCTCGACAGCAAGCCGGATTGGAAAAGTGGCTTCCTCCCAGGAGCGTTTGACGATTTTACGCTTGACGGGGCCACATACAGCGCGCCGATGGGACTTTCGCCAACCTCCATTCTTTATTACAATCAGGCGTTATTGGATAAGCACGGTCTTCAAGTTCCTGCGACGTGGGACGATTTGATGCAGGCGGTCGCGACGCTGAAGGAGAATAAAGTGACGCCGATTGCACTTGGCAACAAGGCGGCATGGCTGGCGCAATCAAGCATTATAAGCTCGCTCGCCGACCGAGTGACCGGAACGGAATGGTTTTTGAAGGCGGCAAATCAGGACGGGGCCCAATTTACGGATTCGGAATTCATCAAAGCGCTGGAGTTGTTCCAAGGTTTACAGGAGGCTGGCGCATTTCAGGATGGAGCGAACAGCATTGACAACACGCAGATGGAAATGATGTTCGCCCAGGGTCAAGCGGCGATGATGATTGACGGCGGCTGGGCCTTGACCAACCTGTCCGCGAATGCGACGCCGGAGGCGTTGCAGCAAATGGGCGCGACCGTTCTCCCGTCCATCCCAGGCGGGAAGGGTGACCCGAAGACATTGTCCGGTGTCGTCGGCGTCGGTCTTGGATTGAGCAAAAAGGTAGAAGGCAAGCGCAAGGAAGCGGCCTACGACTTGATTTACGCCATGTCTGGACCAGAGGCGCAGAAGCGGACACTGGAAGCGAATCAGCTGGTCAGCTTCAAGCTGGAGCTGGATGAGAGCAAAGTATCGCCGCTCTTTGCCAAGGTAAACCGACTCGTCAATGAAGTGAAGCGCACGCCGGTATATGACGCCGTCTTAACGAGCGCCGGAACGGATGCGGTCAATAACGGGCTGCAGGAGCTGCTGATGGGCGGCAAGCCCGAGGCCGTGGCGCAGAAGATTCAGGAGGCGCAGGCGAAAGCGCTTGGCAAGTAAGCCGGGAGGCGCTGAACTTGAACGGGATTGGAAATGGGGACGGCGCTCTGCCAGCGAGCATGTTGGCGGGGCGCGCCCGTTGCCATAACAGATAAGAAACTATAAGTTTTTTGGGGCCACAAAGTCGCCTGGTCAATTGGTAGTGGCCTAAATGATGCGGTTTCCCTCTTCAAATACATATCTCAACTCTAGCATTCGCAGTCTCTCAATCCTGTTCTAATTACCCCTTTTGTTCACTCTCCCAATGATTCAGATTGCGCAATGAATGACGAGTGCGCAATGAATGAGGAGTGCGCAATGCATGACCAGTACGCAATACATGACGAGTGCGCAACAAGGAGTAATTAAGTTGAGAAAAAAGGTGCAATATTGCGGGGAAGAGCGGATTCTGAAAACGGGAAGAAGGGTCTAATCCCTTTAGTTAAGGGTGGTTAAGTTTAGCCAAACGGCGATTCGATAGGGTTCGCATTTTCTGAGTAGTGGGGCTAGTGAGCAAAAGGACTTTTTGGCAAACCTCCTATTAGGTTCTTCTCCCCTTTATTCAGAATGGGAGCGCCCAACGAGAATAGGTTGTCGGACTACTCTGCAAAAGGTCCTGATGTGCATTCTCCATACCGTCAGGAAGGATGACGACGGGTATAAGATATCTGCCAATTGTATATACCATGCCATGCAGCGGTCGCTCATCATGACAGATAACTAGAGTCATCCTTGGTCGTGCCGCCTCCTGAAGGAGGGGGAGAATGAACCAAAGGGGTGGATGAAGCGGAGCACCTCAGCCTGAACGCGCCATTGCATGAACGAAACAATTCGTTAGTAGTTTCTTAACCGGGTTAACTAGAAAGAGCGTCTCTCGTACAGAGGAAGGAGGAGCCCCTATGCGCGCTTGGACCAACAAACGGTCGTTTATTACGGCAGGATTGACCCCCGCGCTCGTCTTGTACACCATTTTTGTCATCATTCCTATCTTTTGGTCGGCTTATTACGGATTTTTTGATTGGAAAGGAATCGGGGCTGCCCGTTTCATCGGCTTGGATAACTTCGTTGAAGCGCTTAAGGATTCGGTCTTCTGGCTGTCGTTCCGCAACAATATGATCGTTGTCATTGCCTCTGTCTTCGGTCAGGTGCCGATCGCGCTCTTGCTAGCACTGCTTTTAAAGCGCGGCACATGGTTTCAGCGCTTCGTCCGGTCTGCTGTTTTTATGCCAATGGTGCTCTCATCGGTCGTAATCGGGATTATTTGGAGCAACATCTATCATCCGCAGACAGGGCTGCTGAATGCGGCGCTCAGTGCTGTCGGTCTCGAAGAGTGGCGGCGCGCATGGCTATCCGAACCTGGCATCGCCATGTGGATGATTGCGATTCCGATCGTGTGGAATTATATCGGCCCGTATTTAATTATGTTTTTGGCTGCGCTGCACAGCATCCCGTCTGAAATGGACGATGCGGCACATCTGGACGGCGCGACAGGCTTACGGAAGTTGGGCTTCATTACGCTGCCGCTCATCTGGGATACGCTCAAGGTCACGATCGTTCTGTGCATCTCGGGGAGCTTGAAGGCGTTCGATCTGATTTATGTCATGACGAATGGCGGTCCCGCTCATGCGACAGAGCTGCTTGCCTCATATATGTACAACAGCACCTTTACCGTCTATCGCTTCGGATATGGCAGTGCTGTATCCACCCTTATCGTTATTATCAGCTTGCTGATGGTCGCTGGATCGCAATGGCTGATGAAGAAGGAGCAGAGATGAGAGCAATGAGAGCAATGCTTCCGATATAGTTTTTTTGCGATAACTTGTACTCCTCGGTGTTTAAAAAGGGACCTTTAGAACACGTAACTTGAAAGGAGGGAATCGGTATGAAATCATCCTCTGCAGCAGCGGCCGTGCGTGCGCGGGGGCCATATCAGATGTCGGCCAGACGATGGAAGGCGCACATCACACGCTTCTGTGTTTCCTGTGGATTGGCCGTGTATGCTGTAGTTACGTTGTATCCGCTCATTTGGCTCTATTTGAGCGCGTTTAAGACGAATGAGGAATTTTACGCGCATCCGTTCGGACTGCCGCAATCCTGGCAATGGTCGAACTTCGCCCGCGCTTGGGAAGTATCGGGGATGGGACTGGCCATGCTGAATTCATTCATCGTCACGACACTGTCGTTAGCGCTCACTTTGCTGCTGGGGGCGTTGGCGGCTTATATTTTGGCGCGCTTCACGTTTCGCGGCAGGACCTTCATTCATCTGCTGTTCGTGCTTGGCATGCTCATTCCGATTCACAGCACGCTCGTACCGCTGTTTATGATGATGAATCAGATGGGGATATTGAACACGTATGCTGCCCTTATATTGCCGTATACAGCATTTGAGCTTCCTATCGCTATCTTTATCGTGGCGGCTTACTTGGCCAATATTCCGAAGGAAATGGAGGAAGCGGCGCTCGTCGACGGCTGTGGCTACACCGGCATTTTCACCCGCATTATGCTTCCGGTTTCTATGCCAGCGTTGGCAACGGTGGCCATCCTCGGCTTTTTGCGCTTCTGGAACGACTTTGCCTTTGCACTCGTGTTCATCAACAGTCCGGCGCTGAAGACGCTGCCGCTCAGTCTATCCGTATTCGCCACCGGCTACTCAACGGATTATAAGCTGACGATGGCGGCATTGGGCATGGCGGCGCTGCCTACGATCGTCATCTATATCCTGTTTCAGGAACAGGTGATGAAAGGAATGGCGGCGGGAGCGGTAAAAGGGTAACAGACAATGAACAGGATGTTACCACTCTTACAACAATGTAAGCTGATTGTAAGTTAGTTAAATGGCTGGTTGCACCAACAGAGACTACAATAGGATTCAAGACAGGCGATGCCATGACTGGCGGTTACTTATCTCATGTTCTACCACAGTTAATTTTTGTGTCATGTTAAACCCTATTACTCATACGACCCATCCTGGGGTGAGTTCGTTATCGGATTACAATTGCATGTCGATGGCATAACAGTTCCCTCGAGGACGAACTTGCCCCCAACCCATTCGTGTCGGTGGAAGGAAGCTACCTGTCGGTTTCCTTCTATACCGGCACTTTTTTTATGTTCTGAAGTATGATTGAACGGATAGGGCGCAAGTACTCAAGTTAGCGAAAGCAGCAGGTGCTCAGGCGCTTGGATACTGAAGGCTGGTGGAAGCAGCAGTTACTCAGGCGTTTGGACGCTGAACGCAGGTTTGGCGGAGCAGTATGTGCAGCTCAGTTGGCAGAGGCGGCAGTGTTTTCGGAAGGTGGCAGGGGAGGATAGGAATGGGCTGAATGCAATTGTGCAGTTGAAAATGTTGAAACTACCATTATTTATATTATTATGCAAAAATGGACTTCTCTTTTGCAGTCCAGAACAACAATTTTCGAACAATGGGAATGGGTCAAGTAAATGTACAAATGCAGTTAGAGCGTGTATTATTGCATTTACTGAACCGAAGACGTGAGACGGGACTCAAGCAATACGCATTAGCAGCAGGAGTACATGACGAGAACGCGCCGACTCCTTGCGGCTTCCCTATGTTACGACTAGATTACGTGAATTTTGAAATATTCGGTCTGCCCGAGGCCGGATATTGTATAATAGAACACAAATGCTCCCGTTAAAATTGTAAAATAATGGAACTATATCATAATCGTTGGAGGCTGATTCATGCGCAAGGTGTTATCGTTTCTCATTCCGTACCGAAGGCCGATGGGCATCGCGCTTTTCCTAATGCTTATCGAGCTCACTGTAGAGCTGTGGCATCCTTTAATCGCTGCCAAAATTATTAATGAAGGCATTATGCAGCAAGATCTTTCCGTCGTGCTTCGCTGGGGAGGATTCATGGTCGCGTTGGCCTTGATCGGATTCATCTGCGGCATCATCAATTCATTTTATGCTGCCCGCGTCAGTCAGAACTTTGGTTTCGACATCCGAAAACATCTATTCGAAAAAATCCAATCGTTTTCTTTCGCCAGCTTCGATCGATTCTCGACCGCTACCTTGATTACCCGCGTAACGAGCGACGTGACGCAAATGCAGAACGTCGTATTCATGAGCTTGCGCATCATGATGCGGGCTCCACTGCTCGTTATCGGCGGTCTAATTATGGCGCTGGCCGTTAACGTGAAGCTGGGCCTGATATTGGCGGTGGTCATGCCGCTTCTGCTTGTGCTCCTCATTTGGATTATGAGCAAGGGATTCGTGTTGTTCCGTTCCGTCCAGGAAAAATTGGACGAGGCGAACAGCGTGCTGCGTGAGAATCTGCTTGGCATGAGATTGATCAAAGCATTCGTGCGGCACCGCCATGAAAACAAACGGTTTGCGAAGTCCAATGAGGAGTTGATGGCCAAGACCGTAGCCGCTCTGCGCCTCGTCGAGCTGACGATTCCGCTGCTGCTGCTCATCATGAACCTTAGCGTGCTCGGCATCCTCTGGTTCGGCCATTTGGAAGTGAATGCAGGCGGGGTGAACGTCGGCGAAGTCGTCGCTATCGTTAATTATGCGGCACGGATGACGGGAGCCATGTCCATGGTGTCGATGATATTGATGGTCATTTCCCGTGCGAAGGCGTCGGGGCAACGGGTAGCGGAGGTGCTTGGCACCGATGCGGATATAACCGATGCCGACGATGCGAATGCATCCCTGTCCATCCGGAACGGGAAGATAGCGTTTGAGGACGTGTCGTTTCGCTATCCGGGAACGACGGCGCCTGTCCTGCAGTCCGTTACATTCACTGCACATCCGGGAGAGACGGTCGCCATCCTCGGCGCAACCGGTTCGGGGAAGACCTCGTTGTTCCAGCTCATTCCCCGCCTATATGACGTGAGCGGAGGAAGCGTGCGGATCGATGATATGGATATCCGGAAGATGAAGCTTGATACGCTTCGTCGCGGCATCGGATTCGTGCCGCAGGAAGCGCTCCTGTTCTCGGGAACGGTCATGGACAATATAAAATGGGGCAAAGAAGGCGCCACGACGGAAGAAGTAATTGCCGCCACCCGCAACGCCCAGATCCATGACACAATTATGAGGCTCCCGCAGCAATATGACACGGTGTTGGGACAGAAGGGCGTCAATCTATCCGGCGGTCAGAAGCAGCGCTTGTCTATCGCGCGGGCGCTCATCCGGAAGCCGGCGATTCTGCTCTTGGATGACAGCACGAGCGCCTTGGACGTCAATACGGAAGCAAGATTGCTCGCATCGCTCCAAGAGTATTCGTGTACAACCTTGATTATTACGCAAAAGATCAGCACGGCGCTGCAGGCCGACACCATTCTTCTGCTGGAGGATGGCAAGCTGCTGGCACAGGGCGATCATGCATCCCTCTCACAGCATTCGGAGATGTACCGGCGCATCGTTCAATCCCAGTTCGGAGAGGAGGCTGCAACCCATGCCAATACCGTCACATAAGCCTGTTCAACCTGGCGCAAGGGAAACTCATGGAGCGAGCGGCAAGAACAATGCCGCACCGGGAGGCAAGTCCAAATCAAGACCGAAAGATTGGGCAGGCACGCTGAAAAAAATCTGGTCCTACTTAGCGGACTATAAAGGGCTATTAACGCTCATCTTCATCATGGTGCTGACAAGCACCATTATGGGGCTGCTCGGACCTTTTTTCGTGGGGATAGCCGTCGATCAGTTCATCGTGGCGAGCGACAGTCAGGGACTCATCCTGCTTATCGTGCTCATAGCGGGCGTGTATGTGCTGAACTTCGCATCGCTCTGGCTGCAGAACTACTGGATGATAGGGGTCGCCCAGAAAGCAGTGTACAGCATGCGGACGGAGCTGTTCCGTAAGCTGCATCGGCTTCCGGTATCGTACTTTGCCAAGCGGCAGCATGGCGAGCTCATGAGCCGCCTCACCAATGATATCGACAATGTGAGCCAGACGCTGAACAGCTCGTTCATTCAATTGTCATCCAGCATATTGACGTTCATCGGCATGATTACACTCATGCTGTGGCTCAGCCCGCTTCTGACCTTGATTACGTTAATCATCGTCCCGCTCATGTTTCTTGGCATGAAGTGGATTACGAAGCGGACGGGGAAATATTTCAAGGAACAGCAGCGCAATTTGGGGGATTTGAACGGATTTATCGAAGAAACGTTCTCTGGTCAAAAAATCATCAAGACGTTCTCGCAGGAGCAAAGAGTCATCTCGCAGTTCGTCGAGAAGAGCGAGAAGCTGAAGATGTCCGGCTACTGGGCGCAGACGTACTCGGGCTTCATTCCGAAGCTGATGAATGTGCTGAACAACTTGAGCTTTGCGATCATCGCCGGAGCGGGCGGCGTGCTTGCCGTTCAAGGCATGATTACTATCGGGGTCATCGTCACGTTTTCCGAATATGCGCGGCAGTTTACGCGCCCGCTCAATGATTTGGCGAACCAGTTCAATACGTTTCTATCCGCAATCGCCGGAGCGGAGCGCGTATTCGAAGTGCTCGAAGAGGATGAGGAGAGCAAGGATGAGCAGCGGGCGGTCGAGCTTGCGGAAGTGCGCGGCGAAATCGAGTTCACAGACGTGTCCTTTGCCTACGACAAGGGCGGGCAGACGGTCACGGACATTTCGTTCCATGCGTCTCCTGGCGAAACAGTCGCCTTGGTCGGTCCGACGGGAGCGGGAAAGACGACGATTGTGCAGCTGCTCTCCCGCTTTTATGATTCGGACGGCGGACATATATTTGTCGACGGCGTTGACATCAAGGAAGTGAAGCGGAACAATCTGCGCTTGCATATGGGGTTCGTGCTGCAGGATTCCTACCTGTTCCAAGGCACGATTCGCGACAACATCCGCTACGGGAAGCTCGATGCGACCAACGCCGAGGTGGAGCGGGCAGCCAAGCTGGCGAATGCCCATTCCTTCATTATGAAGATGGCGCAGCAGTACGACACGGTGCTGGAGCAGGACGGCAGCGGCATCAGCCAAGGGCAGAAGCAGCTGTTATCCATCGCCCGCGCGCTGCTGGCCGACCCGGCTATCTTAATATTGGATGAGGCGACGAGCAGCATCGATACGATCACGGAGCTGAAAATCCAAGAGGCGCTGTACCGGCTGATGAAGGGGCGAACGAATATCGTCATCGCACACAGGCTGAATACGATTCGGCAAGCCGATCTCATTCTCGTGCTGGAAGAGGGCACCATTATCGAGCAAGGATCGCATGATTCTCTGATGGCGCAGAGAGGATTTTACCACGGCTTGGTGAACAGTCAATTCCATCGCATTAGCGGGTAAGAATTCGGGTTATAAGGAACACCAAACACACGTTGCGGATTACGAGCAACGTGTGTTTGGCTTTTCGTTGGCGTCAATGCGCTCTCGCTTTGCGTTTGCCGAGAAATGCAGTTCCCAATATGCCGAGAATAATCATGCAGGCGCCAATCAGGTGAAAATATTTCAGCTGCTCGTCTAGCACCAGGACGCCGGCAATCATCGTAATGAGCGTGGCGAAATTGCCGAACACGCTCATCTTCGAGGCTTCCATATGCGAGAGGGCGTAGTTGGACAAAAAGGAGGTGACGAGTGAAGACAACACGCCCAAATACAAGATCGATATAATAAACGTCGTATCCGTGAAAGGCGCGAAGTAGAGCGATACCGTACCGTTCAGGCCGTGGTTCACGAGCGACATCACATTAAACGTCAGGAAGCCGACGAGCGTCATCATATACGTGATATCGATGAGCTTGAATCTGCGCGTCATCGGCCGCGCCATCACGTTGTACCCTGCCGAGGCGAGCGCGGACAACAAGATGAGAACGGTCCCTTTCACGTTGGAAGCATCAATGGCGACTCCATTCATGACGAAGATGTAAATGACCCCGGCAACGGACAAGGCGACGGATAGCTTCTGCCATAGACTCGAACGTTCTTTTAAAAAATAGGAAGCAAGCAGCATCGTTAAAATCGGCACCGCCGCCTGAATGATTCCCGCTTCGGAGGAACTGGCGTAGACCAAGCCGAACGCTTGGAAGGCGAAAAACATCGCCGGATAGAACAGCGCCAACGGCAGGATGCGCACAATGTCTTTGGGTGTTATGTTCAGCTTTACCCACCCGAATATAACAGGTATGGTTGCGATGACAATGGATATGGTAAAGCGATGGGCGAGCGTGCTCATCGGATCTGTTGCCGTCAGGGCCAACTTTACGAACACGAACGAGAAGCCGATGATGAAGGCGTATAATATGGCTGCAAGATAAGCCTTTTTCTGGGATGAATCTATCATGGTTCCACTTCCTTTATAGAGGTGTATATAAGTTGAGCGGCTAAACGGCACGTGGACTATGCTTTGTCCAGTAGAGCCGGCTGTTTTTCAGCTGCTGCTGAAGGAGTGCCAAAGCATTGCACCTAATCCGAAAGTTACCTGTGTGATCTCTCATACACAGTGAAGCGCGCTTAATAGGTACCGGCCGGTATAGTTACATCGTATTAAATCCCCCCACATGATACAATACAAATAAACTATATCTGTACCGGTATAGAATTCGGAATGAGGTTGAGAGGCGTCTATGTATAAATACTTATCCTTGTTAAATGACTTGGAGCATTGGATTCAGAGCGGCGAGTACAAAGAGGGGAACAAGCTGCCATCGATTCGCATGCTGGCCGAGCAATATCGCTGCAGCAAAAGCACGATTATCCGTGCGCTCGATGAACTGGAACAGCGGCATATGGTGTACTCTGTTGCGAAAAGCGGATATTATGTGATGAAACGAAAGCAACCGCGGCGGCATAGCGATCGGTCCACGGTCGATTTTGCCTCCTCTGCACCAGATCCAGAGGTGTTTCCGTATTTGGATTTTCAGCAATGCATCAATAAAGCGATCGATATTTACAAAAATGAACTATTTGTGTATGGAACCAGGCAAGGGCTGCCATCGTTAATCAAGGTGATCGAGAAGCAGTTGGCGAATTATCAAGTGTTTACGAGTGCAGATCACATCTATATCACTTCTGGCGTTCAACAAGCATTGGCGCTGCTGACGACCATTCCGTTTCCGAACGGGAAGGATACGATATTAATCGAACAGCCGGGCTATCATTTGTATATCGAATATGTGGAAACGCATAACGTGCCCGTGCTGGGGATTGAGCGTACGAGCGAAGGCATAGACCTGCAGGAACTGGAACAGCTGTTCCAGACGCAACGAATTAAGTTTTTCTATACGATGCCGCGCTTTCATAATCCGCTTGGAACGTCTTACTCTCAGCAGCAGAAAAAGGCGATCGCCAAATTGGCGGAGCGGTATGACGTGTATATTGTGGAGGACGACTATTTGGCTGATTTGGATCAGGATGCTAAGGCGGATCCGATATATGCCTATGATAGCTCTGCGCATGTCATTTATTTAAAAAGCTACTCAAAGATCATTTTTCCGGGTTTGCGCGTCGGTGCCGCCGTCATCCCGCCAAGCATTGCCGAGCCGTTCCACAAATATAAGAAGCTGCTTGATGTCGACAGCTCTATGCTATCGCAGGCAGCGCTCGAGATCTACATCAAGAACGGCATGTTCGAGCGCCACAAGCAGAAGATTCGCTCCGCTTATTCGTTGCGAACGGAACGTTTGACCTCTGCATTGGAAGAAGCGCAGCGCCAAAGCAAGGGGCTGTACCGTTATACACCGGCGGGTAATCCGTGCATTCATACGTACATATCACTGGATAAAAGGGTGCAGGGTCAAGAGCTTATGACGAGGTTGAAGCAGCAATCCATTCTCGTCGACATGGCGGACGCGAATTATTTATCTTCGTTTCCGAAGAGCTCACTGCTGAAATTAAACGTCTCGAATGTAAAAATCGAGGATATAGAGAAGGGAATTGAACGTGTCATGCTAGAGATTAATAAGTACGACAAAGAGACCCTGTAAGTCCTGCGCCAAAATTGTCAGGGCATCTCCTTGCCGGTACTATTGATAAATATTTATAGTGCGGGTTCAAATGGCCCCTATTCAGCACCGAGAAGTACAAGTTTTCGTAAGAAAACTGCAGCGGAAGCATTCCTGAAGAAGGAGCACAGTGTAGAACAACCTCTTATAGCAACTCCAAGCCTAGTCTTATTGTACGGGCTGCAGCTGTCCGACCGACTGACGCATATGTACGCTGCAAGGGAGCACAATGCGTCTCGGAGGCACGTCCTGATTTTTGATGCGCTCCAACAGCAGTTGAATTCCTTTCTCCCCGAATTCGTACGCAGGCTGCGAAGCGACTGAGAAGAACGGATTCGCCTCTTCTGCCCAGCCGAAATCGTCGAAGCAAGCGAGCGAGAGGTCCTCGGGAACGCGCAGGCCCATTTCCCGGACGGCCTTGAGCACGGACAAAGCAAGCATGTTGTTCGCGGCAAAGATAGCCGTTGGCCGCTGTCCCGGCGCTAAATCCATCCAATGAGCGAGCGATAACGGCCCGTGCTCGCCCAGATAGCTTGTCTCCATCACCAATTGATCGTTATATTGAATGCCAGCTTCCTGCAATGCGTCCGCATACCCTGCCTGACGTTCCCGCGCTGTCGATACGTCCTGTGAACCGTTCACGAGCGCGATGCGGCGGTGTCCGCAGCGGATCATTTCCCGAACCACTTGCTGTGCGCCGATACGGCTGTCTCCGAGTACAGCGTCGCATTCTACGCCAGGAACCTCGCGGTCCAGCAGCACGAACGGAACGTTCTGACGGGTGAGCCACTCCAAATGCTCGCGGGAACGGTCACCGCTCGGTGAAAATAGCACGCCGTCCACACGCATGGACAAAATCATTTCTACATAGTCCTTTTCTTTTGCGAAGCTCTCGTCACTATTGCCGAACATGAGCCGGTATCCGTGCCGCATCGCAGCGTCTTCCGCACCTCGCGCCATCGTTGTAAAAAATGGATTCGTTATGTCTGTAATGAGCAAAGACAATATTTTGCTCTCCTGTGTCACAAGGCAGCGGGCAACGGAATTGGGGATATAGTGCATCTCTTCCATTACTTTCTTAACCTTCGTACGGGTTTTCTCACTGACTCTGCCCGTGTTGTTAATGACCCGTGATACTGTCATCGCCGACACATTGGCCCGTTTCGCAATATCATAAATGGTAGCCATAGACTGAATTCTCCTATAATTTATTGAAATGGGTACGAGAACGAAAATAGTTATACCGATTTCATTTTATTCTATTTGTAACATTGACATCAAGGGGAACAGGTGATATCGTTGAGTTAACGGTAACATTTCCATTTAAAGGTGGAGGGATTTGCGTGAAAGAAAAGGCCATGCAAAAGGGTGTAAGCGTTATCGTAATGGATGATCGCGATCATGTCGCGACCGCTCTCAGGGAGCTTGTTCCAGGCGAGACCATTACGTGCGAAGTTCAAGGGAATTCAGTGTCGCTAGCAGTCAATCAGCCGATTCCTTTCGGTCATAAGGTGGCAGTCATTCACATAACGGAAGGCGAGCATGTGCGCAAGTATGGGGAAGTCATCGGGCGCGCCGTCTGCGACATTCCGATCGGCGATCATGTGCATGTGCACAATATCGAAGGGATTCGGGGGCGCGGAGATCAGGCTGGTGGAGAGTCATCCTCGGCGGAAGCGTAACGGAGCCGACAGGCACCTGAAATAGCAAGCACAGCTCATTTGTACGGGAAAGGGGAATCTAGCATGAGTTTAACGTTTCAAGGCTATCGGAGACCGAATGGTGAGGTCGGGATTCGCAATCATTTATTAATTATTCCTACCGTTATCTGCTCGAATCAAGTGTGCAACCGTATTCAGCAGCTCGTACCGAATACGGTGGCTATCCCCCATCAGCACGGGTGCAGCCAGATTGGCGCGGATAAGGATCGCACCTTCGACGTGCTCGCCGGAACGGGCAAGAACCCGAATGTCGGCGGGGTCGTCATCGTAAGCTTGGGCTGCGAGGTCGTCGATCCGACACAGCTGGCAGAGGAAATTCGCAAGACAGGCAAGCTCGTGGAAGTATTTGATATTCAGAGCGTTGGAGGTTCGGTCAAAGCGATTCAGCATGGAGTTCAGTTAGCGCAGGAGATGAGAACGAAGCTGGATGCGATGACGAAGGAAGCAATTCCGTTCTCTGAGCTGAAGATCGGCGTGAAATGTGGCGGCTCCGATGCGACGAGTGGTCTCGCGTCGAATCCGGCTCTTGGCGTGGCTGCCGATGCGCTTATTGCCGAAGGCGGCACTATCGTTATCGGCGAGACGACGGAAATTATCGGGGCGGAGCATGTGCTGGCAGACCGCTGCCGCACGACGGAGACGGCGGACGATCTGTATCATATCGTGAACCGCTTCGAGAAGGAAGTCGAGCGGATGGGAGCCGATATGCGCGGCGGCAATCCGAGTCCGGGCAACATTGCCGGAGGCTTGAGCACGATCGAGGAGAAGTCGCTCGGCTGCATCAGCAAGTGCGGAACAGCGCCGATTGAAGGGGTAATTGAATACGCCAAGTCGATTCCGCAAGGCGGTCTATATTTTATGGATTCGCCAGGCAATGACATCGAGTGCGTATCCGGCATGGCGGCAGGCGGCGCGCATTTGGTCTGCTTCACGACGGGGCGCGGAACGCCTACCGGCTCAGCGGTCATTCCGGTGATCAAGATTACCGGCAACCGTATCTGCGCGGAACGGATGGCAGACAACATGGATGTGGACGTCAGCGGAATGCTGGAAGGAAGCGTCTCCTTGCAGGAAGCGGGCAACCATATCTGGGATGAAATTCGCGCCGTGAGCGATGGTCAATTGACGAAGGCGGAAGTGCTCGGCCATGCGGAGTTCAGCATTAATCGAATCGGTCCGAGCTTATAGAAGATGTTCAAAAGGGTGCTTTTTGAACACGCACTTATAATCAATGATTACTTATGGGATAACAGGAGGAACTAACATGGGGCGTTTAGCGGGACGTATTGCATTAGTTACCGGGGGGAGCCGCGGTATTGGAGAAGCGATTGTATATCGATTGGCGGAAGAAGGAGCGGACGTCGCAATCAATTACGCCTCTGCGTCATCTTACGAGAAGGCATTGGCTGTAAAGCAGAAGGTTGAGGAACTGGGTCGTAAGGCGGTTGTCGTGCAAGCGGACATCGGCAGCAAGGCTGAAGTGCTGAACATGTTCGACGAAGTCGAGAAGGAATTGGGCTACGTTGATGTGCTCGTGAACAACGCGGGCATCGCGCCGTTCGAGTCGTTCATGAAGGTGACGGAAGAAACGTGGGATCATACGTACAACACGAACGTCAAAGCAATCTTCATGACCTCGCAGCGCGCGGCGGAACATATGATTGAGAAGGGATACGGCAAGATCGTCAACGTGCTGTCGACAGCCAGCTTGATGGTCACAAGCCCTGTTATTCCGCACTATCAATCTTCAAAAGCAGCTGCTCATATGCTGACGAAGGGCATGGCGATCGAGCTGGGCAAATATAACATTAACGTGAACGCGGTCGGGCCTAGCACGGTCGATACCGATATGTGTACGGACTTCTTGGCAGCTCCAGGCATGCGTGAAAAGGAAGAGCAGGCGAATCCGATGAAGCGGCTCGGAACGGCACGTCAAATCGGCGATGCAGTTGTATTCTTGGCGTCCGAGGAAGCGATGCAGGTGAACGGTCATCTGCTCATGGTGGACGGCGGCCTTACCGTTAAGGCGGCACAACCGGAAGACCATATGGAACGGTAGGTGACGGCATATGCTTAACATTTCGAGAATGGTCGATCTGTCGCAGGAACTGTACCATCTGTGTCCGGTGCTGCCGGACTTTGAACCGCCGAAGATGGATTACATCTGTGTAGGACCGCGGGACGGTTGGAAGCTGGAGAAGATTACGATGAACCTGCATACCGGAACCCATATGGATGCGCCTGCCCATCTCGGCGAATTCGATGTTACGCTGGATCGCATTCCAGTGCAGCAGTTTCAAGGGCGGATGGTGTTCGTGCCGCTGCAGGACAGAGGGGCGAAGCATCCGATCGGGCGTGCGGATCTGGAACCGTATGAGGAGCAGTTGAACGAGCATTCGATTGTGCTGCTGTATACCGGTTGGGGGGAGAAGCGCGGTTGGACGAAGGAATGGATTTATGAGTCTCCTTATTTGTCCAACGAAGGCGCCCGTTATTTGGTTGAACGGGGCATTAAGGCAGTTGGCATCGATCATTTCAGCATCGGCGGCACAGGAGAAGAAAACGAGGAGACACACCGCATCGTCTTGGGAGCGAACATCTGGGTGGCGGAAGGCTTGCAGTTGAATGATCCGACGCTTCGTGAGGGAGATTGGCATGTCATGGCGCTGCCGCTTCACATCCGTGATTCAAGTGGCGCTCCGGCCCGTGTGGTGGCCTTCCAATGGGAGGTTGAATCACGTTGAGTCTTTCTAAGTGGGAATATCGCATCGAGCATGATGCGGCTTCCTTGAATGAATTAGGGGAACAAGGCTGGGAGCTCGTTGCCGTCACCGTTGTCGAGGGTGTGGAGCAATTGTATTTGAAGCGGCCGGCTCCGAGCTTCCGCGAGCGGCTGACGCTGGATCAACGAGAGGAAGTGGCCCGGCAGGCCGCTTTCTCTTCCACTAGCACCAAGGAGGTGAGCCGATGAAAAAGGGCGGCATTCTGCATCCGCAGCTGAACCGCATTCTCTCGGAGACGGGTCATACCGATATGTTAACAGTCTGTGATCGGGGATTTCCGGTGCCGATGAGCGTTGAGCGGCTCGACCTGGCCTTATGCGACGATATTCCGACTGTCGTGGACGTGCTGCAGGCGGTGGCTGGAGAATTCATCATCGACTGCGTCGTCATTACAGAAGAGATGCAGTCGTTCAGTCCGGAACGGGTGGCTGAGCTCAAGGCGCTTTTGCCGGATGTGCGGTGGAAGGTGATGGCGCACGTTGAGTTCAAGCAGCTGTGCCAGGAATCGAGAGCGGTCATTCGGACGGGAGATACGACGCCATATGCCAATCTCATGATCGTATCTGGTTAACGTTCAATGATGCATGTGTGAACGGCGATGAATTTATTTATATCGACATGGCGATTGCCGAAAGCCAATAACGGTACGTTGCCAAGACCTTCTCTCCACTCTCCCTCTCATTCAGAAACCGTAGGGGTGAAGATTAACTGAGGCCAACATTGGTTCTCAGTCGATGCGGCAACATCACCGTTCGATCACACCGTCTAGCGCCTGAGATATGCGGGAACGTTGTTACTGATCGAAGGGGAGAATGCTCGGAATTCAATAGTTCAACTTATCTGCGATCTAGCATAACTAGCATAAAGATTACATTCGAATAGAAGGAAAGGAGATTCAGCATGCGCTTGGAAGGAAAGGTATGTATCATCACGGGCGCGGGCTCCGGCATTGGCCGGAGTACCGCCCTTCGTTTCGCGAAGGAAGGAGCGACCATTGTCGTAGCGGATATTCAATCAGAAGGCGGACAAGAAACGGTGCGGATGATTGAAGAACTGGGAGGAAAGTCGATGTTCATTCAAGTCGACGTCACTTCTCCAGAGGAAGCGAAGGCGATGGCGGACGCCGTAGTCAAGCAATATGGACGCATCGACGTCTTGTTCAACAATGTGGGCGTGAGCGGTATCGGGAGATTGCACGAAATCGAGCCAGAGGCATGGGACCGCGTCATTGCGATTAACATACGCGGCGTGTTTTTGCCGAGCAAATATGTTCTCCCTTACATGATGGAGCAGCAAAGCGGGACCATTATTAACATGTCCTCTTGCATTGCGGAGATGGGCTTGGCGAATCGCGCTTCCTACGCGGCAACGAAGGGAGCGGTTCTCTCATTGACGAAGTCCATGCAGGTGGACTATGCGCCATACCACATCCGGGTGAACGCACTGTTGCCGGGAACCATTTTCACACCATTTGTGGAGAACTATTTGCGCAATTCCTACGATGATCCGGAAGCGGCCATTGCCTCCATTAAGACACGGCAGCTCAGCGGGGAACTGGGACGTCCTGAAGATGTCGCGGAAGGTGCCCTGTTCCTGGCTTCCGACGAATCCAAATTTATGATGGGCTCACCGCTTTATATCGATGGCGGAGTTGTGTTCGGCAAAAATGCGTAATGGAATAACACATATATATGATTGTACTTCACGGAGGAGGAATTAGCGGTGAAATATGTCACGTTCTATGATCAAAATGGACAGCTTCGAACGGGGGCAGCAACAGACCGTGGTGTGGTCGACGTAAGTGAAGCATATTCGATGCACGATATTATTGCAGGCGGCGCAGACCTGCGCTTGGAAGTCGAAGCCTATGCGGAGAATGCGAGTGTGGTGCTGAATGAGAGCGAATTGAATTATGGGCCATGTGTGCCGCAGCCGCAAAAAATCATTTGCGTCGGCTTGAACTACCGCAAGCATGCCGAAGAGACGAATGCGCCGATTCCGCAGTATCCCATTCTGTTCAACAAGTTCAACAACACGCTCACGGGGCATGGTCACGATGTCGTGCTTCCGCGTGTAAGCGATCAGGTGGACTACGAAGCGGAGCTTGTTATGGTTATCGGGAAGACGGCGAAGGATGTGAGCAAAGAGGAAGCGCTCGATTACGTCTTCGGATATTGCTGCGTCAATGACTTGTCTGCACGCGATCTGCAGATGCGCACCCAGCAATGGCTGCTCGGCAAGTCGTGCGACGGATTCAGCCCGCTCGGACCGTATCTGGTCACGGCCGACGAAGTAGGCAATCCGAATGAGCTCGACATCAAATGCATCGTGAATGGCGAGACGCGCCAGCACTCCAATACGTCCGACATGATCTTCGATTGCGACGAAATCGTCAGCTACATTTCACGTCACATGACGCTTGTGCCGGGTGATATCATTTTGACAGGCACGCCGGAAGGCGTCGTGCTCGGACTGCCGGAAGACAAGCGCGTCTACTTGCAAGACGGGGACCTCGTCACCATCGAAATCGAGAAGCTCGGTTCGCTTACCAACCGTATGGCAGCCGAGCGCTAATGACTTAAGCGCTCGACGGCTGAAAGGCCTGCGGGCGCTTCTTTTCCATTCTGCTCGTTCCTCGATGAACGACGATGAAAGAAGGGGCAATTATGCGCGTATCGTTATTTGTCACTTGCTTGGCGGATACTTGCTTTCCCCATGTTGCTGAAAGCGTTGTCCGGCTCCTGCACCGGCTCGGCTGTGAAATGGATTTCCCGCCGTTGCAGACGTGCTGCGGGCAGCCTGCCTTCAACAGCGGCTATCATGATGATGCAAGGGAAGTCGCCAGGCAATGGATTACAGCATTTGAGCATAGTGATTATGTCGTGACGCCATCGGGCTCTTGCGCCGGTATGGTGCATCATTACTATGAAGATTTGTTCATGGATGAACCGGAGTGGCTCGAAAAAGCGAAGCGTCTCATTGAACGCACGTATGAATTTTCCCAGTTCATTGTTCAAGTATTGGGAAGAACGGATATCGGGGCGGCGTTCGATGGCAAGGCCACGTATCATCCTTCCTGTCATGCCACGAGATTGTTAGGCATCACTGAGGAGCCTATGCTGCTGCTGCAGCAGGTGAAGGGCTTGACGCTAGTCGATTTGCCGCATAAGGAAGATTGCTGCGGCTTCGGCGGCACATTCGCCATCAAGATGCCGGAAATGTCTGAAGCGATGGTTACGGAAAAAGCGCAGTATGTCGTTGATACAGAAGCTGACATCTTAATCGGTTCCGATATGGGATGCTTAATGAACATCGGAGGGCGGCTCAATAAAGAGGGGCGTCCGATTCGGATCATGCATCTTGCGGAGCTGCTCGAGGAAGGAGTGAAGCGTCGTGAGCACAACTTCATCCAACAACGTTAACGGAGGTATCGGCAGCGGACTGAAGCAGCGTACGCAGGAGGTGCTGCAGAACGATTTTCTGCGCCAAGCCGTCGCCTTCACTACGGATAAGCTGCGTACGGGACGTCTTTCCGCCGCAGAACAATTCGGGGATTGGGAAGAATGGCGGGAACGGGGCAGAGTGATTCGCGAGCATACCATTGCGCATCTGGATTATTACTTGGGACAATTTGCGGATCAGGTGCGGAGCCGGGGTGGGCACGTCCATTTTTGCGGCACAGGTGAAGACGCGGTTCAGACCTTCCTGCGCATTGCGGAGGAGAAGCAGGCGAAGCTTGTAGCCAAAGGCAAGTCCATGGTGTCGGAGGAAATGCATCTGAATGAGCGCCTCAAGGAGCGCGGCATCGATGCCATCGAGACCGATTTGGGCGAATATATTTTGCAGCTGGCGCAGGAGACGCCGTCCCATCTCATTATTCCAGCGATTCACAAAAACAAGTCGCAAATTGCGGAGCTGTTCACGAAGGAAGCGGGCAAGAAGCTCCCGCCGGAGACCAAGGAGCTGGCCTCTTTCGCGAAGCGCAAGCTGAGACAGTTCTTTCTGGAGGCGGAGATCGGACTGACCGGATGCAACTTCGGCATTGCGGAATCGGGCACGGTGACGTTGGTGTCCAATGAAGGCAACGGCCGTATGGTCACGACCGTTCCGAAGACGCATGTCGTCGTCATGGGAATGGAGCGGCTCGTTCCGACCTTCGAAGATGTCGAAGTCATGCTTAATTTACTCGCCCGCAGCGCTACGGGGCAGAAGCTGACGACCTACACGTCCTTCATCACTGGACCGCGGCAAGAAGGGGACTTGGACGGACCTGAAGAGCTGCACGTCATTATTTTGGATAACGGACGTTCCGCGCAGTTAGGTGATCCACAGTTCCAGCAAGTGCTCCATTGCATCCGCTGTGCGGCCTGTCTGAACGTCTGCCCGGTCTATCGCCACGTCGGCGGCCATACGTATGGCTCGGTGTACAGCGGACCGATCGGCGCCGTGCTGACCCCGCTCCTGCAGCAGGATATGAAGGAGGCGGGTACGCTCGCTTACGCTTCTTCCTTATGCGGGGCTTGCTATGAGGCGTGTCCGGTTAAAATTCCGCTGCATGATATGCTCGTGTATTTGCGGGCGCGTAAGGTGAAAGAAGGCTTCACCCCATCTGCGGAACGTCTTGGTTTCAAAATGTTCGGCAAGGTATTCGGCAATGTCAAATGGTACCGTATGGCTGGAAAAGCAGCTTATTATGGGCAGAAGCCGCTTGTCCGTGACGGAGTCATCCGCAAGGCGCCTGGACCGGCGGCAGGGTGGACGAAGTCTCGTACCTTCCCGGCGATACCGAAGCAATCGTTCCGGGATTCATGGGCGGAGCTGCAGCGTGAATTGCAGCAGGATCCAACTTCACGGGAGGCAGTCGCTTCAGAAGACAGAGGAAAGGACGGAGTGGACAGATGAATGAGCAGCAGTTTCTGACGCAAATCGCAGCGCGCCTCGGACGCGCCAAGCCGCTTCAACAACCGTCGGCCCCGATGTTCAATGGGGTGCCTGATTCCTATCGCAAGCGGATGGGACAATTGGATCGAGAGGAATGTGTACAGTTATTCATGGATAGCTGGACGGCGCTGACGGGGCTTGTCCGCGTGGCGCCTGTCTCGCAAGCGGCAGAAGCCATCTCCGCTAGTATTGCCGAGCTGAAGGAGCGTGGCATGCTGGAGCGTGTAGTCTATGCCAATACACCGGAATTGCAGTCCTATGGCGTTCCGCAGGTGCTGCATGAGCAGCGCCTAGTCGGTGTGCCATGGTCGGAATCGGCAAGCGCAGCGGACGAGGAAGACGCGTGGAAGGCTGCATTAGAGCAGTTGGGCACATCAGAGCCCGGAGAAGCGGGAGCGCTTGCTGGGGAGAAGTGGCAGGCGCGCAGTCCGCTGCTTCGGGCTGTGGAACGATGTCATCTTGGAATTGTCGTTCCCGAAGCCGTCGTGGCGAATACGGGCACGCTGGCAGTGCTGTCTGCGGGAGCGCAAGGCCGTTCGGTCAGTCTTATGCCCGGCATGCTGCTGGCAGTCTTCCCGGCGGAGCGCATCGTCGCGCGCATGGGGGAAGTGTTCGAACGGCTGCGGGCGTCTCACGGTGAGATGGCGAACCTTCCGTCATCGCTGAATTTGATTACCGGACCGAGCCGCAGTGCTGATATCGAGAACGACCTGACGATTGGAATTCATGGTCCTGGAATCGTCAGCGCCGTCATATTGACATAATTTACAAACCGATAAATGAAGTGTTAAATATAATACAATCCGACTGTATATGGCAGCGGAACCGTGAAATTCAATTGTTCCAAGGACGGCCAGGACGTTGGCAGCAGGCCGTCCGCATCCGGACTGAACAGCAGCTTCACAACGTCCTGCTCCTCCAGCTGAACCAGTTCGGCGTCAGGATAGCGGAGCTGTACAGCACCATTATCAAGCTGCTTCACTTCAATATGCGCGGCGAGCGCCTCGCGCTCCTGCCACCAGCTCTGCAAATGCTGGAACAATCGTTCGATATTCGGAATGAATACGGTCCCGTCATTCGCTTGCACCTGAGAAGGATAGGCGGATAACGTGTCATGCAGGCTCTGGTCCTGCCATGGCACATAGATGTGCAATTGGGTGAATTTCTTTTTGTTCAAGAGCAGCTGCATGAGTAGTGCGATGTCTGGTCCCGCCCCCCCATATTCCAATATGCGAGGCACGCCATCCACCTGCTTGGCTGATGGCCGCAGCGCATAGGCATAGGCTGCAATCTTGCCGCCACGTTCGAGCACATACAACTTCGGCTTCATCATGACGCAAGAAGCGTAAGCCCCTGCATGCTCCAGCCCGTACAAATCCCACATGCTGAAATCAAACGCTGCTTGACGCTGCTCGACAAGCTCATGCCATGCGAAGCAGTCCAGCACTGTAAGCTCGCGTACATGCGCCTGTTCGCTCTCAGACAACGCCGCATTCGATGTTACGGCCTCGTCATTACGGCTCACCGTATATACGGACACTTGTCCGAATGGGTAACAGCGGTTGCGCGTATACAAGGAGCGGCCGCCGGAAATGAACATAAGCACGGCTCCAGTCTCATCGGCATGACGCTGCACCTGATGAAGCAGCTCGGTTCCGACGCCATTGCCGCGCGCCATGGGCGATGTGCAGACAGAGCCGAGCGAGAAGACAGGCAGCCGAACCGAATTCAGGCGCAGCTTAGATGGGAGCATTCCCATATGCGCGACAAGCCTTTCTTCCTCAAATGCGCCATACGAATGGGAATAGATTGGAGAAAATAAATACGGAAAACCTTGTTCCATCGACATTTGCGTATCATTGCGAAATACTTCATCTGACATGGAGACCGCTCCGGCAAAATCGAGCGGCTGCAGCATACGAATCTGATACATGAAAGTTCAATCCTCCTTTAATTGTTGCTCCAATCGAGAGCGTGTGGGCATCCCACTCTGGGCTCCGAACTGAGTCACCGCTAACGCACTGGCAGCCACCGCACCATGCACCGCGTCATCCATGCTGTTGCCTTCGGCAAGAAGCACGGCGAGCGCGCCATTGAATGTATCGCCTGCTCCGGTTGTATCGATGACATTGACTTCATAGCCTGGCTGATGATAGAGATGGCAGGCGGTATCCGACCAATAAGCTCCGTCCGCGCCGCGGGTCAAGACGATGCGCCCAGGCATGGAGCGTATAGCCGTCTTCCACTCAAAAGCCTGCTCCGAATCATCCCCGCCAAAGAGAGCCGCCAATTCATGCTCATTCGGCGTCAGGATGGAGACGTGCGCCAGCATCTCATCCGTCAGAGGCATGGCTGGCGCCGGATTGAGAATGACGGGCACATGGCTCTCGGCAGCAATGCTCAACGCTTCCCGCACGGCAGGGAGCGGAATTTCAAGCTGCATGAGTATGACGTCGGAGCTCCGGATTGTCTCGGCATGTCGTCTAATATGATCTGGTGTGAGCAGGCCGTTCGCCCCCGGAACGACGATGATGCGGTTATCCCCATCATTGACGATGATGGATGCGGTTCCAGATGCTACCTCGCTAATGATGTCGACACCTTCTGTATGAATTTGTTCCTGCTGCAAATTGTCCAGCATCATCTGGCCGAACGCATCGTCGCCTACACATCCGATAAAGCGGACCTCGGCGCCGAGACGGGCGCAAGCGATCGCTTGATTCGCGCCTTTGCCGCCGCACATGGTGGCGAATCTGTCTCCTCGCACGGTTTCGCCTTGCTCTGGAATGGTCGAGGTGACCGTAACCATATCGACATTCAAGCTTCCAATTACTGTTACCCTGGCTTTTCTCACTCCATAAACCGTCCTTTGTTCTCATCTCGTAGAACACAAATAAACAGACGCGTCCCTTGGAACAGGTTCGCGTCTGTGTTCGTGGTGTTAGCTTAGCTTTTGCGGTTAGAAGGGGATGGTTCTTTTTGATCGACTTTCACCGCATCCCGCACCTGTTTGCCGTTCATTTTAACACCAAATGAAATAGATTCCAAATATATAAATTGCTTTTTCTCGTAAGCTTCATCTTTTTTAACGATTTGATCTTTGTAAATAAAATAAGGATCGAACGACATTGAAATGTCATCCTCGTCAATCATTAACGACAACAGTCCCGTATCTGCGCGATTGTTCCTGACATAATCGGGGAACAGGAAATTGCCGATGGAATAGGCGATCGGTTTATCCTTGTAAAATTCAAACCCTTGCAGCACATGCACGTGACTGCCGATTATCGCGTCTGCTCCGGCATCGATCATTTGCCGTGCGTAAGTGCGCTGCCACTTTTCAGGGCGGTTGTTTTTCTCAACGCCCCAATGCATGTAGACGAGCAAATAGTCGCAATCTTTGCGTTCCCGTTCAATGACGGGAAGGACGCTGGACTTGTTATAGGCTTCGGCAATCCCAGGTCTGTCTTTTCCAGCGAACCAATACGTTTGCGGAATGAAGCGGGAGAAGGCGAGAAATTTAATCGTCTTCCCTTTCAAGGTGACGGTATGAGCCCGATAGGCTTCCTCTTTGTTCATCCCTCCGCCTACATAGGGCAGGTCATATTCCTTCAAATAATGCAGCGTATCGAGAAAGCCCTTCTGCTTGAAATCGAGTGTATGATTATTGGCGATCGAAACGAGATCAAATCCGGCATTTTTCAATCCTTTCAGCGATATCGGATCCGATTTGAAATTGTATAATTGATTCGTGTCCTTTTCAGTGTGGTGAGTGACCGCAGTTTCCAGATTGACGACCGCATAATCGGCCTTCTGCACTTCGCTGGCTACATATTGAAAAGGATAATCAGGCCCCTTTTGCTGAATTGTTTTTTTGACGGACCAATCCATCAGCGCATCTCCAGCGAATATGATATGTATTGGCCCTTCCTCTGCAGGATCGGCTGCCGCTTCGTTGTTCGGCATACCCTCTTCCCTCTTCGCCGCTTCTTTCTTCGCTGCCGATGGAGTAGGGGAAGAAGGTGAAGCTGAAGGGGGCGCGTCTTTGAATTCGCCTTGGCCGGATAACTGTTCGTCAGATGCTGAAGAGTAGTAGACTCCGACGAATATGCCGCAGATGACGACGGCCAGCAAGCTGCATAGCGCTGCTGTGCGTTTCATTCGTTGTTTTCTAAGCTGTTTCCGCTTTCGATGCCGTTCGGTTCGACTTACTTGATTGTGATGCAATCGGTTCCTCCTATTCACATTGAACAGGCAATGTTACTATTCTGTTCTTATGGGTAATATTTACTTTATTATATTGTACATCTGCATAAGATAAGTATCAGAACGATTGCAATTAAATATATTTTTGTTACGAATGGGACTGCCGCCCCCGTTTTCTTTTTAAAAACGCTATGGTAAAATAAATATGCTTACATTTTGTAAGTTAAGAAGGAGGGATGAACGGATGGAATCACATCATTTGGGTATGTGCCCGCGGTTTGAAGCTGCGTTCTGCGTGCTTGGCAAGCGCTGGAACGGACTGCTCATACAGGTGCTATTGAGTGGCCCGAAGCGATTTAAAGATATTTCCGCACTCATTCCTACTATGAGCGACAAAATGTTGAGTGAACGTATGAAAGACCTTGAGGCGGCAGGTATTGTCGTACGGAATGTGTATCCAGAGACACCCGTTCGCATTGAATATGCGTTGACTGATAAAGGGCGCGCTCTGGAGTCGGTCATGGAAGCCATTCAAGAGTGGGCGGAACGTTGGGTGAACGACCCGGTGGAGTGTATTAGCGACAATGATTCAACTTCAGAACATCCGGTGAATTCATAAAGGGAAGAACTCTTCATGAAAGGATGAGAATGAATGCAGGATATCATTGTTATCGGTGGAGGACCTGCCGGAGGAAGCGCGGCATTGTTCGCGGCCAAATCCGGCAAATCTACGCTTGTGCTGGATAACGATCACGGTCTGACCAAGCGGGCGTGGCTTGCGAACCATTATGGAGTGAGCGACATTTCCGGGCCTGACATGCTGACGATTGGACGTGAGCAAGCTGAGAAATTCGGAGCTGTCTTTAAGCAGGACAAAGCGGTTCTCATTGAATCCGGTTCTTCTTCTGTTACCGTGAAGACGGAGAGCGGAGACAGCTACGAAGCTCAGCATGTCATTGTAGCAACGGGACTCGCTCTGGACGCTGCGGAACAGAGCGGATTGAAGCTGAAGCCAGGCACAGAGCCGCGCGTGAAGACGGTTATCGACACGGATGATAAAGGCCGGACGAGCGCGGAACGGGTGTGGGCCGCGGGAACTGCCGCCGGGGTGAGCATGCATACGATCATTACGGCAGGAGACGGTGCCAAAGTAGCAATCAACGTCATCAGCGAGTTGAATGGCGAGCGTTACGTGGACCATGATGTGTATAAAGGATAAGAAGTCAGAGCGGCATAAAAGCTAATGAACCGAGGAGAACTTCCGTTCCTCGGTTTTTTGTGTTTCCTGCGGGCTGGCTTCTTTTAGTCGTTGTAAACTGGTAGGGTACCCCTTATAATAGATCGGAATGACGCTGAAAATAGACTAAAAAGACAGGGGAATGACATGACCATTCACATCATTACGGACGGCAGTTCAGATTTGACTCCAGAGATCATTCAACAATTCGGCATTCACGTTGTGCCTCTCTACGTTCGGTTCGGTCAAGAGGTGCTCACTTCCGACATGGACACGACAGTTTTCTACGAACGGATGCGGGAGGAGGAAGAATTGCCGAAGACGTCCAGTCCGTCGCCTGCCGACTTCTATCATATGTATAGGTCGCTTGGCACGGAGAATGATATTTTGGTCTTAGCCTTAACTTCCAGCTTGAGCAGCACTTACAATCATGCTGTCATGGCAAAGGAAATGTATGAGGAAGAAGGTCATCCGAATCAAGTCGAGGTCATTGATACGAAGACGACCTCTTTGGGACTGGGGTTGCTGGCCGTGCGTGCGGCTCAATTGGCCAAGGAAGGCGCAGGGCTGCAGGACCTGATGAACAAGATGATGAATTACGTGAATCAGACCCGAACTTACTTTACGTTGGATACGTTGGAGAATGTCATTCGTGGCGGTCGGTTGAGCCGATTGAAGGGCACGGTTGCCTCCATGTTAAATATAAAGCTTCTGATGGAAGCAAATGAAGAAGGCGCGATTGAAGTCATGGAGAAGATTCGCGGAACGCAGAAGACGCTCCGCCGTCTGCTCGAAAAAGTCGGCGATGCATGGCATCAAGTGGATAAAGACTGGGTGGCGCTTGCGCACTCTAACTGTGAGGAGCGCGCCAAAGCGTTCTTGAAGGAATTAATGGATAAATATCACTTTGATCAAGTATTGTTCATCAATATGGGGCCGATCATCGGCACGTACGCCGGAGAAGGCGGGGTATTAGTAACGTTCCAGCAAGCTGCCCAGCCGTCGTAAAATTGTATAAAATGAAGTGACTGTAATCACGCTTCCGTTACTTTATCTGTCGTATGATGAATCCAGATTCACAAGTCATCATACCATTTCAGCTCTGTTGCATGAAGCAAGAGCGAAGGATAAAGGAGTGGAAGCGTTATGTTTTCAACCGAAATGACCGTACGCGATGCGGTATTGCAATATCCGGCGGCCAGCGATGTGTTCAAACGTTTAAAAATAGATTTCTGCTGCGGAGGGAATCGTCCGATTGCTGAAGCGGCAGCCGAGCGAGGATTGCAGGCAGAGGCGATCGTCGCCCAACTAACGGAAATGAAGGCTCAAGCGCCGACCGCTGGTACGGCGATGGATTGGCAATACATGTCATCCCGTTCATTAATCGAGTATGTCGTGAATAAGCACCATCGTTATTTGCGCGAGCAGCTGCCGCAAATCGCAGCCAATGTGGCCCGTGTAGCTCATGTCCATGGTGGAGATCAACCTCATCTAATCGAACTGCTTGAGAAGTTCAACCAACTGAAAGCTGAGCTCGAAGAGCATATTGCCAAGGAAGAGGACCTGTCATTCTCAATTATTCTTGCAGCGGAGGAAGAGCCTGCTTCCGTGACACGAGATGAGGTCGCGCGCACGATTCAAGAACTTGAAGGGGAACATGATGGAGCGGGTACGCTTCTGAAGCGAATACGCATGTTGACCGAGGACTTTACGCTGCCGGAAGGCGCATGCACGACATACCGGATTACGTATACGCGGTTGGAAGAATTGGAGGGTATGACCTTCGAACATGTTCACTTGGAGAACAACATTCTCTTTCCGCGATACGGCGCCGCCTAAGCTGATGTTGTCTTGCCGACATCTGGTGTCTAGTGCTGTGACATTTGATCATAGTGTTGGCGATAGATTGATTAGGCCAGCCGACGCCCGTTAGGGATGGAGCATATAGGAACACTGTAGAACGATCGACGATACGTCGGTCGTTTTGCTTTGCCGTCGATGTTTGATGCACATTTAGGAAAATCTATGTTAAACTGGTATGGAATCCTAATATATAGAGAAAGGGATGTGTAAATATGGTGAGAATTAAGGTGCAAGAACATTTTTTAAATCAATTGGTGTCAGAAAAAATGATGGTGACGCTAATTACAAAAAATGGCGTGCGCATGCAAGGTACGATTACTTGTTTTGATACGTACAGTATTTTGTTGCAGACGGATTTGAAATCGAACCTGATCAACAAAGCGGCCATTTCCACTATTGTTCCTTCCAAGCGTGTGTCATTATCGAATCACAACGACCGAGGCAACACCACGAACTGAATGGCGGTCTTGTCACCTCTAAGAAATGCAAAGACGAGTGAAAGAGTCCCTTGATAGGGACTTTTTTCAATATTCTAGAATGCCGTACTCCCGTACAACGGCCCTTAGGACCGGAACATTTGCCTACAAAAGATGCTCCGGTTAGATGTATTTGACTGAATCATATCTATATAAAGGACATTTCTTTGTGATATGATGTTAAAACAGGAAAGTATGCAGCGAAACTGTTGACGGTTGGAGGAATTAGTATGTACACCATTATGATCGTGGAGGACGATGACAAGATCGCTTCCATTTTACAATCTTCCCTTGCGAAATACGACTACAACGTCGTACGGGCTACTCAATTCAAAGCGTTGAAGGATGAGCTATTAACGATAAATCCGGACCTGATTCTGCTCGATATTCATCTTCCGGCATATGATGGGTTTTATTGGTGCCGGCAGTTCCGCAATGTAACGAATGCGCCGATTATTTTTGTGTCTGCGCGCACGGGCGAGATGGATCAGGTGATGGCCATCGAGAATGGCGGTGACGATTTTATTACGAAGCCGTTCCATCTGGATGTGCTCCTGGCTAAGGTGAAAGGCGTGCTGCGCCGCACGTACGGCGAGTACGCGGCAAATGGCGGAGGTAATGGAGAAGAATTGGTTGTTCAGGGGCTTGTGCTGCACCGTTCAAAAAATACGTTGGAATGGCAGGGCGAACGGGTGGACTTGACTAAGAATGAAGCGCTCCTGGTCGGCTGCTTGATGGAGCGAATTGGACATATCGTATCCAGAGAAACGCTCCTTGAAACGTTATGGGACGATGTCGACTTCGTCGATGACAATACACTGACCGTAAACGTGACAAGAGTGCGCAAGAAGATGGAGGAAATCGGGATACACAAAGCAATTGAGACAGTTCGGGGGCAAGGGTACCGCATGCTGGCATCGTGGGTGGAGCAATGAGACCTGGCATGACCTTTCTCCAATATGTGAAGGACCGCTTGACTATCATTTGTTCGTGCTTGATTGCGATTGCGTTGTCTCTAGTCGTCGTATGGCTGGATCTCGGTATCGGGCAGCGATATGTGAACAGCGAGAGTTTGGTTTATATTTTCATTCTCGGAGCGATTGTAATGATGGCGGGCTTAGTGTATGACTATACGAATCAGCGCCGCTGGTATAAAGAGATTTACAATGCAGAATCGAACATGAGCGATAGCGACTTCACGCTATGTTTGCAGCATCCTGTAACGAGAGAGCAGAAACGGATGCACTCATTGGTGACCCGTCAGTACCGTTCATTTATGAACGAGCTGCTCTCTTTGCGTCAGGATAGGGAACAGCATGTTCATTTTACGAATCAATGGGTTCACCATATGAAAACACCGCTATCGGTCATCCATCTGCTAACCCAGCAGCCTTCACATGATTTGACGAGCACAGAGACGGAGCAACTCCTCTCTAGCATAAGCGAAGAGGGCGACCGCTTGACAAGAGGGCTGGATATGATGCTGCACACCGCCCGACTCGACAAATTCGAGCTGGATTTGCACGTATCGGGCCTTCATTTGCAAAATGTGATCCGACAAGTGATCAATCAGAACAAAAAAGCGCTTATCCGCTATCAGATTTACCCGAAGGTAACTCCAGGTGACGTCATCGTGGAAAGTGACGAGAAGTGGTTATCCTTCATCCTTACTCAATTGGTGACCAACGCCATTAAATATTCGAAGGACAAGCCCGGCAATAAGTCGCTTCAATTCCTTGTGGAGGAAGCGAATGGAGTCGTTCGTCTACAGGTGGAGGATGAAGGCGTCGGCATTGCAGAGCAGGATATTCCGCGCGTGTTCGAACCTTTCTTTACGGGTGAAAATGGCCGGAAAGAAGGGGATGCAACCGGTATGGGGCTTTATTTGGTAGGAAAAGTTTGCGCCCGCCTCGGACATAACGTGAGCATCGCTTCCAAGCTTAACGAAGGAACTGCGGTGACGCTGCTGTTCTCGACGACGGCACTGCACCACGATTTGATTCAACGATCTTAAAAATGTGCCATAGCCAGAGATCCAGCCCTTCTTCATACAGAAGAAGGGCTGTTATTATTGAAGGTTACAAATTCGTAAGTGATGGAAATCGGATTGAAAGATTATTCGATGTCGGAAGGGATTCCCAAGGGGGTATACTGAGAACATATCGAATGGAATACTGACAAAGCATAGGATAGGCAGGACGGAAAGGAGTTAGCTGCTCATGGCTGTATTAAAGGCGGAACAATTATCGAAAGTGTACGGAACGAAAGGGAAGATGACCTATACTGCGCTGCAGGATATTAACTTGCAAGTGGAGGAAGGTGAATTTGTAGGAATTATGGGTCCTTCCGGAAGCGGGAAGACGACCCTACTTAATATTTTGGCAACGATTGACAGCCCGACATCAGGCAATATTTTTATAAATGGGACGGATCCAACGAAGCTGAACAATCGGAAATTGGCACATTTTCGCCGCCGTGAGCTTGGATTCGTGTTCCAAGATTTCAACCTGTTGGACACACTAAGCATCAAGGAAAACATCATCTTGCCGCTCGCGCTGGATGGAGTGAATACGAAAGAAATTGAACGTCGTTTGGCAGAAACCGTAAATTGGCTTGGTATCGAACATATATTGGACAAACGTACTTACGAAGTATCGGGCGGACAGAAGCAGCGCACCGCGATCGCGCGAGCCGTCATCCACCAGCCCTCACTGCTGCTGGCCGATGAATTGACGGGCAACTTGGATTCCAAGTCTGCCAAAGACGTGATGATAGCATTAGAAGACTTGAATGAAAATGCGAACCGCACCATTCTGATGGTGACGCACGATGCCTTTGCCGCAAGCTTCTGCAAACGAATCATTTTTATTAAAGATGGACGTTTGTTCTCGGAAATTCGCCGTGGAGCGAACCGGCAGACCTTCTTCCAGCATATCTTGGATTCGTTAAGCTTGTTAGGAGGGAACTTCGATGACGTTCCGACGGCTCGCTACCAGTAATATACGTGGAAGCTGGCACCGATACAGTGCCTATTTCCTAAGCAGTGCCTTTGCCGTGATGATATTTTTCGTCTACGCCGCATTCATCTATCATCCCGATGTTGTGAACGGAAATATTCGCGGCGGCGATTCAGTGCAGAAAATGATGGTGGCCTGTGAATATTTGATTATCATTTTTTCGTTCTTTTTCACCCTGTACTCCAGTTCGGCATTTTTGAAATCGAGACAGAAGGAATTTGGACTCCTTACGTTGTTCGGAATGACGAAGACCCAACTGCGTCGCTTAGTTTTTTATGAAAATATGATTATTTCTTCGCTAGCCATTCTCGTCGGAATCGGAATCGGAACTGTAGCTGCCAAGCTGTTCCTGCTGGCGATGTCCCGTATTCTTGGAGTGGAATCTCCGATTCGGTTCTACATCGATTCGTCAGCTATTATTCTGACGGTCGTAGGTTATTTGGTATTGTTTGCTGCGATTTCATTGTTCTCTCTCAGAAAAGTAGGTCGTACGCAGATTATTGATTTAATACACTCGGAGAAGCAACCGAAGACGCCGCCAAAGTTCTCATGGGTGCTTGTTATTTTGGCACTGTTCTCCTTAGTGCTGGGTTATGGATTGGCGTTTGTTACGGACATGGATCTGTTTGTCGCAACGGCGCTGCCGACGATCGGATTTACGGTGCTCGGCACGTATTTTTTATATACGCAACTGAGTGTCGCAATCATCAGGCTTTTGCAGAAAAATAAAAGTTTCTACTACCGCCGTACGCATTTACTTAACGTGTCGCAAGCGGCGTATAAAATGAAAGATAATGCGCGGGTATTATTCAATGTTTCGATATTGTGCACCGTCATCTTGACGGCAACAGCGACTTTTTATGCGATTGATCAGGGGATGAAGCAGAAAACCCTTGATGGTAATCCTTTTGTATTTACATTGGGTACACCAAAAAACGATATTCCTGTACTCCTTCCTGAGCTGGTGAAGGGATGGGGGGCAGATGATGGGTTCAAGGTTACGGATTATGCCGAGGTACGACATGTGCGGGTTGGACTCAAAGGGAAACAATTTGAAGACGACTATACCGGCATGATTTCCGTATCCGACTATAACCGCTTGGCCGACATTTTGCATACAGACCAATTGTCCGTCTCCGGGAAGGAAGCGATTCTCGTCAATCAATCGTGGTACGGGATGTATGGAAATGAAATGAAGCAAGAACCGGTAAACGAGAAGAAATATATAGGTCCCATGAAGGCGACCATTAACGACACCGAGCATAGCATGATGCTGCAAGTAACGAAGCGCCTGCAGCAAACGGTTCTGGATCCGAGGTACTACGGGTACAACCTGATCGTCGTGGAAGATCCGGTCATCGATCAGATGTATGCAGCGGCTCCGTCCCGTACGGCTCGCACCATTCAAGTGTACAATTGGAGCAACTGGGAGAACTCCATAAAGCTGGAACAGAAAATTCGCGACCACTTGCCGAAAGAAGGAAGCTATTCGATTACAAGCCGTGTAGAGATGTGGAATGATTATAGGCATGCGACATCGTTGACGCTATTCATCGGCATGTTTATCAGCTTGCTATTCTTTATTGCTAGCGGAAGCGTCATTTACTTTAAATTGTTTACGGAGCTGCAGGATGATCAAGCTCATTTCAGGGCGTTAACGCGCATTGGGTTGTCGATTAAAGAGATCCGACACGTCGTGACGGTGCAGGTCGGTCTCATCTTCTTTGCTCCTTGCCTGGTTGGCAGCATGCATACGATATTCGCCATGAAGACGTTAAGCAACCTGTTGATGACTAACGTGATGTGGTACGCTCTCATCGTGGTCGGCATGTTCGTGCTGATGCAGACGATTTACTTTTTAGCTGCCCGGCGCACGTACATGAAAAAAATATTGGAGGAAATTGTCATATAAGTGCATGTTCAAAAGGGGGCTTATTGAACAGCCTCTATAAAAATGTCATCATATCGCCGGCCCATGTTGTCGATAAATGAACAAACGGACATTTTTTGTTACGGGATTGATACGATTTCTTACTCTCTTTGCTGCATAATAGACTTAGAAGTCCGATGTATGCAGTTGAAATAGAGGGCAAGAAAGTGAGTGAAGGCATGATAAATCAGACGCTCAACTACATTAGGCGTGTACAGAGGAGAGGAACGCTTATCGCGTTGCTGCTGCTTCTTTTTACCGCAGCGTGTTCTAAAGCACCTGATCAAAATGACATGATATCCGAAGAAAATCCAGTTCCGACACCAAAAATTGCGATAAAAATTGATGGCGGATCCTATATACCAAATTTATCTGAGCATATATCGTTGGAGTGGAAGTCCGGAATGACGGTGTCCGAAGCGTTAAAGCAATCAGGCTCCGTGAAATTAGCGGAAGATAACATCACGATCGCATCTGTCGGGGACGTGTCGTTGGACTCCAAGATGGGGTGGGGCATTCTGTTGAACGATGAGGAACTGCGGAAGCCCGAGTCCATGGAGAGCCATGTACAGCCAAGTGATTCGATCGTCGTATTTGTGAAACGACATGATGTAAAAACGAATGCGGTTCCTTCTCCCGGATTCACGCTGCGAATTGAGGGGGGGAAGACGGTGCCTGAAATTACAAATTCCTACGTTGTGTCATGGCAGGAACAGATGAAAGTCAGCGATCTTGTTGGGGAATTTGCTCAAATTCAGTTATCTTCAGACGGAGCAGAAGTGACAAGCATCGGCAAGAAGAAGCTGGACAGCTCCGTAACGGTCAACATTAAAGTGAATGACAAACAGTTGCAGCCGGGTGAGGGGATGGAGCAGATTCTTGAACCGGATGATCGTGTGGAATTGATTATTTCGCCCTGACGAACCATGATGTATGAAGAAAAAGCCCCTGAATTCAGAATTGTCGCAAGACGAGCTGAATTTCAAGGGCTTCTTGTATTGTTATGGTTAGACTAACATGCGGAATGTGAGTCAATATCTACTTCGTGCGGACGATAGACTGCGATGATGTCACCTTTCTCATCTGTGGCAAACATCACAGTTCGCTCACTCTCAAGCTCAAAGCTGTAGGAATGTTTATGAACCGGATGGGAGATGCGCACGTTAACAGGTTGGCTGTATTCGGATACGAAAATGTACAAATCGCCAGCGGCGAAGGATATACGGCGTCCGTAAATGCCGCTAATGTCTTGTCCTTCTTCCCATTCCATCTCTTGTCCGATTCCAGCCGTCTTCATAGCATAATCATACAGCGAGGCAATGGAAGCGGGGCGATCGTTCCATTCCACCGGCAAACCGATCCATAATAATGTCCCTTTGCCGATCTGACGACGGATGAGCGACGGACATGCTTGCGTCCCAACTGTGCTATCGATTTCCTTATAGACCTGCATAATCTTCTTGCCGCCATAGGATAACGGAATGCAGTCGCCCTCAAGCAGGAAGCACTCTTCCCGTAAAATGTTATGCAGCTGCCGCTCGCCGACGAGGCTGTCCCAGCGCGAAGTCGGCTGCCAATATTCGTTGCGCCCGACCGGTCCGGTGACGAGCAGAGTGGCGCCGGTATGTTCTATGAAGCTGAGCAGCTTATGAAGAGCATCATCCGTCAAATGATGGGCGGACGGAACGATAATGAGCTGTGCCGGCTGAGCGTATAACGCATCCAAATGAAGCTCACCGAGTGCGCGGAACGGTGACTTAAGCTCATAGGCAAGTACACGCGAGGCTGACGAAGTGGCTTCGACTGCCATTCTGCGGTTGGATAGATCGTTAGATTCCGGATAGATAACGACGACAGGCTCCAATTCCCGCTCTTTGAACAGGGAAGCTGTGTCTTTCATGAAGGCGCCGAAATCGTAGGATACATCAGCTTCGGGCTTCTCCGTACCGTCTGCCCGCAGCGCACCGATATTGGATTCGTTGACGTTGTTCATATAGAAATTCGTGTTCCAAATCCACTGAATGGCTCCGGCACAGCCGGTAGAGAATGCATAGGCGTATTTGCGCTCCAGTATGTTGCGAAGCTGCTCTTCGGAGCGCATCGCCATGCCGTCCGGGGTCAGCGCGTACATGATGCCCGTTTCTTGAATGATGTTCGGCTTATACGGTGTCTTCGTAAATACGCTGTCCCACACGATCTGATCATACATCCACCAGGAGTGATTGGACGTATAGTCAACCGCTCCTTCGTAGAAGAACGTGCTTGGACGTTGGGAAGCGATCGCTTCATCCTGTCCAACGCAGACCAACTGCTGCGGTTGAAAGGACGTGATCGTGTCCCGCATCGCGTAGACCCAACGGTTGAACATGTTCATCGAGAACAGCGCATAGTCTAACCAGCGTGTTCCTTTTTTCTCCCGTATCATATCCTGTGAATTGAAATTAATGTCTTGCGGCTCCGGAGGCACGATAGCCCCGAACCCCGGCACCTGATCCGGTGTCATTGCCCAACGTTCCTGCAGCAGCCGAATATCGCCTTGATATCGTTCCTTCAGCCATTCCCTGAACGCCGCAATCTCGTATTTATCCTTCGCGCTGCGCGGTCCGGCGAACACGCGCTTCGGATCAAATACGGACGGTTCGTTAATCAAGTCCCAATGCACGTGGGTGGAATGACGATGACGTTGTACAATGGCGCCGATGAATCGTTTCTGCGCTTCCACGCTGCGCGGATCAAGATACGGATTGGACCCTTCCCACAGTTCTGGTGCGAAGGAGAAGAAGTTGAAGCAGACCTCAATGCCATGCCTTTTGGCCGTCAGGAAGAAGGCGTCGATCGCCCGCAGCACATCCTCGGCCGGATGGCCGTCCACATACATCACATGACGATAAGCCGTCCAGATTCCAGTTCGAATCATGTTGATGCCGGCCCGCTTCATTTGCGCCATATCGCGATCCCATACCGCTGCGTTCGGCAGAAAAATGAACTTGCGCGCGACATCGCTGGACATATACGTCATGCCGACTATCGGCATCGGTTCGCCGTCGCGCTCGAAATAATCGCGGCTGACCGTTAAGAAGGAGCCGCTTCTCAGAAGCGCTTCATCCCGGCACCAGAACCCTTGATGGAGATGACGCACTTCTCCGAGGCTGCTGCGCAAGCTTGCAGTTGCCCGGTACATCCCCGGCTCTAATCGTATGTCAGGAAGGAAGGACATCACTTCCAGCTCCCTGCCGCAAGCAAGCTCCAGCTTTTCCCCCCATAGAAGGTTACCGCTATCATCATGAAGCGTCAATTCCCCCAGCCACGTGTTGGGACGGTCTTCCGCATACTCGCATCCTCTCAACAAAGGGGTTCCATTGCGGTAAGCGTGTCTCGCTTGCGGCAAATATTGCGATTGCAGCGTCAATTTCGGTCTGTCACCCGGATCGTAACAAGCGACGCTTGGCTTCAACCACCATTCGCTTACACCTTGTGCGCAGTATTCAGCCCAGTCGGTTAATTGCTTGATAGAAGACAGATTCCAGAAAGCTTCTGAGAGACGCTGATTTACGAACAGCCAGCGTGATCCGGAGAAGGTGCCCTTCGTATTCTCGAGCAGGACGACAGGCGCGCCGATTTCACGCTGATCCTTGGATACAGCCGTCACGAGCGGAGTAATGTGTGCATCCATCGATCCTGCCGACCCATGTTCTCCTGGGCAATCGTCGTTCCGTGTCACCCACAGCACGAAGCTGCACGTTGGCTCTTTCTCCCATGCGAAGACCGCATCGGCGAAGAGAGGACGTTCTTCGTTCGCTACAAAGCGGGAGAAGCGTTCGTCATTAACAGTCATGCATTCATGGATTTGCAGCTGCTGGTGATATGCGGTCTGTTCCGGTTCGGCAATCCAGCTGTTGCCGTCCTGATAGACAGGAGTGCGGAATGGCGCTCCGCCAATGCTTAACAGATTCCCGCCCCGTTGCAGGAAGGACAAGATTGATTTCCAGGCATGCTTAGGGAAATAAGGGGCGTGAAGATTGATGAACACTCCGTCTTGAAGACCATCTAGCGTCTCGGACAAACGATCCGCTTGCACAATATTCCACTTTTCAGTAAGCGTTTGCAGAATGTCCGAACGAAGGGGATCCATAGATATGGGCATGTTCGGATCATACAGACATACATAAGAAAGACTCATATTATATAGCTCCTTTATTCATTGCAGTCAGCAAATTGTTCACAACCCATTATAGTTGAAGGCACATAGTTTGTCTTTATAAGATATTCCTATTTTTAAATTAATCATGCACCCTTTGAGCCCTATGATCCGGAATATTGATGAACCGACCATTTGGATGAACAAATTGTGACAAGCTGATAGCAGATTTTTAAATTTGTGAATATTGCCATAATCGGAGTGAGTGTAATCACACTACGGGTTCATATATTTCCAGTAAGATACAGGTGTAATCAGCGTATCATGACTGTGAAGTTCATTGGGAACATGCAGCTAGATAGGGATAGAGGAAGAACGGCACATTTCGGTATAATATGTGAAAAATAGAACATGTACATGTTTGTAGTCCGCTTGCTTACATCATGCGGGGCGATGGAGGAGGAACCAATCATGAAACGGAAACTGCAATTGGTCGTTATTGGAAATGGGATGGCGGGAATGAACGCGGCGGAGCAATTGATGAAGCTGACCGACAGCTGCGACATTACTGTCATCGGTCAAGAGCCGCATCCAAATTACAACCGCATTATGCTGTCCTACGTATTGGATGGCAGCAAGACGATGGATGATATTGTCATCAACCCGCGTGCTTGGTACGACGAAGCGGGCATTACCCTTCATACGGGCACGACAGCGACTAGGGTGGACACGACCCGCCGCGTCGTCGTGATGGACAACGGGCACGAAGTCGGTTATGACCGTGTCATTATTGCCACGGGTTCGACGCCGTTCATCCTGCCGGTTCCAGGAGTGGATAAACAAGGCGTCATCGGATTCCGCAGCATAGAAGACTGCGACCGGATGATGGAGGCTGCGAAGCTGTACAAAAAAGCAGCCGTCATTGGCGGTGGCTTGCTAGGTCTCGAGGCAGCGAAAGGTCTCGTACAGCTTGGAATGGACGTAACGGTTGTCCATTTGCCGGATTTCCTGATGGAACGGCAGCTGGATGAGAAGGCCGCCCGGATGCTGCAGACGGAACTGGAGCGGCAAGGGCTTAAGTTCGCGCTCGGCAAACAGACGCACGAGCTGATCGGGGGAGAGCGAGTCGAAGGACTGCGCTTCAGCGACGGTACCGAGCTGGAAGCGGAGTTCGTCGTTATGGCCGTCGGCATCCGCCCGAACGTGGAGCTTGCTCGTGCCAGCGAACTGACCGTCAACCGCGGCATCGTGGTTGACGATTATATGCGCACCTCAGCACCGGACGTATATGCCGTAGGCGAATGCACGGAGCACCGCGGTGTGTGCTATGGCCTCGTCGCCCCGTTGTTCGAACAAGGGGCGGTGTTGGCTAAGGGATTGGCTGGAGTGGAGACGAAGCCGTATGAAGGCTCGGTATGCTCAACGAAGCTGAAGGTGTCCGGCGTGGACGTGTTCTCGACAGGCTTGTTCCTGGAGACGCCGGAATGCGTATGCGTGACGTTCCACGATGCTTGGAAAGGGACCTACAAAAAAATCGTCTTAAAAGACAACGTCATCGCTGGCGCGGTGCTTTTTGGCAATATCGATGACGCATCAAAATTGGAACGGCTCGTCAAGCAAGGCGTGGAAATGACGGAGGAGCTCTACAACGAACTGACCGGAACAGGAGGTTGCTGCGGCACCAAAGCGAATGCGGCGGCCGACTTTGCCGACGATGATATCGTATGCGGCTGCAACGGCGTCACCAAAAAAATGATTGTGGACGCCATCACGGAACAGGGCTTAACGACGCTCGACGAGGTGAAAGCCTGCACAGGCGCATCCCGTTCTTGCGGCGGATGCAAGCCTTTAGTAGAACAACTGCTGCAGCATGTGCTCGGGGACGGCTTTGAAGCTGGGGGGAGCAAGCAGGGGATATGCGGCTGCACGACGATGTCGCGCGACGAGATTGTAGCGGCTATTCGCGAGAAGGGGCTCCGCGCGACGAAAGAGATCATGAACGTGCTCGACTGGAAGCAGGAGGAAGGCTGCTCGAAGTGCCGCCCGGCACTGAACTATTACTTGGGCATGATTTGGCCGCAGACGTATCAGGACGAGAAAGAATCGCGCTTTGTCAACGAGCGCATGAACGCGAACATTCAGAAGGACGGCACCTATACAGTCGTTCCGCGCATGTACGGCGGTATGACGACACCTGCGGAATTGAAGAAGATAGCAGACGTATCCTTAAAATACAATGTGCCGCTTGTGAAAATGACTGGCGGACAACGGATCGATATCGTCGGCGTGAAGAAGGAGGATTTACCCAGTGTATGGGAGGAGCTGGATATGCCTTCCGGGTATGCCTATGCCAAGTCGCTGCGCACCGTCAAGACTTGCGTTGGCGCGACTTATTGCCGCTTCGGCACGCAGGATTCGATGGGAATGGGCGCACTCTTGGAACGCAAGTTCGAGCGCATTGACTATCCTGCTAAAGTAAAGTTCGCTGTTAACGGCTGCCCGCGCAACTGTGCTGAATCGTGCACGAAGGATATCGGCATCGTCGGTAACGACGGCGGATGGGAAATTTATATCGGCGGCAACGGCGGCATTAAGGCGCGTCTGGCTGACTTGCTCTGCAAGGTGAAGACAGATGAAGAGCTAATTGAAATTACAGCCGCAGTCCTTCAACACTATCGCGAAACGGCAAATTACTTGGAGCGCACTTCGGACTGGGTGGAACGAATCGGATTGGAACACATCCACAAGACGACGGTCGAAGACGCGGAGGGGCGCAAACAACTGGTGGCACGGATGGATGAGGCATTATCGTCGCGTTCAGAGGAACCGTGGCAGCAAGTTATCGGCGATAAAGGGCTGCGCGACAAGATGTTCGGTAAAGTCGTGTTTCAACAATAACGGAGTTAAAGTGGTGAAGGGAGCGTTGGCATATGGCAATAAATAGGGAAGCGGCATGGGTTGCCGTAGGCAAGCAGGATGACTTCATGCCCAGAGTAGGGCGTGTCATATTAATCAACGGTGTAGAGGTAGCCGTATTCCGCACGACGGAGGGCGTATATGCAATTGAGAACCGCAGTCCGCATCCGAAAGGCGGACCGTTGAGCGAGGGGATCGTGTCTGGCCATTATTTGTACGATCCGCTGCACGATTGGAAAATCGATCTGCGCGACGGGTGCGTCCAAGCGCCCGATACAGGGCAGGCGCGCACTTTCGCGGTGCGGGTTGAAGAGGATTCGGTTTATATCGCTGTGATGTGAACCGTTAAGCGTTGCGTTTCGGCACACACGCTCGAAGGGAGAGAAACCCATGTATACACCGACATTGGAAAAAATCAATGAAACAGTCGAAGCAAAAAAGAAGCTGATGTCCAGCGGGTTGCTCCGGTATGTGGTGGCTGCAATGCTTGCAGGGGCGTATGTCGGATTTGGAATCGTGCTCATTTTCACAGTGGGCGGCAACTTTAAAGCAGCAGGATCGCCCGCCGTTCCGATGGTGATGGGCATGTCGTTCGGAATCGCGCTCACACTCATCATCTTTGCGGGGTCAGAGTTGTTCACCGGCAATAACATGCTGTTTACAGTAAGCAGCTTATCCGGCAAAACACCATGGATGCAAACGTTGAAAAACTGGGGTATCGTCTTTACCGGCAATGTGCTCGGAGCGGTTCTGTTCAGCTTGCTCATTAGAACTTCAGGCGTGTTCGGCGGCATTCCGCCAGAACATTTGCTGTTCGCAGCGACGGCGAACAAGATGAGCATGCCGGTGACGGAGTTGTTTTTTCGCGGAATTTTATGTAACTGGCTCGTCTGCCTGGCCATTTGGACATCAATGCGTGCAAAGGAAGACGTCGCAAAGCTGCTGCTCATCTGGTGGATGCTGTACGCATTCATCGCCATCGGGTTCGAACATAGTGTAGCCAACATGTCGCTCATGACCGTGGCGCTGCTCTTGCCGCAGCATCCGGACACGATTACGCTGGCGGGCTGGCTGCACAACATGGTGCCCGTCACACTCGGCAATATTGTCGGTGGGGCCGTTTTCGTCGGAATGGCCTACTGGTTCATCAGCCCGGTCAGAAGCGCTCGCAGCAAATCCTAGAACCTAAGCAGCAAATAAGTGAAAAAGTAAAGCAGCTTAGAACCCAATAGCGGATAAGTTAATAAGCTAACCTATAATCATTTAAACCTTAAACCTTAAACCTTAAACCTTAAACCTTAAACCTTAATCCTTAATCCTGAAAATCTATAAGTCCGGAGCGAGAAGTCTCTTGCTCTGGGCTTTATTTATAACGATTCTGATATGCAACCGCGCACCTATCAGAACGGGGAATGACACAGGAAGAAGACGATACTGCATAAGAGCTTATAGTGCATAGCACCACTCTCCCCGCGACTCAGAGGCGAAAAGTAACGTGTAGGTTCGCGACCTGGATTTGGATAGTGTTATTAACTTTCGACACCAAGACGATGTTGGAAATGAGAGTGATGCGTACCGTGACATAATAGCTTTTCCCCATACATCAATTCAGAAACGCATGTAAGCCTGAGCGTAGGGTAGAGTGGCGCTAAAGCCCAAACGGCAAGTGTTCTGAAATGATCTTAGTGGAGGGAAATATGACACTGAAATACGAACGCTGCAGTCTTCTGACGTAAGGGTAGAGTGGCGCTAAAGCGCAAACGGCAAGTGTTCTGAAATGATTTTAGTGGGGGGAATATGACACTGAAATACGAACGCTGCAGTCTTCTGACGTAAGGATAGAGTGGCGCTAAAGCGCAAACGGCAAAGTAATCTGAGTGAGAGGAAAATGTGACGCAAAGGTACAAACGCTTCAGTCTTCTGACGCAGAGGGAGAGTGGCGCTAAAGCGCAAGTGACATAATACCGTAAACTGGAAGTGTGGGGGGAGCGGGGCCAGTGGCGAACGGCGGCACTTCATTTTCTCATCGATCAGATCCGAAAATGTTAGGTTTACATATGCATTTTGTGAAAAAAGTAAAGGGGTAGAAATTTGTATGTTGCGTCGGGCCTCCTTGATCTGGTTTACTAGGGATGTACCATGTTAGCGGAAACATTTTGATTTCGAACCGGCTGGTTCAGTTCCATAATGGGAGGTTACAAGCAAATGAGTGAAGCGACACAACATGACGATGCACAACAGGAAGAGCAAGTAGTCGAACAAGGCGTGCACAACTTCAGTGCGAAAGACGAATGGGTGAAACCGGAAGACCCGCAATTGCAAGAGCGTCTGGAATGGTTCAAAGACCAGAAGCTTGGCTTCATGATGCACTGGGGAACGTATTCCCAATTGGGTGTAGTGGAATCTTGGGCGCTTAGCGACGAGGATGCAGAGTGGTCCCGGGACGGAATCGATTGGGATGTGGATGGCGAAGAGCTGAAGCAGCAATATTTCGATCTAAACAAGACGTTCAATCCGGTCCGTTTCCAACCGGACGTATGGGCCGACTTGGCGGCGGAAGGCGGATTCAAATATTTGATTTTTACGACGAAACACCATGATGGGTTCTGTATGTGGGATACGAAAACGACTGATTACAAGAGTACGGGAGCGGATACGCCGTTTCATTCGCACAAATATGCTGACATTTGCAAGCATCTGTTCGATGCGTTCCGTGACAAAGGATTGGCGATTGCAACGTATTTCTCCAAAGCGGATTGGCACACTCCATTTTACTGGGCACCTAACATGGAACGAGGAAACAAGACGTGGCGCGGACCGTCTTACAATCCTAAGGAGCATCCGGAGCTATGGGAAAAATTCGTTCAATTCACTCATGAGCAAATCATGGAATTATTGACGAAATACGGTCGAATTGATGTGCTCTGGCTGGATGCTGGATGGGTGAGAGAAGGTAGCAGAGTATGGCAAGATATCCGCCTCGGTGAAGTCGTCGATCGTGCGCGCGAGCAACAGCCGTGGCTCCTTTCAGCCGACCGGACGGTAGGCGGACCGTACGAGAATATCATCACGCCGGAGCAAACGATCCCTGAAGGACCGATGGATGTTCCGTGGGAAAGCTGCATTACGATGGGCACGTCGTTCTCCTTCAGATATGAAGATAAGTATAAGCCGACACGGCAGCTCGTGCACATTTTGCTCGAAGTCGTGGCGAAAGGCGGAAACCTCGCGTTGAACGTCGGTCCACAGCCGGATGGACGGCTGCCGGAAGGGGCTATTGTCCGGATGAAGGAAATGGGCGCGTGGATGAAGACTTACGGCGAGGCTGTTTATGGCACTAGAATTTGTGCGCCGTATTTCACGAAGCAGTGTGCGTTCACCCGCAAAGGGGATACGGTATATTGCTCGTACTTGTACCCATCAGACAATACGCCTGTTAAGGAAAACGTATTCATTCCGTACACTGACACTGTAGGTAAAGTGGAATTGGTCGGTACAAATGAGATGCTGGAATTCAACCGTGTAGAGGATGGAGTATCGATTACTCTCCCGTTATCTGCGCTCGGGGATAAAGCTCCTATTGCTCATGTGTTCCGCATTACTGCCTAACGACGATTGTATTTTTGTGACACACACATAATGTTATCGGTAAATCAAAGAAGAGGGGGCTGACGCCCCTCTTCTTCATTTCTAAGGATACAGAACTTATAACTGTGGCCCATTAAATGCGGCATATCTCCTTCGGACACATCTCACAGTGGCAAATCTCCTGTAAATGCTCGAGCTCGCGAATGACGATCATGCCGTTCTCGTACTCGACTACTCCTTTTTTGCGAAGGTCGCTGAGCATGCGGTTGACACTCTCGCGGGTAGCTCCGATCATGTTGGACAGGTCGGTATGTGTAATCTTCTTGTTGATGAGAATGCCGCCGTCTTCCAGCTCTTCGCCATACGTATTGGAGAGGCGGATCAAGGTTGAGCACAACGCTCCCGGCTTGCCGTACATCATTAGGTCGCGAAATTTCGTCTGGGTTAGACGATGGTGGATACCCATCCATTTCATGAAATCAATGGAAAAATCACAGTGCTGGCATATCAGAATTTCAATATCCTTCTGTTCGATTAGCCAGACATCGGCTTCCTCGACCACTTCGGCCGTGAAGTTGTGCTTCGTGCTATGAAACGGATCTACCTGACCGACCAAGTCGCCAGCTTGATACATGTATAGAATTAGCTCTTTCCCTTCATCCGTCGATTTCGTAATCTTAATACGGCCGCTCTTCAGCAGGAACAGCTTGTCGGAGACGTCGCCTTCCCAGAACAGGTGAGAGCTATCTGGATAAGTGCGGTCTTTGGCTACACTGATTAAACGCTCCACATTTTGGTCCGAGAAGCACGATGTGTTACAAGGCTCTTGAAATCGTTCCATGATGTTAGTCACTCCATTCTCCTCCAATTTGTCTATTTCAATTTTTAGTTATTATGACCCAAGGTATTCCATGTGACAAGTTTCACTATTTTATACGATAATACTATCATGGAGGTTCCAACGAAAGATGTCAATTTAATTAGGTTAAAAATTAGTTACATTTTTGCGAAAATGCCGTGATCATCATCATATAATATAAGAAGAAAAAAGAAAACATAAAGAAGTTTACGTTGTGATGTAGATCACATACCGAATTAAAACCATCGGTTACAATGAATATGTGAAATGATTCACAATAAATGTTAAGCAAATGAACCTCGGATAAGGCCGTAACAGACCAAACACAGACATGAAGAGAGAAACCAAGTCTAAGGTTCACACTTAGTCCTTGAATGGAGGCGGAGAGAATGGCAACGAAACCAGAAGTGAAAGCTACAGAGAAAAAGACAGAGCAAACCGCAAATGTCGAGAAGCACATCCAGCAACTGATTGACCGCGCGAAGAAGGCGCAGGAAGCATTCATGGATATGGATCAGGAGCAAATCGACAAAGTGGTTCAACAAATGGCGTTGGCAGGCTTAGACAAACATATGCATCTCGCGAAAATGGCTGTGGAGGAAACGGGCCGCGGCGTATACGAGGACAAAATTACGAAGAACATCTTTGCTACGGAGTATATTTTTAACCACATTAAATATGAAAAAACAGTAGGCGTGATTGAAGACAATCCGAATGGCGCCTACATGAAGATAGCCGAACCAGTCGGTATCGTGATGGGGATTACGCCAGTAACGAATCCGACATCGACGACGATGTTCAAAGCGCTCATCTCGATTAAGACGCGCAACCCGATTATTTTCGGGTTTCACCCTTCGGCACAGAAATGCAGCGCGGAAGCGGCTCGCATTTTGCATGATGCAGCTGTGAAATATGGCGCACCGGAACATTGCATCCAATGGATCGAGTTCCCGTCGATGGAAGCGACGAACACGCTCATGAACCACCCGGAGGTAGCGCTCATCCTGGCAACAGGCGGCGCGGGCATGGTTCGTTCCGCATACAGCTGCGGCAAACCGGCGCTTGGCGTTGGTCCCGGCAATGTGCCTTGCTTCATTGAAAAGACGGCAGACCTGAACCAAGCAGTAACTGACCTGATTCTGTCCAAAACATTCGACAACGGGATGATTTGCGCTTCCGAGCAGGCGGTTATCATTGAAGAGCCAATTTTCAATCAGACGAAGAAGCTGATGCAGTCCCAAGGCTGCTACTTCCTGAGCAAAGAGGAAATCGGCAAGCTGCAGGGTAGTGCCATGAAAGCCGAAACGTGTGCAGTCAATCCAGTAATTGTCGGCCAGCCGGCGACGAAGATTGCCGAGATGGCGGGCATCAATGTGCCGGACAACACGAAGATTCTCGTGGCCGAGCTGGAAGGTGTCGGACCGAAATATCCGCTGTCCGCAGAGAAATTGAGTCCCGTGCTTGCCTGCTATAAGGTGAAAACGGCGCAGGAAGGTATCGACCGCGCTGCAGAAATCGTTGAATTCGGCGGCATGGGCCACTCTTCGGTCGTCCACACGAACGATGACGACGTTATTGCGAAGTTCTCGGACCGCTTGCAAACCGGGCGCATTCTCGTCAACTCGCCATCCACGCATGGCGCCATCGGGGACCTGTATAACACGAACATTCCGTCCCTGACGCTCGGCTGCGGTTCTTACGGCCGCAACTCGACGTCCTCGAACGTAACGGCGGTGAACTTGCTCAATATTAAACGGGTGGCGAAGCGTACAGTGAATATGCAGTGGTTTAAAGTGCCAAACAAAATCTACTTTGAAAAAGGGGCAACCCAATACTTGGCGAAAATGCCGGACATCAGCCGCGTCATGATTGTTACCGACCCGATGATGGTGAAGCTCGGCTATGTGGAAAAATTGGAATACTACTTGCGTCAACGCCGCAATCCGGTCGTTATCGAAGTGTTCTCCGATGTAGAGCCGGATCCGTCCACCAAGACGGTTGAACGCGGTACGGAAATGATGCAGAGCTTCCAGCCAGACTGTATTATCGCACTTGGCGGCGGATCGCCAATGGACGCAGCGAAGGGCATGTGGCTGTTCTATGAATATCCGGATACGGAATTCGACAACCTGAAGCAGAAGTTCCTTGATATCCGCAAGCGGACTTATAAATATCCGCGACTCGGCAAAAAGGCGAAATTCGTGGCCATTCCAACCACGTCCGGTACGGGTTCGGAAGTGACTTCGTTCACCGTTATTACGGATAAAGAAAAAGGAAACACAAAGTATCCGCTGGCTGACTATGAATTAACGCCGGACGTAGCCATCGTGGATCCGGAATTCGTATACAGCTTGCCGAAAACTGCGGTAGCCGACACCGGTATGGACGTGCTTACGCATGCGATTGAGGCGTACGTGTCCGTTATGGCGAGCGATTACACCGATGGCTTGGCGATTAAAGCTATCCAGCTCGTATTCGCGAATCTAGTGAAATCTCATCATGAAGCATGTCCGAAGGCGCGCGAAAAAATGCACAACGCTTCGACACTTGCCGGTATGGCGTTCGCGAATGCCTTCCTCGGCATCAACCATAGCTTGGCGCACAAATGGGGCGCGCAATATCATACGGCACACGGCCGCACGAATGCCATTCTGCTGCCGCACGTCATTCGCTACAATGCGAAAAAGCCGACGAAGTTCGCTTCGTTCCCGAAATATGACCACTTCGTGGCGGATGAGCGCTACGCGGAAATCGCACGCATCTTGGGATTGCCTGCCCGCACGACGGAAGAGGGCGTGAACAGCCTTATCAAGGCGATTCGCGACATGAACCGCGAGCTCGGCATTCCGGAATCGTTCCAAGCCATCGGCTTCGACGCGAAGGATTTCGAATCCCGCGTAGACTACTTGGCAGACCGCGCGTTCGAAGACCAATGTACGACAGCGAATCCGAAGCTGCCGCTCGTGACGGAATTGGCGGAAGTGTACCGCAACGCCTTCTACGGACGGTTCGAGTAAGAAGGCAGTAACTGAAAGCATGACAGCCTAATCCACCTTTCCTTTATACAGCAGCGAAGAGTCCAGCCCTCTTCGCTGCTATTGTCTGTCATTATGAAAACACGGACATTGTTTTCAACTAAAATTGAACAATAAAATGTGATTAAATTCATGGAGGACAACTATATTGTGATATAAATCACATTAACTGTACGTGAAAAGAGGTACAATTAAATCACAGCAAGGGAAGACAAAAATGAAGCATATTATTTCTTTCTTTGTCAGCCGCACTTAGCAGGAAGTGACGCTTCGCTGGAGAAGTAAAAAGCGAAAGAAAAATAATTGCAGCTTCTAAAGTGAAAAACGTCACAAAATGTAAGATTAGGCATTACAATGAATGGGTATATACATGATATTGCTAGGTGTGAGCGTTCTGGATTGTTTACAGCACATACAGATAATCAAATGTATGGAGGGATTACGATGTCGGTGATTGAAAAGAACATGACTGAAGTAAAAACAATGGATCCATGGCGTGGGTTCAAAATGGGAAAATGGCAAAGACACGTAGATGTGCCTAACTTCCTTGATGACAACATTTTGCCTTATCATGGAGACGAGGCGTTCCTCGCGGGCCCGACTCAGAACACGAAGGACCTGTGGGAAGTTGTAAGCCGTCTGACTAAAGAAGAGCGCGACCGCGGCGGCGTATGGGATGTCGATGTAAACACTCCTTCGACGATCACATCGCACCAACCGGGCTACTTGGATAAAGATAAAGAAAAAGTGGTCGGCGTTCAGACAGATGCTCCGTTCCGCCGTTCCATTCAACCATTCGGCGGCATTCGCATGATGATTGACGCTTGTGAAGCATACGGCTTCAAAATGCCGGATGAAATTGTTAAAATGTTTACAGACATTCGCAAAACGCATAACCAAGGCGTATTTGATGCATATACTTCCGAAATGCGCGCAGCACGCAAAGCTGGAATCATCACGGGCTTGCCGGATGCTTACGGTCGCGGCCGCATCATCGGCGATTATCGCCGAATCGCATTGTACGGTATTGACTATTTAGTTCAACAGAAGAAGCAAGATTTGAAAAACCTTGAAGTGGACGCAATGGATGCTGATACCATTCGCGACCGCGAAGAAATCTCTGAACAAATTCGCGCACTCGGCGAATTGAAGCAACTGGCAGAAATGCATGGCTTCGACATTTCCAAGCCAGCCGTGAACGCGCAAGAAGCGTTCCAATGGGTATACTTTGGCTACTTGGCAGCCGTTAAAGAACAGAACGGTGCGGCAATGTCCCTTGGTCGCGTATCTTCCTTCTTGGATATTTACATTGAACGTGACTTGAAAGAAGGCAACTTGACAGAACAAGAAGCGCAAGAGTTGGTTGACCATTTCGTCATGAAGCTGCGTATCGTTAAGTTTTTGCGCACACCAGACTACAATGAATTGTTCAGTGGTGACCCTACTTGGGTTACAGAATCAATCGGTGGTATGGGAATGGACGGAACGACTCGCGTCACGAAGAACAGCTTCCGTTTCCTGCACACCTTATATAACTTGGGACCAGCTCCAGAGCCAAACTTGACGGTACTGTGGTCCACGAAACTGCCTGAATCGTTCAAAAAATATTGCTCGAAGGTTTCGATTGAAACAAGCTCCATTCAATATGAGAATGATGACCTGATGCGTCCGTTCTACGGTGATGACTACGGTATCGCTTGCTGCGTATCCGCAATGCGCATCGGTAAGCAAATGCAGTTCTTTGGTGCTCGCGCCAACTTGGCAAAATGCTTGCTGTACGCTATCAACGGCGGTAAAGACGAAAAATCCGGCGCTCAAGTCGGACCAGAACTGCCAGCGATTACGAGCGAAGTGCTTGATTACGACGAAGTCGTGAAACGTTTCAAGCAAATGATGGATTGGCTTGCGAAGCTGTACATGAACACGCTCAACATCATTCACTACATGCATGATAAATATAGCTATGAACGTATCGAAATGGCATTGCATGACCGTGAGATTCTGCGCACGATGGCTTGCGGTATTGCAGGACTCTCGGTAGCGGCTGACTCCTTGAGCGCCATTAAATTCGCAAAAGTCAAACCAATCCGCAACGAGCAAGGCATCGCGGTTGACTTCGAAATTGAAGGCGACTACCCTTGCTACGGCAACAATGATGACCGTGTAGACGGTATTGCAATTGAGTTGGTTGAATCGTTCATGAATATGATTCGCAAACATAAAGCATACCGTGGCGCATTGCCGACACAATCGGTTCTGACCATTACGTCGAACGTTGTATATGGCAAGAAAACAGGTACAACGCCTGACGGACGCAAAGCCGGCGAACCGTTCGCACCTGGTGCGAACCCAATGCACGGTCGTGATAAGAAGGGCGCTCTCGCATCGCTGAGCTCGGTAGCCAAGCTGCCTTACGAGCATAGCTTGGACGGCATTTCGAACACCTTCTCCATCGTGCCGAAAGCATTGGGCAAAGAGCTTGACGCTCGGAAATCCAATCTTACGTCGATGATGGACGGATACTTCGGCAGCGGAGCGCATCACTTGAATGTCAACGTATTCGACCGTGAGCAATTGCTCGACGCGATGGAACATCCAGAGAACTATCCACAGCTGACGATTCGCGTGTCCGGTTATGCGGTTAACTTCATCAAGCTGACTCGCGAACAACAAATGGATGTCATTAACCGTACATTCCACGGTTCGATGTAACCGAATTAAGACAGCAACATATGTGAATAATGAAGGAGGGGGAGCAGCCATACCCGAGCAACGCACCTTGCGGTGTTTTCCGGGAGGGCGCCCCCTCTTGCTTTTTCACTAGACATATGTTGATATGTATGAATGACCTCGTGGAAAGCAATAGAGAAAGGACCGTGATACGATGATTGGACGCATACATTCTGTAGAAACGTTCGGCACGGTGGATGGGCCAGGAATTCGCTTCATATTATTCATGCAAGGCTGTGCGTTAAAATGCCAATATTGCCATAATCGCGATACATGGAGTTTGAATGACGGAAAAGAAATGACGATAGAAGAAGCGTTGTCCGAAATCGAATCCTATTTGCCGTATTACCGCAGCTCTGGAGGGGGCTTGACGGTGTCTGGCGGCGAACCGACGCTGCAAGGGCCATTCGTCAAGGAACTGTTCCGGCTAGTGAAGGAACGTTGGGATTTGCATACAACACTCGATACGAACGGTGTTAATGATGTCACAAAGCTTGCGGACCTGTATGATTTGACGGATCTCGTGCTGCTCGACATTAAGCATATCAACAACGAGAAGCATATGTCCCTCACCGGTGTTCCGAATACGCGGACGCTGGAAACGGCGCGTTGGTTATCGGATCACGGGAAGAAAATGTGGATTCGCCATGTGTTTGTGCCGACGATTAATGATGCCGAAGAGGATTTGCTAGAACTCGGACGCTTCATCGGATCGTTGCAAGGCGTTGAGAAGGTAGACATCCTGCCATATCACCAGATGGGCGTATACAAATGGGAGCATCTCGGTGAGAAATATCCACTCGAGGGCGTGCCTTCACCGACAGCAGAAGAAGTGGAACGGGCACAGCGACTTATCGATCAGGGGCGCATGGAAACGGCGCAGCATTGATTGCTCTTATACAAAATAGGAGCCGGGGCACTATCTCAAGAGAGGTAGTGCCCTTTTTGCGTTGTTCTTTCTGCATGCATTGGATTGTGTCCAGTAAAAAAGCAACGGATGCCTTTTTACTGCCCAATTCGAACATTTTACTGTATATTCTCTGTTGGAGCTTGCTTCAAAGGTGAAATAAAAAAAATGTCACATAATTATGTTCAGCTGTGTTTTTTTCTGATATGGTAGTAACAAAAAAACCGAATGGGGGCCTATTGCATGCCGAAATCATCCGAACAAACCATTCGTGCAAGCGGTTCCATAAAGGAGCGTCTCCGCTCTATCTGGACGAAAAAGCTGATGGGGAGGCTGTGGATCCGTTTTTTGCTGCCCTATTTGCTCTTCTTAATGTTAACGCTAACTGCGGGATGGATTGCTTACCGGGAGACGATTGATGTGCTGGAGCGGGAAGTGCTGGAACGGAACGATAAAGCATTGAATCAAGCGCAGACCTTGCTCGAAACGCGGTTCGCTGAAGTGGAGTCGATCGTGCAACAGGTGGCCGATCATCCGAAAATCAAAGGCTTTCAAGTGGTGTCGGAGCCATTTGCCGGCACGAATACGTACAAAGTGATGGCGACCCGCAGCGCGCTTGACGATTACAGCGTCAGCAACCGTTTTTTGATGGATTATTTCGTTATCTTTCAGAACAGCTCGCTCGTCATTTCACCCCATCGGGTGGAATCTATCGACGCCTATTACGGTGATGTGCTGCGGTATAAAGATTGGGATGTTGAGCAATGGAAGCAGGAAATGCTAAAGACCTTTCATTCGAAGGATTTTATCGGCATGAGGACGGTGCGCTACAGGCAGACGGAGGAGCAGATGGTTACGTATGTTCGGTCGCTCGGTTACCCGGGATATTATCAAGGAGCCGTCGTTGCGCTTATTCCGCATAAAGAAATCGAGAAAATACTGCATAGCATCGATGTGAAGCAAGGCGGCACAGTTCGCATTATTGATCAGCAAGGTGAAATGATCGGCTCAATCGGGAATGGTAATGAGGATTCCATAAATAAGTTGATCTCTCGCTCCATGTCCATGAGTAATTCGCATTACCGCACAGACATGGATGGACAGGATATGCTCGTCTCGCAAATTACTTCGGAGAAGACCGGCTGGACGTATATTGCGGCGCAGCCAGCGGCCAACGTCCTGAAAAGCGTGTATGCCATCAAGCGTACAACGTTCACGCTCGTCGGAATATCATTAGCTGTAATCGTGCTGCTCGCCTTATGGTTGTCGCATCGGAACAGCCGTCCGCTGGAGCGGCTCTACTCATACGTGCACACGTTCGCGAAGCCGGGCATGCTGCTGCGTGGCAAACGATCGGATATATTCGCTTATTTACGCGACGCGTTCGCTGAGATGCTGGAGACGACGAAGACGCTCGATCAGAAGCTTACTGAGCGTCAGGAATATGCGCGCATGGCTGTGTTCGATAAATGGCTTCGCGGCGGCTATGCGACGGAGCAGCAGCTGCAATCCTCGCTTGAGCATGCGGGTCTGGAGCGGAACGCCTCCCGATACGCGGTTGCGCTGCTGCAGCTTGGCTGGCACGGAGACGATTGGAGCACATCCGTCCTGCATGAGATGGAGCTGAAGCGGCTCGTTGTCATGGATGAAGCGTTCGGTATGGCCTGCGTGCCTTGTGACGTACACGATATCGAGCAGGACCAAGTCGCGCTGCTCTTCTATAACACGCATGCGGAGGGACAGACAGCGCGGGAGGATGAGGCTGCTCGCTTCAAGCAAGAGATTGAACATACGCTGCACGAGCTGTGCAAGCGGCTGAAGCAATCGCATGTTACTCCGATCTGTACGATTGGCGGAATGGTGTCGAGACGTCTCGATGTGCCGCGTTCGCTAGAGCAAGCTCAGCAACTGCAGTCGGTATTCGAGCGAGATGCTGAGTCGGCATGGACATGGTGGGATGAACAAGAATCGGGACGTGAAGATTTGTACGTGTACAGTCCGGATGTCGAGCTGCGTCTCATCCATGCGGTTCGCGGCGGCAATGAAGAAGAGCTGCTGCAGGTGCTTCATACGACTCGCATAGACAATTGGGAGAAGCAGCACCTGTCCTGCATGATGAAGCAATGGCTGCTTATGGATTTATATTCGACAGCTATGAAGCTGTCGCAGACAGTAGATGCGGCCATGCTGGTCGAGACCACGGTATTCCAGCAGAAGCTAATGAAGAAAGGAACGGATCTTCACAAGCTGTTCCACTCAATCGAGCAAGAGTTCGTTCATATGTGCCGCCTCGTTCATGAACGCAAGCGGAGCAGGAACGAGACGCTGTTCGAAGATATGACAGCATATATCCATGCGAACTATGCCGATTCTTCACTTTCTCTGACGGCGGTGGCCGATGAATTGCACGTGTCCGAGGCGTACGTCTCTGCCTTCTTCAAAGAACAGCGCGGCATCAATTTCTCTGATTATGTGGAAGAACTGCGACTGGAAGCGGCCAAAACGATGATTAAGCAAGGACTGCCTGTGACGGCAATAGCAGAGCGGGTCGGATACAATTCACTCAACTCATTCAGCCGGGCTTTCAAGCGCAAACACGGCATGAGCGCTAGCGAATATCGAAAAATGTTAAGCATATAAAAAGGGAATAATGCACAATCCAAAAAAGTGAATAAATTGTGAAAATCGCTTCTTTCCTCGGGTTTCGGCCACGTCATACAATAGGGGCACGATTAACACGGTAAGCGCTTCCGTTCAGCAGAGCAACACTGCCGATTGTAAGCGCCATCATTAAATCGTGCCGAAGCAAATATCAAAGGTGGATCAAATTCTGAGGAACAGGAGGTGTGTCCTTGTCTGAAAAACGACAGCAAGAAACAGTGCGTTCGCTTTCCGAAACAGAAGTCAGTGGCGACCGCAAAGCATCCATCGCGTTGGGCGCTTATATGAAGCGTTCCTGGCAGTTGTACGTTTTATTCCTCATCCCGCTTCTGTACGTCGTTATCTTTAAATACGGGCCGATGGTCGGCGCGCAAATTGCATTTAAAGATTATAACGTCGTTAAGGGCTTGTGGGCGAGCGATTGGGTCGGAATGAAGCATTTCGTGCGATTTTTCAATTCGTATGATTTCTGGCGCATCATGGAGAATACGCTGTTCATCAGCATTTACTCGCTTGTCATCAGTACGCCGCTTCCGGTGCTGCTTGCGCTCAGTCTGAACGCAGTCCGCATCCGTTGGTTCAAAAATACGGTGCAAATGGTCAGCTACGCGCCGCACTTTATTTCGACCGTCGTCCTCGTCGGATTGCTGCTGCAATTTATGGATCCGCGCACCGGGATGATCAATCAGTTGTTCGGCTTGTTCGGAATCGATCCAGTACATTTTATGGGCGAAATGAAATATTTCAAGTCCATTTATGTATGGTCGGGCATATGGCAGCATATCGGATTTTCCTGCATCATTTATTTGGCAGCGCTCTCAACGGTGGATCCTGCGCTTCATGAAGCGGCTGTATTGGATGGCGCTGGACGGACAAAGCGGATTTGGCATATCGATATGCCGGCCATTTTGCCTATCGCTATGATTTTGCTCATTCTGAATACGGGCCAACTGCTTGAAACCGGTTTTGAAAAAATTTATTTGATGCAGAACCCGCTCAACCTGAAGACATCCGAAGTGATCGATACGTACGTGTACAAGATCGGCCTGTTGTCGCAAGCGATGAATTTTTCTTACGCCACGGCTATCGGACTGTTCAAGTCGGCCATTTCGCTGGTGCTTATCGTAACGGTGAACTACACCGCCCGCAAGACGGGGCAGGAGAGCTTATGGTGATGCGAAAGGAGGCAGACCATGGACACGTTATCCGCTGCCAAAGGTGATCGCCTGTTCCATATCGTAAACAACGCCGTGCTAGGTTTGTTTCTCATCATCGTCCTCTATCCGCTCCTATATGTGCTGAGCGCTTCGTTCAGCTCGTCCAGCGCCGTTATTTCGGGCAAGGTGTGGCTGTGGCCAGTGGATTTCTCACTGGAAGGATATCAAGCGGTATTCCGTCATCGCATGGTATGGACGGGGTTGCAAAACACGATAATCTATACTGCGCTCGGCACGGTCGTGAGCTTATTCATCACGATACTCGCTGCCTATCCGTTGTCCCGCAGCGACTTTAAAGGTCGGCGCGCGTTCACGCTTCTGTTCGTATTCACAATGATGTTCAACGGGGGGCTAATCCCGTCGTATCTGCTCGTACGAGAACTCGGAATGCTGGATACGATCTGGGCGATGGTCATACCGACGGCGTTGTCTGTCTGGAATGTTATGATTATGATGACTTATTTTCGAACGAGCATTCCGAAGGAACTGCTTGAATCCGCCCAGATGGACGGATGCAATGACTTCATGTTCCTGCTGCGCATCGTTCTTCCGTTATCCGGACCGATCATCGCCGTTGTTACATTGTTCTATGGTGTCGATCAGTGGAACCAATACTTTAATGCGCTCATCTTCTTGAAAAAGGAGAAGCTGTTTCCGCTGCAGCTTGTGCTGCGAGACATCTTGATACAGAACCAGGTAAGTCAGGAGACACTCGGTGACGTGCAGACGGCAGCCGCCCGGCAAGGCTTGCGCGAGCTGTTGAAATATTCATTAATCGTCGTATCCTCCGCGCCGTTGCTCGCTGCTTATCCGTTCGTGCAGAAGTATTTTGTCAAAGGAATCATGATTGGCTCGATTAAAGGATGATCACACAAAATGGACAACCATTCATTTATAGGGGGAGTATGAATGCGGATGAAACGATGGAGCGCGCTTTTGTTGAGTGTCATGATGATGACAGTGATCCTGCTCTCGGCCTGTTCAGGCGGGGGCGACAACGGGGCAGCTGAGAAGAATGGTGCGGACACCGAGTCGATTGTAACGGAGAAGGGCACGTTTCCGATTGTGAAGGAGAAAGTGACGCTTAAGGTCATGGTGCCTTCCAACTCTTTGGTAGAGAACTTCGAAACGAATGAATTTACGAAGTGGTACGAAGAGAAGACGAATGTGCACGTCGAATGGATTGTTGTGCCGCAGCAATCAGCGAGCGAAAAGCTGAATCTGATGCTCGCATCAGGAGATTATCCGGACGTCATCATGTCTTTCGGCGTCACTCCGGCACAGCAGATGATTTACGGCAAGCAGGGCGTCTTTCTTTCCTTGAACGATTTTATCGATAAATACAGCGTCAATTTCAAGAAAGCTCTGGACGATAACGAAGTGCTCGGAACAGCGATTACAGCTCCTGACGGCAACGTCTACGCGCTGCCAAGCATTAACGATTGCTACCACTGCTCGATGGCACAAAAGATGTGGATATACAAGCCTTGGCTTGATAAGCTCGGCTTGAAGGTTCCGACGACGACGGATGAGCTCTATACCGTCCTGAAAGCGTTTAAGGAGAAGGATCCGAACGGCAATGGCAAGGCGGATGAAGTGGTTCTATCCGGTGCGCCACGCGGAAGCGGATGGCTGTCGAGCATCGACGGATTTATTATGAATGCGTTCGTCTTCAACTCGACATTCAGCGAATCCCGCGTTCATATGTATGTGCAGGACGGCAAGGTCGAGGTTGCTTACAATAAGCCGGAGTGGCGCGAAGGCTTGAAATATTTGCACAAGCTGTATAGCGAGGGACTTATCGATCCGCAGGTGTTCACGCAGGACAGCGATCAGCTGCTCAAGCTGGGTGAAGCGTCGGGTGACGTCGTTCTAGGAGCGGCGCTTGGCGGACATCAGGGCGTGTTCACACAAATCGCTGGCGAGAGCGGACGCTGGCTCGATTATGTGACTGTTCCGGCACTCAAAGGTCCGAGCGGTGTACAATATGCCGCTTATAATCCATTTGGCTATTCGCTTGGAGCCTACCTTATTACGAAAAACTCCAAGCATCCAGACGTGGCGTTCCGCTGGGCGGATGGCTTCTATGACGAGGAAGTATCGCTGCGCACGACGATCGGACGTCCGGGCGAGGAGTGGCGCGAGGCGACGGAAGGCGAGATCGGCATCAACGGCAAGCCGGCCAAGTGGACGAAGCTGAAGGAATACGGGCAGATCCAGAACGTCCATTGGGAGCAGACGGCGCCGACGTACCGCTCGAACGAGCTTCGCCTCAGCTCGGCAGTACCGAATGACGGCAAGACGAGCCTTGAAGTCATCCTATATAATGAAACAAAGAAAAATTACGATCCGTACAAACCGAGCGCAGACATGGCGCTGCCGCAGCTGTTCTTCACTGACGAGCAGGCATCCGAACTGTCAGACTTGTCCAAGACGATTAACGATTATGTTGATGAGATGATGGCCCGCTTCGTCATTGGCGATGCGGATCTCGACAAGGATTGGGACACCTATATCCAGACGCTGGAAGGCATGAATTTACCGCGCTTCCTGGAAATTCACCAAGAGTCCCTCAATACGAAGAAGAAATAATAGCAATTTGCAACGGACGGTCTGCGACAGAGCAGGCCGTCTTTTTTTAGGAATGCTTACGTTCTGTGAGATGCGGTCGCTAGACTGCGCCGCTTCTGCTCTGTGCGCTCATCTAAAAACTGTCTCACGGGTTCCCGCGACCTTGTCTCGAAATGCTCTTTTGTCCATTCTCCCATTAACTCAGATTGCGAAATGAACGGCCCGGTACTGGCTTGGAATATTCGATATTGTGCTCATTTTCTGAATAGTTGGGATAGTGGGCAAAAGCGGTTTTTGGAGCACCCGCCATCAAGGAGAGAGGTTGCATACAATTTATTAGAGCATGCCGAATGTGTAAAATGCCTTGCTGGACGCAAGAACGATGGCTTTTTTGTCAACGTGCACAATTCACTTCGGCGATTGGAGAATTTTATCCCCTAATTATGAATTTGTCGTCCTTACCAAGGGCTGGAAGTCATTCTATAATTAAAGCGTAGTAATTATTCAATTACTTATGGGGAGGTCAAAATATGAAAAAGAGCCTGGTCATGCTGTTATCTCTTCTGTTTATCGCATCCACTGTGCTGGCGGCCTGCAGCAGCAAACAAGAAACAACAAGCCCGCAGGCAGGGAACGATAAACCGGCGGAGGAGAAGGTTGAGCCGTTCGAAATGAAGATGCGCCACATTGAAATTGGGGACTCCAACAAAAATCGCTTCGGCCGTTTGGAAGCTGTCGTGAAGAACACGGAAGCGGAAAATCCGGGTCTGACGATCAAGCTTGACGGCGTCGAGAGCGAAGTGAATCGCAAGGACAAACTGAGAAGCGAAATGGCCGCGGGCAATCCACCGGATATTTTCGACGCATTCGGCAGCCCTGATGTCGGAGTATTTGCCAAAGAAGGACTAGTGCTCGATTTGACGCCAATCCTGGAAGAGATGGGGCTCAAGGACAAGTTCGTTTCATTGACGCCATGGACTCACGACGGGAAAATCTATGGGTTGCCAAAAGGAGGCTCCATAGAAGGCTACTTCTATAACAAGAAGTATTTCGCGGAGAAGGGGTTAGAGCTGCCTAAGACGTTGGCTGAAATGGAGCAGATTGCCGAAAAAATCAAAGCGGACGGCAAGGTTCCGATTGCGCAAGCGTCCAAGGATGCATGGGTTCCGCTGATGACGACGAATAACCTGTGGGCTTATTATGCCGGAGCGGAATTTACGAACGGGTTCAAAACAGGCGAATCGAAATGGGATGACCCTAGAATGGTGGAAGCCGTGACGAAGCATCAGGATTGGGTGAAGAAAGGCTACTTCAAGAAGGGCGAGCTCGGCTTGGAATACAACAATCAGCGCAATCAGCTTCTCACGGACGAAGCTATTATGATGTACGACGGCTCTTGGGCTTACTCCGCATTGACGGATGAGAAGACGGCGGGAGCAGATACAAAAGACAAGTTCGGATTTTTCCTGATGCCTCCTCTGAAAGAGGGCGAGGGTACAAGCTCCATGGTGGATACAAATAACGGTTATGCGTTCTCTGCGAAAGCGGCGGAAGATCCGCGCAAGCTTGCAGCCATCAAATCGTTCATTAAGAATTTCTTTAATGAAGATGTTCAATTGCAATCTTTCAAAGAAGACGGCATGCTTCCTTCGATGAAGATCGAAGACAGCAAAATGAAAGAAGTAGCCGAACATCCGTTGATGCAAGAAATTTTGGCGCGGATGAATGAAGTGAAATACACTTGGCCTGCATTTGACGCACTGGTGCAAGCCGAAGTGAATACAGAGCTTGGAACCGGCATTCAACAAGTCATTGAAGGCGTAAAAGAGCCAAAAGCGATGCTTGAAGCAATGCAAAAGGTGCAAGAGCAAGTCAATGAAGAAACGGACGCTGCTCAATAATCTGTTGCCTCTGATTCAATCGATTCAGCACCACTCGCAAATGGCCGGGTGGTGCTGAATTTAAATAGAGACATGATGCCTACTATCTGGAGTATGGAGGTACGAGATGAACAAAGCGCTAAAAAATCCAGTCACTTATATTTTATTTTTGCTTCCGACGATGTTTTTGTTTACTTTGTTTTTTATATATCCCGTAATTAATGCCACCTATTATAGCTTTACGAGCTGGAACGGCATTTCCAACGTCGTGAAATTCACGGGCTTGGCTAACTACTCACGGGCGATGAACGACCCGAATTTCTGGATAGCGGTTAAAAATAACGGCTTGTTTATTTTGTTTTCCGTGTTTATCCAGGTTCCAATCATTATTTTGTTTTCACTTCTTATCGCTAATGTCAAGAAGCTCAAAGGCTTATACAAAACGGCAGTATTTGCCCCTTCGGTCATGTCTACAGCGGTTATAGGTATTTTGTGGGGATTTATTTATGAGCCAGACATTGGATTGATGAACAACTTCTTGGGATTGTTCGGCATAGACAAAATTTACTGGCTTTCTGATCGCAGTTGGGCAATGATATCGATATTAATCACGAATGGATGGCAATGGACGGGATTCTATATCGTCATGGTGCTAGCGGCGATTATCTCGATTCCCAAGGAATTGGACGAAGCAGCCATGATCGACGGGGCAACGGGGTGGCAGCGGGCTAGGAAAATTACAGTTCCGCTCATAATGCCGATCATTTCCGTCGTCATCATGTTGTCCGTGGCCGGCGCGATGAAAGCGGCTGATATCGTGCTCGTCATGACGAAGGGCGGACCATCCGGGGCAACGGACGTGATGGCGACCTATATGTTGAAGCATTCCATCAAGAGCTTTAAATACGGCTTCGGCAACAGCATCGCCGTGCTCATCTTTATCTTTACGCTTATTATTACCGTGTTGTATCAGCTGTTGGTCGCAAAAAGAACGGAAAGGATCGAATACTGATGGTCAAAAAAATTAAAAGCAGCATGAATCACGTCGTATTGCTTGCCTATCTCGCCGTTATTCTATTCCCGTTTCTTTTTGTTTTGTTCTCGTCTGTCAAAGCAAACAACGTGGAAATTGCCAGCAATCCGTTCGGGCTACCGACAGAATTCAAATTTAGCAACTATGCGGATGCTTGGGTCAACGCCAAAATAAGCACGTACTTTTTGAACAGTCTGTACATCGCCGTTGTCGCCTCGGTCGCAACGATTCTGATCGCATCGATGGCGTCCTTTGCCATTACGCGGATGAGGTTCAACAAGCTTAGCCCGTGGTTATTCCAGCTGATTCTGATCGGTATTCTCATACCGGGCAACGCATTGCTGCTTCCTATCTACAATCTGATGCGGCAGTTTAACTTTCTTGATACGCACTGGGCGCTGCTAGTTCCCTATACGGCTAACTCGATACCGTTTACGATCGTCATCCTGACCGCCTTCATGCGTTCGTTGCCAACAGAGATTGAGGAAGCTGCTGTCGTGGACGGGTTGAGGGCCCATTCGATATTTGTTAAAATTATAATGCCATTAACGGTTCCAGCCTTAGTAACTGTATTCATCGTTAATTTCCTGGGCAATTGGAACGAGTTCTTGCTAGCTAACTATTTCTTGTCGGAGGATTCGCTCAAGACACTTCCGGTCGGTATGGTCGGATTTCGGGACGCCTACAATATCAACTACGCTCAAATGTCGGCGGGAATTGTATACAGCGTCGTTCCGGTCATGGTCATATACGCCATCCTGCAAGAGAAGATTATTGAAGGATTGACGGCAGGCGGAGTTAAAGGCTAATTTACTCGGATGGAGCTGTGAAATGGGATGAACCTGCGATTTAAGCTCATGACTGCATTTGTCACACTCATTATCATTCCGCTCCTGCTGCTCGGCACGTTAACCTTCTGGATCGCGTTTCAAATGCTTGAAGAGAAATATAACCAGCAAGCGGAACTTTCGCTGAAAGCGACAGGCAAGAGCGTCAGTTACCTGTTCTCGGAGATGGACAGGGTAACCGACCTCGGCATAGGCAGCTCCGTGTTTGAGGGCGCACTATCGGCCCGCAACCCTCGGGAGCAGAATTTAGCCAAAGCCGATTATTTGCAGCTGAACGCCAATCAGCGAAATTTCCGCATGCTGCTATACAATCATCCATCGATTAACTTTGCCTATTTATACAACACTCGCAGCGATTCGAACTGGCAACAAGTCGTGCCTATATTTGATAAGCAAGGATTTAAAGCGCTCCCATTCGAGCAATTTGAGCAGCATGAAATTTACGAGAACGTACTGAAGAGAAGAGGAGCCCCATTATGGATTGGGCCTAATGAATACCCCGAGATTACAGGCAATGAAGACGGCTTCACCCAGATAAGAGTTATTAAGAGCATGAGCTCCTTGCGGAATCTGGGCGTGCTCGTCGTACAGGTGAAGAATTGGGAGCTGGATTCGATATTTAACAAGTTCCAGTGGGATAACCCCAATTCCCCGTTATTCTATCTTGTGAACCGCAATGGCAACATATTGTATGAGAGCGACAATGAACATAAGCTGAGTAATTTGCAGTCCGTCATTGAGCCTATCGCTAACAGCACATCGCTATACAACAGCTACAAAACCGATTTTAACGGTCAGGAAAGTCTAATATCCACCTATAAATTGAAAGATTTCGATTGGTATATCGTCTCAGTGACATCGTGGAAAATGCTGACGAAAGAAATGGTCGATTTCGGGATATGGGTGGCGATTATTATGTTTGCCTGCGTCGTGGCGGCCTTGCTGTTCTTTCTCTTGTTCATGAACCGGATTACCAACTCGGTCAACCGGATCGTTAGGTTCATGCGCCGGGTTGAAACGGGAGAATTGAACGTTCGGGTAGAGGAAAAGGGCAACGACGAGATGACGGCTCTTGCTAAAGGGTTCAACCAGTTGACCGAGCGAGTGTCTGGGCTCATCGACCAGGTCAAGCAGGAACAGAAGCAGAAGAACATGGCGGAGATGCGCGTGCTGGAGGCCCAGATTAAGCCGCATTTTATTTTTAATACGCTTGAATCGATCAATGCGCTCGCTATTCAGAACGAAGGACGCAAAGTAAGCCAAATGGTGTACCGCCTCGGCAACATACTGCGGACCAGCATTCAGGATAAGGAAGAGATTACGATTCGGGAAGAGCTGGCTTACTTGCGCAGCTATTTGGAAATCCAGAAATTCCGCTTTGAAGATTTATTTAACTTTGAAATTGATGTTCCGGACGATATCTTGAATAATCAAATATTGAAGCTGACGCTGCAGCCTCTGGTGGAGAACTGCATCCAGCACGGGTTCGACGGAATTACGCATACAGGCTGGATACGCATTTCCGCATACGATGACGCTGAACGCATTTTTATCGATGTTGAGGATAATGGATTAGGGATGTCTAATGAACAGCTGAAGAAGTTCCAATATATGCAGTCCGATGAACAGAAGGCGCTGCTGCCGATTGTGGAACAGACTTACAATACGGAGCGCAGAGGGCTTGGCGTGCGCAGTGTGGCAGACCGCATCCGTATTACATACGGATTAAGATATGGCTTGTTTATTTGTTCGGCCCCGAGCAAGGGGACGATAATCCGATGCATTATACCGAAATATGAACAGGGTGAAGCGGAATGAGTGTGAAAGCGTTATTAATCGATGATGAGATTCATATTTTAAATAACTTGAAGATGGTTATCCCCTGGGGAGAAATGAAGGTGGAGATCGTCGGTACGGCACGCAATGGAGCGGAAGGGCTCGATATCGTCCGTCAGCGTGATCCGGACATTATTTTGTGCGATATTCGCATGCCTGTGATGGATGGTATGGAATTTTTGCGGGAAATCCGTAAAATGGGCAGCGAAGCCGAAGTGATGATGCTCACCGGCTATCAGGAATTCGAATACGCACGAATTGCCTTGCAGCACGGTGTGCGGGACTACATATTGAAGCCGATTAATTATGAGGAATTGGAGCATGCCGTAGGCACGATTGCCGATCTGGTGCGCTCGCGCCAACAGGAGAAGAACAGGTCAGAGCGACGCTGGGGCAAGGTAATTAGTCTTGCTTACGAGAAGATGATGTTCGACGTCTTAATGGGGTTCTCGGCGGGAGCCCCCCCTTACGTGATCGCAGATGACGGGCTGCAGGCGGATCAAATGGACTACGCGTTGCTATTAATTGATCTGGACGGATATGTGCAGCATACCGTATCATGGAGTGATAACGAGCGCAAATTATGGAATTTTGCAGTGCGCAACGTTTTGCAGGATGCAATAACAGGTGAATGGCTGGACTATGCGGTGCTGCAGATGCGTGAAGGGGAATGGTGCGTCCTGATGCAATATTCCAAAGAATGCTGTGAAGTGTCTCAAGACGACATGGCTCGCTGGGCATGCCTATTCCAACGGGCGGTGCGCGAGCATGTCAAGCTAACGGTTAGCCTAGCTTGGGACAAAGGCCCGATTCAGCTTGCCGGTCTTGCCAATACGTATAAGCGGCTGCAGCGTTCCTTGGTGCTCTATCCCGACGATGAACAGCTGGTGCAGGTGGACGAAGGTTCCAATGCGCGTCAAGCGGCTTCCGTCTCTGAGTGGCAGCTTGTTGAAGATATCGTATCGGGCATGAAGCAGAACGACAAGAGCAAGGTGGAGAAGAGCTTGCAATCGCTTCAATCCGGCCTGCTGCTGATGCCAGAGCAATCCGTGATGCGGGTTGAGAAATTTCTTCATTATGTCATCATTCATCTGCTGCGCGAGATGAGGGAACTCGAGCTTGTCAGTTCCCAAGAAGAAGAAGCGATATGGAACAGGCTGCAGCATAGCGTTAGCGTCAAAGATTTGAACAATGTCATTACGCAGCTGATCAACCATACGAAAGAACACGCGATGAATAAGAAATCGAGCGAATTGCTTATGATTTCCGCGAAGGATTACATTCACCGTAATCTGAGTTCGGATATCGGAATCGATGAAATCTCTGACTATCTCGGTATTAGCTGCAGTTATTTCAGCTTGTTATTCAAAACTCACTTCGGCGAAACGTTCGTGGAATACGTGACGAAGCAGCGGATCAAGCTGGCGAAGTCCATGCTGCGCATGACGGATAAGAGCATAACTCATATCGGTGCTACGGTCGGATATTCAGAACGCCGCTACTTCTCGAAGGTGTTCCAGAAGTATACGGGAATAACTCCGTCTGAATTTCGCGAGCAGACCGCGTCTGCTGAAAGTGATAACGATTAAACTAACATCAGTAATGAATTCACGATAAGTGGCTTTTTTAACACTAAATATAGAGGATGGGATGAGTGGCATGAGTAAACGTCAATTAACGTTGGAACAGAAGATTGGCCAAATGGTGATGTGCGGCTTCCAAACTCCGGCTGTAAATACGGAAATTCGCACGCTTTTGGAAAAATATGAGGTGGGCGGTATTATTTATTTTCGCCGCAACGTAGTAAATTCGGAGCAAGTATGCCGACTGTCGCGTGAGCTGCAGCTGATTTCCCAAGAACAGTCGGATATTCCGCTCTTTATTTGCATTGACCAGGAAGGCGGCATGGTAGCGCGTATTGATTGGGACGACATTACGCTCATTCCCGGCAATATGGCCATCGGTGCGACCCGCAGTGCAGAGCATGCCTATGATGCCGCGAAGATCTGCGGAGAAGAGCTGCTTCGCATGGGTATTAATATGAACTTCGCGCCAAGCGTGGATGTCAACAACAATGCGAAAAATCCAGTCATTGGCGTCCGTTCCTACGGAGAGCGTCCTGACGTCGTCGCGGAGCTCGGAGCAGCGCAAATTCGCGGGCTGCAGGATGCCAATGTCGCCGCGACGGCGAAGCATTTCCCGGGTCATGGCGATACGGCGGTCGATTCCCATCACGGCCTCGCGGCTGTGCCGCATAGCGAAGAACGTCTCATGTCGATCGAGCTGGCACCGTTCATCCGTGCAATTAAAGAAGGCGTGGACTGCATCATGACCGCGCATGTCACGTTCCCTGCGTTCGAGCCTGATGGCATTCCGGCTACACTTTCCCGGAAAGTGTTGACCCAATTGTTGCGTCAGCGTCTAGGGTTTGATGGAGTCATTGTAACCGACTGCCTCGAGATGCATGCCATCTCGAAGGAGTTCGGAATCGCCGAAGGAGCCGTTATGGCGGTCGAGGCTGGAGCGGACCTGGTGCTGATTAGCCATACGTTTACAGAACAGGTTGCAGCAATCGAGGCCTTGATCGAAGCGGTCCGCACCGGTCGAATCTCCGAGTCCCAAATCGACGAATCCGTACATCGTTTGCTCGCCCTGAAGGAGAAGCGCCACATAGAGCGGCTTGCGGACGTAACGCCGGAATTCGCTACCTTGTTCGGAACGCCGGAATCGAAGGCTGTCGTTGAACGTATTTGTGCCGATAGCATTACGTTAGTGAAGGATGACAAGCAAAGCTTGCCGATAGATCCGGAAGAGGCCACACTCGTTATCTGGCCTGAAGTTCGTCAGCGCACGGAGGTCGATGAACCGATCACCCAAACCTTTACGTTGGCGTCAGCGCTCCAGCCGCACGTCAAGCAAGTGACGGAGCTGCGCATCGGCACGTATCCGGACGCGGAAGAGGTGCGGGATACATTGGCGAAGGCAGCTGAATATAGCCAGGTCATCGTGCTGACGTATAATGCCGTATCCATGCTTCATCAAGGGCAAGTTGATATTGTGGAAGGTTTGCTGCACGATTCCGACAAACGGGTTATCGTCGTCTCCACACGGAATCCATATGATCTGAATCAATTCCCGCAAGCACCGACGTATCTGTGCTGCTACGAGAATCGCCCGGCTACGATGTCGGCATTGGCCAATGTTTTGCTTGGCCGTCAGGAGGCGCACGGCAAGCTGCCGGTTACGATCTCGTCTTCATATCCGTTCGGTCATCGGGCTTAATGGCGGGGATATCACCTTCTGTCGCTGTTGATTTCGAATTAAACCTACATCAGAAAAGATGTAGGTTTTCTTTTTTTTAATAAAACCTTAAATTTTGCTGAAGAAAAACGATCGAAATTAGAAACTTTTTGTAAAGAAAAGCGTCTATAACTATGTTCAAACATACACAAAACGTAAATATGACACATACAAAAGTATATGATGGGTGAGGAGTAGGACGTAAACATGAAATCTTGGAAAAAGCTTTTCATTACCTGCGTAGCTGCAGTGCAATTCATTACCGTTATCCCTATCGTTGCGGCTGAAGGGAATACAACGACAACCGATAATAAGCAAGTAACGAGCGAAATTACGCAAGAGGGAAGCAGCTCCATTCAGGGCGAGGTGGATGGCGGCACGGATACGGACCAGGATACTGACGAAGTAAAGGGTACCGTAGATGAGAATGGAAACAATAATGCGAATTCAACGAGCAATTCAGGAATCGGAGCCGGCGACGCTGGCAAAGATGTGCTCGTATTAATCGCGAACAGCAACCTGATGTATCAGGACGGCGCGGAATATAAATCACCGCAGCCTATCACTGTGAAAAAAGGCGTATCTTACATCGCATTGCGTTCTCTCGTCGAACGGTTCGGATTGCAAGTGAACTATGACAGCAAGACCAAAGAGACGATTATTGCAAGCGGCGATAAAGAGCTTCGTTATAAAGTGGGGAGCAGCAATTACCGCGTCAACGGGAAAGCAACCCAAATGAGCGGCGCTTCCTACATGCAAGAGGGAACGTTCATGGTTCCGATTACATCGGCTATGCAAGCGTTCGAAATGCCGTATCAATGGGATAACAAGACGAAGCGCATCACCATCGAATTAAGCGCTCCGCCAATCGCAAAATTCAGTGTTAACGAGAAGGAAATCTTCGCGAAGCAGACACCAGTTACGGTCACGAATGAATCCAAATCTCCACGCGGCCTGCAAATCGTAGAAGAAGAATGGACCGGCCTGCAGGACTATTACGAAGATCCAGGCGTGTATACGGTATCGCTTCGCGTGCGCGACGAGCGCGGTGAATGGAGTGCGCCTTACTCGGTAACGATTACGGTGTTGAAGCCGAACGAGCCGCCGGTAGCTAACTTCCAGACCGAGAAGACGACGTACAAAATGGGTGAATACATTCGCTACCAAGATGCAAGTACAGACGATGATGATGTCGCTGACCTGAAGCGGGAATGGACGAATAACAAGCCGGCTTTCTTCGAACCGGGCAACCATACCGTTACGTTAAAAGTAACCGACAAATACGGCCTTTCCAGCGAAATCTCACAAACGATTACGGTTACGAGCGAGACGCTGTACACGTTTGATGAGTTCAATAAAGTATACACTCCGGTCGGAGAAGTGTATCCTCACGACGGCAGTACCGTGCTTGGTCTGAAGCTTCTGAAGCCGGAATTTTCGGAAAATAACCGTACGCTGTACCGTTCGAACAGTCCGGAGAATGTTAAAAACAATGGTATTCTATACCAAGACAATGTGGCGGGCGGCGCCCGGATCTTTTTGCACCACATCAACAAAAAATCGAACAATCTTCAATTATATATTGTAGTGAAAAACATTTCGGATGACCCTGCTAATTTCACTGTCGAGCATTCTGGGCTGGCAGGCCCAAGCCCTTACCCTCAGCAAACAGGTAAGATGGCTTCTGTCCGCTACTTCGAGTCCTTTGAGAAAAATGATAAAGCGACCGAGATGCAGCTGAAGCCAAATGAAACGAAGGTGGTCATTCCGGAATTGAATCAGCGTCCGTTAAAACCGGATGATACGTACACGTTGTATGCTGATTTCTATGGCAGCACCACGTTGGAATATACCGTAGTTGCGTTGGATGCGGATAAAGACGTATTGACCGAGCTGCCGAATCTGCAGCCGTTGGCTACGGACGAACATATTCGCGGCACGTACATTAATGCGGATCGCAACTTCACTGTCAGAGAGGAAGTAGGCAAGGGCGAACGCTTGGTGTTCGCAGATAAGATTAACGACAAAGACCTTACAGGCACTGACATGCTGACGTACCAGGATATGGTTAACAAAGGGAACTATGGTGTGCTCTATCGCGTGAAGCTGGAGAAGGTGGCGCCGCATACACTCATCGCTTTTAACTCCCGCGGAGGATCCTACTCGGGTGCGATGCTTGTAAACGGACAGACGGTGAACACGCCGAACCATGGACTGATCAGCGGTGTGGATGAAGCCAGCGTCGTATATCGTACGGGCGATTACGAGGAAAAGGTAGAAATTCTGTTCTCTCCGGCCGCAGGCAGCAACCTGCCTGTGAACTTGCTCTTCCTCCCGATGCCAAAACCGCGTTCATAACACGCGCTCAACGTAATGCAGCATTTTTGAATCGGCACTTATTCATTATTCATTAATTAAAGGACAGCTTAACGGCTGTCCTTTTGTTCACTCTCCCAGTAACTCCCTCTGGCAACCGCCCGTAGTATGAATCGATGAAGCAGATGCACAACCGCTAATTGGAACGGTGTCATACGAGAGGAACGGACGGAACGTTATAGCAGCACACGTTGAATCTACGCACTCGATGGCCCAGCTTGTGGTCGAATTTCTGTATAGAAGCGCCTTCTTTGTAGTTTTTGTGTATCACCACTAACACTATCAAAGTTCAGGCTCTTTTTCCTTCTTATTTCCACACAAATATATATACGCTTCCAGTAAGCGCCTTCCTTGACTTTCCGCCAGCATTTGGAGCATTATAATAATAACCGGTTGTTGCATACAGAGGAGGAACTTCGATGCTGAGCACAGAGCAAATACTCGAAAAGATGGCCGAGCAGGGGTTGCGAATAACGGACCAGCGTCGAACTTTGGCGAAGTTGTTCGCGGATACCGACGGCTTTCTAACCCCGAAGGATGTCTATGATTTCATGGGAAAACGCTATTCCGGACTTAGCTTCGACACCGTATATCGCAATTTGCGTGTTATGCATGAATTAGGCGTATTAGAGCAAATTGTATTCGAGGATGGCGTGAAATTCCGTGTGCACTGTGCGGAAAGTCATCATCACCATCATATGATTTGCCTGCAGTGCGAGAAGACGTATCCGATTCATTTTTGCCCGATGCCATTAACGGACGTGCCTGAGAAATTCCAGGTCGTTAAGCATAAATTTGAGGTGTTCGGATATTGCGAAGCTTGTATGGATAAGGAACAAGAATCGAAAGCGAACGATGAAACGAAGGGCAGTGCATCATGACTTCGCCCGACGACGGCATGGCTTCAGCTCGTCCAAGATGGGTGACGAGAGCTTTTCAAGGTCCGGTGATAGTGTACCGCAAATGGATCTCACCGCTTAAGCCACCGACGTGCCGATTCTATCCGACCTGTTCCGCCTATGCTATGGAAGCGTTGGAGGTTCATGGACCGTTGAAGGGCTCTTGGCTCACGATGAGGCGAATTGCAAGATGCCATCCCTTCCATCCTGGAGGCTTTGACCCAGTTCCGCCAAAGCGTCCTTGACAGGCGGACAATAGCTACGCTATATTGAGCATAGTTCTATTTTTGTTATCCTATACATGGAAAATATAAAAATCCGAAGAACGGATGAGTACGAAGAGCGTGCCATGACAGAGAGCCGGGATTGCTGCGAACCGGTATGGGGAGTCTTCCGAATATGGTCCTGGAGGAACCGCTTGCAAGTGCAGAATCATTTATGCACAAGCCTGTGGCGAGTCATTCTCGATATCGAATGGTTGACCGGCTCATCCGGTCACAATGAAGCTGTCGCTATTGGAGCTCACGCCGTCATATATTGGTCGTGATCGGAGCGGCAGAAAGTTGGGTGGTACCACGTGAGAATAAGCTCTCGTCCCAAAGCGGACGCGGGCTTTTTTTATTTTTGCTAGGAGGCTGTTATGATGACAAAGGCAGACAAGACGTTCTACATTACGACACCGATTTATTACCCGAGCGACAAGCTCCATATCGGTCATGCGTACACGACTGTAGCAGGTGACGCAATGGCGCGCTATAAGCGGCTTCGTGGCTTTGATGTTCAGTATTTGACGGGAACGGATGAGCATGGACAGAAGATCGAGCGCAAAGCAGGGGAAACCGGCAAGACGCCGCAGCAATTCGTCGATGATATCGTAAGCGGGATTAAAGAGTTGTGGGGAAAGCTCGATATTTCGTATGACGATTTTATACGTACGACCGAAGAGCGGCATAAAAAAGTTGTGCAGGACATTTTTGACCAGTTGCTGAAGCAAGGCGACATTTACAAAGGCACATACGAAGGATGGTATTGTACGCCTTGTGAAGCGTTCTTTACCGAGCGCCAGCTTGAGAACGGCAACTGCCCGGACTGTGGACGGCCGGTGGAACTGGTAAAGGAAGAAAGCTACTTTTTCCGGATGAGCAAATATGCGGATCAACTGTTAGCGTATTACGAAGCTCATCCTGATTTCATTCAACCGGAATCCCGCAAAAATGAAATGATTAACAATTTCATTAAGCCGGGGCTGGAAGATTTGGCGGTATCCCGCACTTCGTTCGACTGGGGTGTCAAAGTAAAGGATGATCCGAAGCATGTCGTCTATGTGTGGATCGATGCTTTGTCGAACTACATTACCGCGCTCGGATATGGCACAGACAACCCAGAGCTGTATGAGAAGTATTGGCCTGCGGACGTGCATCTGGTCGGCAAGGAGATTATCCGCTTCCATACGATTTATTGGCCGATTATGCTGATGGCGCTTGGACTTCCGCTGCCGAAGAAGGTATTTGGTCACGGCTGGCTGCTGATGAAAGACGGCAAAATGTCCAAGTCCAAAGGCAACGTCGTCGATCCGGTCATGCTGATTGACCGTTACGGGCTGGACGCGCTGCGCTATTACTTGCTGCGCGAGGTTCCGTTCGGCTCGGACGGAACGTTTACGCCGGAAGGGTTCGTGGAGCGCGTTAACTTCGACTTGGCCAATGACCTCGGCAACCTGCTGAACCGTACCGTTGCCATGATCGACAAGTATTTCGATGGTCACATTCCTGCCTATCAAGGACAAGTGACAGCATTTGATGGAGAATTGGCCAATGTTGCGGCGCAAACGGTGGATAAAGTGGAAGCAGCTATGGAAAATATGGAATTTTCCGTCGCGCTCACGGCGATCTGGCAGTTTATTAGCCGGACGAACAAATATATTGATGAGACGCAGCCATGGGTGCTGGCAAAGGATGAAGCGAAGGCTGGCGATCTGGCGTCAGTTATGACGCATTTGGCGGAAAGCTTGCGCATCGCGTCGATTCTTCTACAGCCGTTCTTGACGCAAGCTCCTGCCAAGGTATGGGCGCAGCTTGGGCTGCAAGCCGGCGAGAGCACGATATGGGATGCGGCGCGCACGTTCGGCGTAATCGCTGACGGGACGAAGGTCGTCAAAGGGGAGCCTATCTTCCCGCGCCTTGAGGTAGAGACGGAAGTGGCTGCCATTGCCGAAGCGATGAGCGGAGGCAAGAAAGAGGGAGAAGCACCTTCAGGCACGCAAGCAGCTGCGGTGGAGAAAGCAACGACTGATGCGAAGCCGGAAGCAGGCACGCCGGAGGATGCGAAGGCAGAGATTGCGATCGACGACTTCGCGAAGGTGGAGCTGCGCGTCGCCCAAGTTACGCATTGTGAGCCCGTGCCTAAGGCCGATAAGCTGCTTCGCTTAGAGCTTGATCTCGGCTACGAGCAACGCCAGGTCGTATCTGGCATTGCGCAGTATTATAAGCCGGAGGAGCTCGTAGGCCGCAAAGTGATTTGCGTGGTGAACTTGAAACCGGTGAAGCTGCGCGGCGTACTGTCTCAAGGCATGATTTTGGCGGCATCCAAGGATGGCCAATTGACGCTCGCCATGGTTCCGGACACCATGCCAAACGGCGCGATCGTGAAGTAGAATTATAGTTGTGACGAAGATGGTGGGGCAGAGAGTGATCTCTGCTCTGCCATTTTTTCAGTTTTAGCCGGGACCCAATTGGAAAATATACAGTTAAATGGACGAACTAGACGGATAAAAGTCATGTGCACTGCATTTTATCCAGCGGATTCTGCTGCTTTTCGATGATTGCCGCGTTGTACGTGTCCATTGACTGGATGAATTCCAATGTAACCTATCGTAAAGATGTACATGATCCTTTTCTACTGGACGAAATCCAATGGCGGCCAATAAAAAAGAGGCTGTTCCTCAGGTGCTTCAGACCTGTCGGGACAACCTCTTTAGACTGCAATGCGATTAGTAATGCTAGTTCAAGAAGAATAGCACGAACAATCCGGCGAAGACGCAGTATACGGAGAACCATTTCAGATTGCCGCGCGCCATTAAGCCCATGAACCACTTCAATGCAAAGTAGGAAGCGACGAAGGAACAAATAAAAGCGAGCAAATAAGGACCGATCAATTGACCCATCATAGGGTCCTTTATCATGTCTTTCCCTTCAAGTATCATACTTCCCACACTGACCGGGATATAAAGGAAGAAAGAAAAGCGCAGTGCCGTTTCCTGCTTCCATCCTAATGCCATAGCAGCCACTATCGTGGCCCCGGAACGGCTGATCCCGGGAATGAGCGCAACGGATTGCGCCAAACCGACGATGAACGTTTCCCCGAAGGACAAGTCTTTGTCCCCTTTGCGCCCGCGCAAATTGCGAATGAGCCATAATGCGAGAGCGGTGATGAGCAGGGTAGCACCGATAATCTTTATTCCTTTGAATACATCGGCAATCGTATCCTTAAATACAACGCCGATGACACCTGCAGGAATCGTAGCAAGGATTAAATAGACGACAAACATAAAGTCCGATTTTGCATCTGGATCACGTTTAAAAATGAAGCGGAACGTATTTACAGCCAGTCTGACAATATCTTTGCGATAAATGAGCAAAATAGCTAACAAGGATGCAAAGTTGACGAGCACTTCAAAGCTGAGTCCTTCCATATGTAACCCAAACAACTTTTCGGCAATTACCAAATGTCCGCTGGATGATACCGGAATCGGTTCCGTGAACCCTTGTATCAAACCGAGCACTGCATATTTAAGCCAATCCAACCATTCCAAAAATATTCACTCCCTAATTAGATGCAGTTCAAAAAGCCCTCTTATGAACACGCACTATTAATAAATTGCTTGTCTGCTAGATTAAGAGACACGTAATCATCTTATAATCGTGGCTAGATAGTTGTCAAAGTCAGAAGGGGGATGAATTGAAAAAGGGATTGACAATAGAATTAACCACGCCTATAATCTTAATAGTAATAATTACGAAGAAGATAGAATACCTTGCTCACTCATACATATGAGCATAGGAGAGGAAATTAGAGGAATGGAAAGGAAGTTAAGCAATGAATCTACGTACTCCTACCCACATTCGTAAACTGGCAGTGCTGGTGTGCAGCTTCATGCTCGTGCTGGCTGGCTGCGGGAACGGCGCTCAGCAGGGCATCGTCGAGGGCAAAGTCAATGTCGTTACGAGCTTTTATCCAATCTATTATATGGTTAATGAAATAGGCGGCGAACATGTGAATGCCATTAATTTAATTCCTGCTGGTGTCGAACCGCATGATTGGACGCCAAAAAGCCGCGATTTGCAAAATGCGTCAAAGTCCCAGCTGCTCATGGTGAACGGAGCCGGATTTGAAGGCTGGCTAGACGATTTCGTGAAAGGATTGGATTCCACGTCGACAATTAAGACGATCGAGGTAAGCAAGGGCGTTGCTCTCATTGAAGCGGACGGCGCTCATGAAAAATCCGCTGATCATGCCCATGAGGAAGAGCATGAGGATGACGATGCAGAGGGTCATGAGCATGACCACGACCATGGCAGCACTGACCCGCATACTTGGGTGAGTCCGAAATCGGCGCTCGTAATGGCGAAAAATGTGAAAGTTGCGCTCGTGCAGGAAGATGCGGCGCACCAAGCTGAGTATGAGAGTAATTATGAAAAGCTGAAATCGAAGCTTGAAGCTATCGATGCCAAATACGAAGAGTCGTTGAAAAATGTGAAGCATCGTGATATCGTCGTATCCCATCACGCATTCGGATATTTAAGCCGTGATTATGGATTGACTCAGCATGCAATTATGGGGATTACGCCGGATGCGGAACCAAGAGCGCAAGATTTGCTGCGGTTATCGAAGTTGGTCCAGGAGAAAGGGCTTAAATACGTGTTTTTCGAAGAGTTGGTGTCGGATCAATTGGCAAAAACGTTAGCAAGCGAAGCGAAAGCCGATATCCTGGTGCTGAGTCCGCTCGAAGGGCTGACGAAAGAACAGGCGGATGCGGGCGACAACTATTTGACGTTGATGGAACGCAATTTGCAAAATCTCCTTCTCGCGTTACAATAAGAATGGACGTTCAGCGCGGTCTCTTATACAGCTTGAACGAGGAAGCGAGATGAATCGAGGATGAATACGATTGACACCTGTCATGAGCAGGTGATTTCATTAGAGCACGTTGGATTTGGATATGAAGGACAGCAAGTATTTCAAGATGTGAATTTTACGGTATATGAGCGGGATTTTGTCGGTGTCATCGGAACGAACGGTGCGGGCAAGACCACGTTGCTTCGATTATTGGTCGGGTTGCTGCGTCCCTCATCGGGCGAGGTTAAGCTATTCGGCACACCAATTCAACGGTTCAAAGAATGGGAGCGGATTGGCTATGTTCCGCAGAAAAACTCGTTCAATCCACTCTTTCCGGCTACCGTTATGGAAGTGGTGCAGTCCGGGATGTATAACCGGAGCCGCTTGTTCCGGCGATTGACCAAAGAAGACATCAATCAGTCAAAAGACGCACTGCGTGCGATGCGGATCGAGGACCTGGCACACAAGCGCATCGGGCAGTTGTCAGGCGGACAGCAACAGCGTGTGTTTCTCGCCAGAGCGATGGTGAATAAGCCAGAGTTGCTCATTCTTGACGAACCGACGGTTGGAATAGATGCTCAAACGCAAAAGGAATTTTTCAATTTATTACAGCATCTTCACGAGCATCATCATATGACGTTCATTATGGTGTCGCACGATCTGGATCTGGTCAATTCGTGGTTGGGCAGTGATCCGAAGGGAACGTGCGGTAAGCTTAACTTCTTTGTCAAGCATTCGCACAATGTGGAGTGTGTGGAACCAGATTTAACACACGGCGTGCTCAGTTAAGAGTAACGCCGTGTTGCACTTGGATTGAATTTAAGGGGTAGTTCAAAAAGCCCTCCTTTTACGCGAAGCAGGGTTCTTGCAACCTTCTCGGTGCTGAAAAGTGGTCTTTTTGAACACGTATTTAAAGGGGTCGTTACGATTGTTGGATATTATCAGTTCTGAATTTTTTCAACGGGCGCTTATCGGTGGTTTGCTTATTGGAGTGACCGGGCCGTTAATGGGGATGTTCCTTGTGCTGCGCCGTTTATCGATGATCGGCGACACGCTTGCGCACGTAACGATAGCCGGCGTAGCGCTCGGCTTTTTGCTCGGTGTGTATCCTCTAGCTATGGGGATCGTATTTGCGCTTCTCGGTGCGGTAGCGATTGAGAAGCTGCGCAAAGCGTACAAAACCTATGCCGAATTGTCCATCGCGGTTATTATGTCAGGCGGGGTAGCGCTGGCTTCGTTATTTTTTACGCTCGGTATGAGCTTTAATGCGAATGTGACCAATTATTTGTTCGGAAGCATTTATACACTGAACAGCACGGACTTGACGGTCGTTGGAGTCGTTACGGCCATTGTCATTATATTTATGCTTATCTTCTTCAAAGAGATGTTCATGCTGACGTTTGACGAAGATGCAGCAGCCGTCAATGGCTTGCCGGTACGCTGGCTCAATTTAGCCGTAACCGTGCTGACCGCACTCGTCATCAGCGCAGCGATTAAGATTGTGGGGGCTCTGCTCGTATCCGCATTATTGACGATCCCGGTCGCCACGAGCCTGTTAGTCGCCAGAGGCTTCAAGCAAGCGGTCATTACGTCTGTGTTGGTGGCAGAGTTCGCCGTCGTTGCTGGACTGCTGACAGCAGGTATTTGGAATTTGGCACCAGGGGCAACGATTGTCCTTCTGCTCATTGCCGTGTTAATATTGACCTTAGTAATACGCCGCGGGGTAAAAGTATAACGGTGCTTGCATGACGAAATACAGCTCTATGCAAGCTTGAGCGGGAGGAGGCGGTTTCAATGGCGGATATTACGGTGTGGATTGCATTTTGGGCGGGAGTGGTATCATTTATTTCTCCCTGCTGCTTGCCGTTGTATCCTTCGTACATTTCGATTATTACCGGAATGTCGGTCAATGAGTTGAAGAATGAGCAGAACACGCGGGCAGTCAGATGGAAGACGATGACGCATACGCTGTTCTTCATTCTCGGAATTAGCGTCGTGTTCTACACGTTAGGACTGAGTGCCACCTTCTTGGGATCCTTTTTGTCCCAATACAGGGATGTGGTGCGGCAAATTTCAGCGATATTGATTTTGGTGATGGGGCTCATCTTACTCGGTATATTCCGTCCGCAGATGCTCATGAAGGATTGGAAGTTCGATGTCAGCAAAAAAGGGGGCTATTTCGGTTCGTTCTTATTCGGAATGGGCTTCTCAGCAGGCTGGTCGCCTTGTGTAGGGCCGATTTTGGGGGCCATTTTTTCTCTGACCGCCTTAGAGCCCAGCATGGGCATCTTAATGACCACAGCTTACTGCATCGGATTCGGTTTGCCGTTTTTTATTTTATCGTTCTTTATTGGTTCGACCCGCTGGCTTACGAAATATTCCGGTATCATGATGAAACTAGGCGGTGGCATTATGATCATAATGGGAGTGCTACTCTTTACGGATCATTTGAACCAGCTCAATATTTGGCTGCAGCAAATTACGCCTGATTGGTTGCGAAATCTTACATAGACATTCATTAACCGATAGACCGTGTGCTCTTATTCCTACTAAGGCACACGGTTTTTTTCATCACGTGAAGTAAAGGATGCGGGAAGTCGGGAAATGCTCGTAAATTTGTTCCGAAATGAATGACTTTAACACGCCGGCCTTCTCATCCGGATAAACATATTTCCCTTGTCCCCAACGGCCCCATTTGTACTTGCGTTCCTCTTCTTTCATTTCAAGCTTGCTCTTCGGATATCGCTTCTCTATGACAGATTTGGCTGTTTTCGTGAAGCGGTGCTGGATGAGCTCAAACGTCAAGTCCCATTTCGCTTCCTCCGGCAATGATTGCGCTAGTCGCTTAATCAAAGTTGTATATCCGTCCTCCCAGCCTTCATACCAATAGATTGGTGCGATGATAAAGCCTAACGGGTAACCGGCACGAGCGACTTTGCCTGCTGCTTCGATACGCTCCTCGAAGCGTGAGGTTCCAGGTTCGAATTGGTGTATGACATAATCGGCATTCACACTGAAGCGGACGTCTGTGCGGCGATTATGATTCAGGTGAAGCAGGGGTTCAACATGATGATACTTGGTGACGAAGCGAAGGCGTCCGAATTCCTCCTGTCCCATTCTTTCGATCAGATCAGACAAGCTGCCTGTAATGTGTTCGAGACTTAACGGGTCTGATGTACACGACGCTTCGAACCGTGTAACCTCAGGCTTTCTTTCTTCGATATAACGCTTTGCCGCATTCCACACGTCATCTGTATTGACATATACCCGTATATATGGCTTGGCGCCTAGCGTTGTTTGCAAGTAACAATAATGGCAATGCCCGATGCAGCCTGTTCCGATAGGAATTGCATATTCCGCCGATGGTTTAGATTGATCGAAATGTAATGTTTTGCGCACACCGACAACAAGCGTGCGTTTGGCGATTCGATATTTCTCTACATCGGTTTCTCCGGGCAAATTAGTAATTCGGTTATGAGAGGTGGTCATTTGATACTCAATCCCTTGCGCTGTGACCCAATCCATAATTTGCTTGCCTTTCGGATAATCTAACGCATCTGGTTCAAAATAGACGAGCTCTGGCACGAATTTCAACGTGGCGCGTGGGTAGCTGCTTGTGGTGGCGTAGGCCGGAACAATCTTCTGGGTTGGCATGCGCATATCCTCCCTTCCTTTTGTATCAGCAATGTGTGCAGTCCAATATAGTTTGTGTATTCTAAGTGGAGTAATCGCTGGTAAATGTCGTATTTATGGGGAAGGTTGAACTTGTTCGAGAAACAATGTAAACTTAGAGGTGCACTATTCTGCTCCGGATGGAGTTTTTTTTAATGTGGAATGAAATGAGGGAATTTTGATGCCTACACCAAGCATGGAAGATTATTTGGAGCGCATCTATAAACTGATCGACGAAAAGGGCTACGCTCGCGTATCAGACATCGCGGAAGGACTGGAGGTACATCCGTCATCCGTAACCAAGATGATTCAGAAACTCGATAAAGATCAATATCTCATATATGAAAAATATCGGGGCCTTGTTCTTACGAGCAAAGGAAAGAAGATCGGTAAGCGCTTGGTTGACAGACACCAGCTGCTCGAGCATTTTTTAGAGTTGATTGGAGTGCAGGACGAGCATATTTATACAGATGTGGAAGGAATCGAGCATCACTTAAGTTGGGATTCGATTACTTGCATTGAAGCGCTGGTTGAATACTTCCAACGTGATCCGGAACGAGTGGCAGCGTTGAATAGCGTGCGCAGTGAATTGGAAGTTGAATCGTAAAACATCTGTTTCAAGCGAAACAGATGTTTTATTTTTTGCGTCTAATACAAGGAGAGAAGTTTTTACTCATCACATGTAAGGGAGAGGTTACTGACCATGAACAATGTCAAACGAATACTGATGGGCGCATGCGCAGCGATGATGCTGAGCACGTCGCTGCCTGTGCTTGCGGCAGCGGCAGCCGACGATGTAAGCATCTTCGTCAATCAGCGCCGTCTGGAGACGGATGTAGCGCCTTATATCGTTCCGGGCAAAAATGTGACAATGCTGCCTTTTCGGGCCGTAGGGGAAGCGATTGGAGCGGGAGTCGACTGGGACCCAACGAATAGGCAGGTAGAGTTCCGCAAGGACGGCACCGTAATCAAGTTAACGCTGGGCAGCAGCTTGGCGGATGTAAACGGTGAAAATAAGGAATTGGATGTCGGCGCCACGATGAATGCGGGCCGCACGATGGTTCCTCTTCGGTTCATTAGTGAAAATGTCGGCGTGCCGGTCAATTGGGACAAGAACACGCGAACGGTTACGCTAGTGACTGGGAGCAGCAGCGAGGATGTCGGCGAAGAAATTCATATGGACCGCTTGAAAGGAACATGGATATCGACGGTTTACAATATCGATTGGCCGCAAGATCCGCGCAAGTCCGGCTTTAACGCTGAGCAGCAGAAGCAACAATATGTCGATATGCTGGACAAGCTGAAGCAGATGGGAATGAATTCCGTATTTGTTCAGGTTCGCCCGACATCGGACGCCTTTTACCCATCGAAGCTTCTGCCATGGTCGGAATGGCTGACAGGCAAACAGGGACAAGACCCGGGTTATGATCCGCTCGCCTTCATGGTAGAAGAGACTCATAAACGAGGGATGGAGTTTCACGCTTGGTTTAATCCGTATCGCATTAGCGTTCAAGGCAATCTTGATAAACTTGTTGATGATCATCCGGCGAAGCAGCATCCGGAATGGGTCGTCAAACATAGCGGCAAGCTGCTGTATAATCCAGGCGTACCGGAAGCAAGAAGCTTCATTGCGGATACGATTATGGAGGTCGTGACACAGTATGACATCGACGGCGTTCATCTGGACGATTACTTCTATCCGTACGGTGAAGATAAGGAACCGTTCAAGGATGAGGATACATACCGCAAATACAACAAAGTATTCAATAACAAAGCAGATTGGCGGCGAAGCAATGTCAATCAATTCGTGCAGACGGTGAGCGAGGACATTAAAGCGTCGAAACCGCAAGTAAAATTCGGCATCAGCCCATTCGGCGTCTGGCGCAACTCCAGTGCTGATCCGACAGGCTCAGCAACGAAAGCAGGGGTAAGCAGCTATGACAATTTATATGCGGATACGAGAACTTGGATTAAGAATGGTTGGATCGACTATATCGCTCCGCAAGTATATTGGCATATCGGACATACGGCCGCTTCATACGATACGCTTGTAGATTGGTGGGTCAAAGAAACGGCGGGTACCGGCGTTGATTTATATATCGGACATGCCGCTTATAAATTGACGGATGCGAAGGAGAAGGACTGGAACAGTGCGGACGTGCTCGTAAAACAGCTTGATTACAACAAGCAATACAATAATATCGCAGGCAGCATTTTCTTTAGCGCTACAGATTTAATGAAGAACACGAAGCAGGTATCGGATCGTTTACAGCAATATTATAAACAATAATAGTTTTATCGCGTCTAGCTTGAAACGTGACTTTATTTAAACGCATTTCAATGGTAATCATAATTTTTTATTAAAGTTGTAACGGGAAATGGACATATCCTCCTCTCGCCGTGCATACATAACAGTAGGCAGGCGGGAAGGGGTCATGGGCGATGTACATTAATGCCGTATTTGAGGGCGGAGGCGTTAAGGGCATTTCGTTAGCAGGCGCAGTACGTGCGGCGGAGTTGAACGGTATCCGATTCAGGCACGTCGCAGGGACCTCCTCTGGATCCGTCGTCGCTGCGCTGATCGCTGCCGGTTATTCGGCTGAAGAATTGCAGCGGCTCATTTTGGATATGCCCTTCTCATCGTTTTTACAGCGTGCACCCATTTTTCAAGTGAAGTGGATTGGACCTGCAGCCAGATTGCTGTTCAAGAAGGGGCTATATTCTGGTGAACGGCTGGAGCAGTGGATTCATGCTTGTCTATTGAAAAAAAACATCCGCACCTTCGGCGATTTGAAGAACAATCAGCTTCGCATAATTGCTTCGGATATTTCGAATGGCCGTCTGCTGGTCTTGCCTGACGATATCAAACAGTATGGCATTGAGCCAAATCAAATGCTCATCAGCCAAGCGGTTCGAATGAGCACAAGCATTCCGTATTTTTTTGATCCTGTCATCATTCGCTATGCCCATCATACTCCGCGCGGACGCAGCAAGCCGTTCAATAAGCAGTTCGTCTATATTGTCGACGGCGGGATGCTAAGCAACTTTCCGTTGTGGCTGTTCGATGATGAGCGCGATCCGAAGTCGAGGCGCATCATGCCGACGATCGGGTTCCAGATGGTGGGAAAGAAAGAAAATCAGCCCCACCGGATTACAGGGCTTATTACGATGCTGCAGGCGATGTTCGAAACGATGATGTCGGCTCATGATCAGCGTTATATCGATAAACAGAATCGGTTTCGTACCATTAAAATCCAGACGCTTGGCATCGGAACGACGGAATTCGATTTGACGCTAAAAGAAAGCATGGCGTTGTACGAATCCGGCCTGAGTGCGGGAACGAAATTTTTTGACGAGTGGGATTACGGCAATTACGAACAAATGTATCAAGCGTTCTGCACGAAGGTTATCAAAGTATAGGCACGCTAACAAAAAGACAGCGCAGCGTCGGAATTTTCCGTCTGCTGCGCTGTCTTTTGTTTATTTCGATTGCTTCTTCGTTTCTTTTGACTTTTGTCCGTCAATGACACGCAGCGATGCCCGTGAACGGCTGCGCACGCGCTTTTTTGGCTGTGTTCCTTTTAGCTTCGCTTCTGTCTGAGCAGACTTCTTCACTCTCGGGGTGTTGCGCTTCGGTCCGAATCGGTAGAGCAGCCAAATCACTGCAATAAGCACAATAGGGATGAGGACGTATAACGGATCCTGCCTAAAGCTACTAAATATACCGATTCCGACGAATAGGACGAGTACATATAATAACCAACGTGGAGCCATCGTCTTCATCCCTTTCGCTTGGGTTTAGGAAGCTGCTTTATTGCTTACCAGTTCTTTATCCAATTCACGCATACGGTTAAAGGAAGCAATGGATACTTCAACCTGGTCATCCTCAGGCTGCTTTGTCGTCAAGAGCTGCAGCCACAGACCAGGATATCCGAGCCAACGCAAGACAGGGACGTCTCGCAGCGCATTGGTCAGCCGCAAAAATTCGTATGATATGCCAATGACGACCGGAATAAGCAGCAGGCGCGGATACACGCGCTCCCATAAGTTATCATATGGGATGAATGAGTAAATCACGACACCAATAATGACGGATAAGATAATAAAGCTGCTGCCGCAGCGGTAATGCAATGTATTGAACTTCTGAACGTTCTTCACTGTCAGGTCAACGCCTGCTTCATAGGCAGTAATAACCTTATGCTCTGCTCCGTGGTACTGGAACAATCGCTTAATGATCGGTGTCTTGGCAATCAGCCATAGGTAGCCGAGCAGAAAGGCGATTTTGATAAGACCTTCAATCAATGTGTGCACGACACGGTTGTCGAATGCCTTGCCGAGCAGCAATTCTTCAATTATGGCAGGAACGGCAGTGAAGATGATCTTGCTGAATACGAGCGACAATACGCCGACTACCGCCACACCGACAATCATTGCCAGATTCCACTTGGACTCTTGCTTGTCTTGCGGATTCGCTTCCGGGCCTTCCTCATCTTCCGCATACTTCTCTGCAGCGTAATTCAAATGTTGATACCCCTTGGCACTGGCGTCAAAGATGCCCACAATGCCGCGGATGAACGGAATCTTCTTCAGCTTATTCATCCAGGGCTTATCTTGCCGCGGAACTTCGTAAAAAGTAATCTCGTTATTTTTACGTCGAACGGCCGTCACATTTACATGTCTGCCGGCGAACATTACGCCTTCAATAACGGCCTGTCCTCCGTAATTTGCTTTTGTTTCTTGAGACAATCGTTTCACCATCCTTAATTGTGCATTCCCGATAAATCCAAATTGTAATAATTTTATTGTAACGAATTTCTTTGCCGTTTTCCACACCATGATTGTAATCATGATTGTAATCTATAATTCTACAGTGGAGCATACTACATACAAAAATGAAAGATCGCACATGAGAGGTGGGCTTCAACGGATGAATCAGCAGCAAGCTAGACAGGTAAGACAGCAGAAGCGGACGAACCCATTAAAATTTGCTCTTCAGCTCGGATTTTTTGCAGGGTTGATATGGGGGGGCTTGCATTGGCTATCTTATTTGTTTCAATTTACAATCGTTGTACCTGGCTTTCTGGTTGAACCTTTTTACAAGCATGAGTACTTGACTACGATAAAGGGGCAGGCTGCAGGTCTGGTTTTCTTTATCTTCTTCTCTATAGCGGCAGCCATTTTGTATACATTGTTCATGCGGAAGATTCCAGGTCCATGGGCAGGCATGTTGTATGGGCTGGCATGGTGGTTTCTGCTATTTGTCGCTATCGGTCCGTGGATAGGGCTCATGCCTCCCGTACGGCAGACAACGTGGAATACGATTTGGACGGAAGCCTGCACCATGCTTTTATGGGGGCTGTTCATTGGATATACGGTTGCCACAGAATTCAATGATGAACGATTGCGTGAGCCCGATGATGCCAAATCGCAAAAACAAGGCAGTAATCAAGGCGGCGATCAGGGACCGACCACTGGGAGCAATGATAAGTCTGGCGGCGGCCACGGCTCAAATTCGGAAGGGAAGCAGCCTGAACCGGTCATGTGAATCCATGAAATGGTTTTCATTCAACTTTATGCTTTAGTTCTTCTCATTTCTTGCTTCGTATGATAAAATACGTGAGGATTCGTCTGTTGACGATACGCTGGAGAGGTGGGATCTGCTTGGCTTGCTATTTGGTACTGAACGGTCCGAACTTAAATATGCTCGGCATTCGAGAGCCAGGTGTCTACGGCAGCGAATCGTTAGCTGCGATTGAAGCACGGCTTGAACAAATGGCGCAGGAGATGGACGTTCAATTAGAGACGTTCCAGAGCAATCACGAAGGCGCAATCATTGACCGCATCCACGCTGCTTACGGCAAATGTGACGGCATTATGATCAACCCTGGAGCGTTAACACATTATAGTTATGCACTGCGGGACGCCATCAGCACCGTAAGTATTCCGACCGTAGAAGTTCATATGTCCAACATACATAAGCGTGAGGAATTCCGTCACGTCTCGGTAACTGCACCCGTCGTTGTCGGTCAGATCGCTGGATTTGGGTCGCTTAGCTATGAATTGGGGTTAATCGCATTGCACCGTTATGTGTCTTCGCATACGGCTGCGGCCCCGTCCGAAACGTAAATATAAAGTGCGTCAGGAGATGATGAGAAGATGAGCCAACCACGATTGACTCGATTAAGACATGCAATGGAAACGAAAGGCTTGGAAGCTATGTTCATCGCGAGCGCGGTGAATCGAAGCTACTTGTCCGGATTTACAGGCTCGGCTGGTTACGTCGTCATTACGAAAGACCGCGCCGTGTTCATGACCGATTTCCGTTATACGACGCAAGCCTCCGAGCAAGCGAAGGAATTCGAGGTTGTTGAACATGCGCTTCGGATGACGGATACGCTGAAGCAGCTTCTGTCGGAAATGAATATTAAGCGGCTCGGCTTCGAGCAGGATCATATGACTTATTCGACTTATACTTCTTATCAGGAGCAATTGAAGCCTGTGGAACTCGTGCCAGTCAGCGGTATTATCGAAGAGCTGCGTATGATTAAGGATGCCGATGAACTGGCTGTCATGCGAGAAGCAGCGCAGCTTGCAGATAAGACGTTCAGTCACATCCTGAACTTCATCAAGCCGGGTGTGAGTGAGAAGGAATTAGCGTTGGAGATGGAATTCTTCATGCGCAAAAACGGCGCGACATCGAGCTCCTTCGACACCATTGTCGCTTCCGGCGAGCGTTCCGCCTTGCCGCACGGCGTGGCAAGCGACCGCATCATTCAAGGCAATGAATTCATCAAATTCGACTTTGGTGCGCTGTATAAAGGGTACTGCTCTGATCTGACCCGCACCGTCGTGCTCGGGACACCGAGCGACAAGCATAACGAGATTTACAGTATCGTGCTTGAAGCGCAGCTGAAGGCGCTAGAGCACATCCGCCCGGGAATGACGGGCCGCGAAGCTGATGCTCTCGCGCGCGATGTTATCAAGGGATATGGTTACGGAGACAATTTCGGTCACAGTCTGGGACATGGCTTGGGCATGGAAATTCATGAGTTTCCAAGAGTGGCTCATACTAGCGATCAGGTGTTAACTCCCGGTATGACCGTAACGGTGGAACCTGGCATTTACTTGCCTGGATTCGGCGGGGTGCGAATCGAAGACGATATCGTCATCACGGACAACGGGATTGAAATAATAACACAATCCACGAAACAACTGCTCGTATTAGACATGTAATGACCGATTCGGCAGTGCGGGTTCGGCATGGCCTTACGCAGGCAATGGATGAACCCGCTTCTTGACGGTTCTCGGCGTCATAATGGATAATCGGGGTTGCCATGCATGTAGGAGGGAATTTACAGTGATATCAGTTAACGATTTTAAGACAGGCTTGACAGTGGTAGTAGACGGTGACATCTTCTCCGTCGTAGACTTCCAGCATGTAAAGCCAGGTAAAGGCGCAGCGTTTGTACGCTCCAAATTGCGTAACTTGCGCAACGGAAACGTAGTTGAGAAGACGTTCCGTGCGGGAGAAACGATCGGACGCGCGCAAATCGATAATCGCGAAGTGCAATATTTGTACAACAGCGGTGACGAATATACGTTTATGGATAACGAATCTTATGACCAATTCTCCTTGACCAAGGAGCAATTGGAATGGGAAATTAATTTCTTGAAAGACAACATGATCGTTAACATTGTTAGCTATCAAGGCGAAATTTTAGGTATTAACTTACCAAATAGCGTTGAACTGCAAGTTACCGAGACTGAACCTGGCGTAAAAGGGAACACGGCTCAGGGCGCGACGAAGAATGCGACTGTGGAAACTGGATTGAACGTCCAAGTGCCGCTCTTCATTAACGAAGGCGACGTTCTCTTGATCGATACGCGTGAAGGCAAATATATTTCACGCGCATAATGGAAGTGCACTAAGGCTATGAGTGTAATCGTGCTCATAGCTTTTTTTCTGTTTTGTGTAACATCAGGGTTCAGGAATAAACTTTAACGTGAAAGGGTATTATCTTTACGAAAAATGGTTAAAGGAAATTACTATCTCTTCATGAACCATCAACGCTACGTAAAGCTTGGATGCTACAAGCAATGCGAAAAAAGTAATGATTACATCCAGAAAGTACAGCTCCAATTTATATTGGATTTTGGCCGTCCAAGTAACCGGGTGCTGTTATTTAAAGTTTGAAACTTATAAAAAACCTCCTTAAAATTAATATTCACAAGAAGTCAACACAAAACTAGTTCTGTCAAGATCTATCTATACAGTATAAGCGTAGCGTAGAAAGGAATATATTTCAAATTTTTAAGGAGTAATTTCTAAACAGAATCCATTTTAGGTAACGGAAATGTGAGCAGCCTAAAGTGATTTCGTGAATGCTTTTTAGGGCAGTCTGAACTCGCCAAACGACATGTTATCTCATTGCTTGGAGCCACTCTCCCCGCAGGTCAGAATCCGAACATGCCAGACCATGCAGATTTTCATATATTTTTTCCACCATACGAATAAAAACATGCTATAATATGCAATTAAATGAAAGCATCATACAGTTTACATGGGTGGGAGTGAGTCAGCGTGGCACTATACGTCATGAAATTCGGGGGCAGTTCTGTCGGAGATCTCGAACGGTTGAAGCGGGTTGCCAAACGAATCATTGAAAAAAAAGAACAAGGCCACCAATGCGTCGTCGTCGTCTCCGCGATGGGGGATACGACGGACGAATTAATCGATCAATCCAGGAATTTGAATGAGAATCCGCCTGCGCGCGAGATGGACATGCTTCTCACGACAGGGGAACAAATATCTGTCGCCCTTCTATCCATAGCCATCCATCAACAAGGTCATGATGCAGTATCGATGACGGGATGGCAGGCAGGCTTCCGCACAGATGAAACGCACGGCAAAGCCCGCATTCAGGATATTCAGCCTGAACGAGTGAAGAACGCATTGCATGACGGGCAAATTGTAATTGTAGCCGGATTTCAAGGCATGACGAACAGCGGTGAGATTACGACCTTGGGCCGTGGAGGCTCAGACACGACGGCCATCGCCCTAGCTGCAGCCATCGAAGCGGATGTCTGTGAGATTTATACGGACGTGGACGGAATCTATTCGACAGATCCTCGTATCGTACGATGTGCCCGCAAATTAAAAGAGATTTCCTATGATGAGATGCTGGAGTTGGCTCATTTAGGCGCGGCAGTTCTGCATCCGCGGGCGGTTGAGTATGCGAAGCACAACAACGTATGCATCGTTGTTCGCTCAAGCTTCAACCATAATGAAGGGACCTATGTGAAGGAGGAAGCGATTATGGAACAAGGCGTCGTCGTCAGCGGCATCGCTTATGATAAGAACGTAGCACGAATTAGTGTACTCGGCGTTGCTGATCTGCCGGGTGTGTTGGCGAACATGTTCGGAGCGCTCGCAGATGCGCATATTGATGTCGATATTATCGTGCAGAGCGGTGTGCAAGATGGTGAGGCAGACTTCTCCTTTACGACGGATCTTCATGACTGTGAACGCGCGATTGCCGTGCTTGAACAGATTCGAGCAGAGGTTCCGTATCGGGAAGTTACGTCCGAAGTTGATTTGGTGAAGATTTCTATCGTTGGGGCGGGCATGGTCAGTCATCCAGGTGTTGCAGCGAAGATGTTCAAAGTCATCTCCGAGACAGGGGTCAGCATCAAGATGGTCAGCACGTCCGAGATTAAAGTGTCCTGTGTGGTGTCTGCGGACAACATCCATGATATTATCCGCGCGCTCCACACAGCTTATGGCTTGGACACATTGGAGCAGGCATTCGTCGGCGGCCCGAAAGATCGACGCTAAGCAACGGTCAAGACGCAGCATTTCTCATATTAGAACTTGTCTATAATCCACCTGCTGATTTGCAGTAATAATGCGGTAATACCGGCTGCCATTAACGGTCCGACCGGTATGCCGCGCAACATGACGATCCCGATGATTGAACCGGCGACAAGCCCAACAATCATTTGCGGATCGTTTTTTAATAGATCCAGTCCTCTGCCATTCATCGATGTTGCAATCGCACCACCAGCTAGCGCCAAGAGGCCGGGCCAGGAGGTAAGCGTCTGCAATAAGTCTTGCGTGCTGATCCGTTCAGCGGCAAAGGGAACGAGGACTGCAATGGTCAAAAACAGCAACCCGAATTCCAGACCGCGCCGTTCAATAGTCGGCAGGAATCGTTCCAAATGGACAAGTTTAATAATTAACAAAATACAAGCGGCCGTCGTAATAATAGGGGACCTGCTCACCAACCCGACAATAATAAGTGTTAGCAATACGAACTCGCCATTCATAAAATATGCTCCTCAGAAGAGAGTTGTTCCGCAGAAAAGGTGCTGTTATTTAAACTTATGAACAAGCCCTCTCACTTTAGAACAGGAAAGAATGTGCGCCTCTGCCCCAATGCTTATAGATTGAATGGCTTCATGATGTTGTTCTCTAGGATGGGCACAAGCGGATTCACATTGACCTGTGCGCAATAATCGACATCTTTGGCGTAGCCGAGCTTGGATAGTCGTTTACCGCCGGAAGAGCTCATTAATGCCTGAACCATATTGTTTTCATGGAAACGATAGGCGCTATACATCATAGAGCCGTAATCGTTCGTGACTATTTCCTGCACGTTTTCCCCACAACGATACAACTCAGCTAGGATTAACCCGGCACAAAGACCGTCTTCGAAAGCAAAGGTATCCTGTGTACCTGCGCAGAGCAGGGCAATATCTTTGCGAAGCTTATAGGCGGCGTTAGCGCATGCGGCAGCATTGATCATTGCGCCTGCCAACACGTGATCGGCTTTCATCGCTTTCTGGATGGCACGGGTTCCGTTCGAGGTCGTCAAGACGATACGTTTCCCATTATAATCGTTCACCATGTACTCGAAAGGAGAATTGCCGGTGTCAAATCCGGTAATCTTCTTGGAGTAACGCTCACCGCCAAGCACATCACCGGTTTGAACGGTCTGCTTAGCCTGACTGACCGTCTCTACGGGGATGACGCCGGATGCACCGTGGGACAATGCCGTAACAATGGTGCTTGTCGCCCGTAGAACGTCGATGACGATGACGGTGCGATGCGTAAGATCAATGGCTCGAGCTTCATTTACGCTTGCAATGACATCGACTTGCAACCATCACCACCTCCTCCGTAATTATTAATTTTTTTCGTTCTGAATTTTCGTTCTGAAATGGTTAATTTGTACCTCGCAGCACATCGGGCTGATTCATCGTATCGGAACGAAGGCCGCGACGCAGCGCCTCGCACGCGATAATCTCCTGCGGGGCGATATTGCCAATATTGGCGCGGAGTCCGGCCGTGTGAAGAATGGCTACCTGCTGATCTTTACGCGGCGCCTCCCACATCAACCGTTCCGGTGTGTGAACGGCTTCAATGATTCGGGTCACGAGAGCGGTGTCACAGCTGCCGCTGTCATCATATACGCCCACCCCGATACCAGATTCTCTTCCTTCGAGCGTCATCCACGCGGAACCGTGCGCGATATCTTCTGTGAAGGTTTCCAGCAAGTCATCCAAGTGAAATGATGATACGGAATCTTTTTTTCCGTACTCCGTACACACATGAAACCCTAGCTCACGTGCCCGCCCGATCAATGTGTTGCGCACTTGGCGCGGCAGCGTAATCGTCCCATCTGACACTTCCACACCTGTGAATCCTGTTTCTCCCATCATATGAAAAAAATCTTTGACAATGCCTTTTGCGATCGCGATCTCCAGAAATGTTCCGCCGGGCATGACCGTAATTCCGTATCGCTTGGCAGCGTTCAGCTTGGCGGTAAGCAGGCGATGAGGGATAACAGCTGAGGTGCCGAAGCCCAGCTTGATTATATCGATATGCTCATGGGCCAGTTCAAGCATATCCGTAAATTCGCCTAGCCCCAGCCCTTTGTCCATAACCATCGTTAATCCTGACGTTCTCGGCTTGCGTTCACGTTCTCCGCTCGGATCGCATAAGGCACTTGGCCAGGCTTCGATTTGATTGTCCGTCAAGCTCATGTTCACAATCTCCTTCATGTCAGCAGGATAGTCGAATCATGGAAGCAATATATGCGGTTCGCCCCTGACAGGTGCCTAGTTCAACCATGTGAAGTCCGTATTTGACGGAATAGAGCAATGTGAAAAGTGTGATGAACACGCTGGAGGATGCTCTAAAACGGCATGGGCAAGCATAGAATGGTTTCAGCATAGAGAGGACAGGCAGCGGGACGAAGTAACTTATGCGGCTTCAGGGCTGCGCATGTGATCCGGAAGGAGGGAATGAACCGTGTCGATTGATAAATTTGTCGCAAGTATGGCCGGGCTGAGAGTGATGTCAGGATGTTTGGAAATAACGGCAGCGATCATTATGCTGAGGCTTAACCAACCGGAGCGGGCACTGGCGGTGAATTCGCTGCTTGCTTTGGTTGGGCCGATGGTATTAATCGCGACGACGACGATCGGACTAATTGGTATGGCGGACAAGCTCAACTGGAACAAAATAGCGTGGATCGTCGTTGGGGTAACTTGTCTGCTTATCGGCATTCTCAAGAAATAGACATATAGATAGTGCGGCTTGTTGCATAAATGAGGGACAAGAACCATACATATGTTGATACGAGCAGCGACACAGTCAATGTCGAAGCAGAGGCAGCCTTACACGCAGAAAACGTGTGCCTCCTCACACAGCGTTGCAGCGTGTCTGCATGGGGGGAACAGATATGAATACTCTGAGTTGGTCAGCAGTGCTGCCTCCGGAACTGAAATCCGTCCTGATGCGTCTGCCTGCACGGATGCTCGCCGAACTGGAAGAGATTCGTATACGGGAAAGACGGCCGCTTGAAATCGGCGTGATGGGAGACTTCTATTTAGTGACCCCGCTCGGCACGGTGACGGAGGACCCCGATGCGGCCTATCGTCCAAGCCGTGAGGACGGTCATCAATTACTCGATTTCATTACGAATCATTCGCTATATACGATGGAAGAGGAGCTGCGCCGCGGGTTCGTGACCATCCCGGGAGGGCATCGCATCGGCTTGGCGGGACGGACCGTGTTAACACAGGGCAGTGTCAGTCATTTACGAGAGATTACAGGATTTAATATTCGAATAGCAAGAGAAGTGCGAGGAATTGCCGACTCCATTATGCCGATGATGCTTGATTTCAGACATCAGACCGTGTATCACACGTTGATTGTCTCTCCACCGCAGCATGGGAAGACGACGATGCTCCGCGATATTGCGCGTGCAGTTGGCACGGGGGCATGGAATCATCCTGAAGCAAGATGGAAAGCGTTGAAGGTGGGCATCGTCGATGAGCGTTCGGAGATTGCCGGGTGCATCAAAGGCGTACCAAGCTATGATTTAGGCTACCGGACCGATGTCATGGACGGCTGTCCGAAGGCGGAAGGAATGATGATGTTCATTCGCTCCATGTCTCCTGATGTGCTCATCGTCGACGAATTCGGGCGGGACGAGGACTTGCATGCGATGCGCGAAGCGATGCATGCGGGCGTAAGGCTGATTGCCTCGGCTCACGGAGCGGATATAGACGATCTGATAAAGCGTCCAAGCATTCAGCAGTTGATGGACGAAGGGGCATTTGGCCGCATCGTCGTACTGAAGCGTTCCAAGCGCGAATGGCAGCGGAAAGTGTACGACGAGAAGCGCAGGGCACTGCAGGGGCAGGATAGCCAAGGTGTCAAGAAGGGAGGGGGCACCGATCGTTAAATTTATTGGAGCGGCGCTTCTCATCGCCTCGGCCTCCAGCATCGGCTGGTTGAAGGCGGCGCAATACGCGGCGCGTCCGAAGCAGCTGCGCTTGCTCAATCATGCGCTTCAACGACTGGAGACGGCGATTGTGTACGGTCATACGCCGCTCTCGACCGCGTTTACTGACATCAGCAGGCAAATGCCTTCTCCGCTTCAACTTATCTTTTCGGAGGCCGCTCAAGCGATGAATGGTGCCGATGGTCCTCCATTGACTGCCCGGGAAGCTTGGGAACACGCGTGGCGGCGTAATGGAAGGAAGACGGCGCTTGCCAAGGACGACATACGAATTTTGAACGAGCTCGGCTACAGCTTAGGTGTAAGCGATCGCGAGGATCAGAGAAAGCACATTCGGCATGCCGTCAAGCAGTTGGAGCAGGAGGAAAGCACGGCCAGGGAAGAACATCAACGGTACGGTACGATGTGCCGCAGTCTGGGCGTATTAAGCGGATTGTTAGCTGTTATTTTGATGTATTGAGGTGCCAGGGGATGAGTGTGGATGTTAGCGCCATTTTCCAAATTGCCGGAATCGGCATCATCATTGCGATGATTCATACCGTGCTGAAGCAAATGGGAAAAGAAGATATGGCCCATTGGGTGACGGTAATCGGCTTTGTCGTGGTCTTATTCATGGTCGTCCGCTTGCTGGATCACCTTTTTCAAGAGATTAAGACCATCTTCTTGTTTCAATGATAATGCGTGATCAAAAGTGGGTCTAAATTGGATTCTGCTCGGCAGGTGATTTCATGGAAATCATTCAAGTGGTAGGTCTCGGGCTGCTCGCAACGATTCTGGTACTCGTCGTGAAAGAGCAGAAACCGATGTTTGCTTTTTTAATATCTGCCTTTGCGGGGATATTAATCTTTCTCTTCCTCATCGGGAAGATAGAAACCGTCATTCATGTGCTTGAGGACTTAGCGGAGCGCTCAGGAATTCAACCCATCTATTTAAAGACGATTTTGAAAATAATCGGGATTGCTTACATCGCGGAATTCGGGGCCCAAGTCGTGCGCGATGCTGGACAAGAAGGTATCGCTTCAAAGATTGAGCTTGCAGGGAAAGTGCTTATCATGGTTCTGGCCATCCCGATTATTAGTGTCATTATCGAAACGGTGATGAGATTGCTTCCGGCGTAAGGATGGAGAGCGAATGGATCGAAGCCAATTGAAAAGGTCGCTGACTAAGTCGAATAGGCTCAAGTGGACGTGGATCGCCATGATGTGCTGTTTCCTGTTCGCCTTTATCGATGTTGGATTTGCCGCTCCAGACGAGCTGTCCCATAAGGAAAAGCCTGCTTCTTCCGTAGCGACGAAAGCCTGGGTGGAGCAGCAAGCCAATCGGCTGCAGATGGGGGAAGTTGAGCGCTATTGGAATGATTTGCTGACCCAATATGGCGGCTTTTTTCCGAAGGATGCCATGCCCAGCTTCGTGGACATCCTGCTTCCCGGCGGGGAGAAGCTTACAATAGGCAATGTGCTGAGAGCGATTAGCATGTTCTTGATGCAGGAAGTGGTCATGAACGGCAAGCTCATCGTGACGATCGTTATATTAGCTGTATTCAGCATGGTGTTGGAGACGTTGCAGACCGCGTTTGAACGAAATGCGGTCAGTAAAATCGCCTACGCCATCTCATACATGGTCATTATTATATTGGCGATCAATAGCTTCCACATCGCGATTGGCTACGCGAAGGATGCGATTTCGAGCATGATTCACTTCATGATGGCGATGGTGCCGCTCCTATTCACGCTGCTTGCTTCAATGGGCAATGTGGTTACGGTCTCCGTCATGCATCCGCTCATCGTCTTCATGGTGCACATTATCGGCACGCTGATTTATGCGGGGGTGTTTCCGCTGCTATTTTTTTCAGCGGTTCTTCATATCGTCAGTGCGTTATCGGACAAGTATAAGGTGACGCAGCTTGCCAATTTGCTGCGCAATATTAGCGTAGGGCTGCTAGGTGTGCTGCTTACCATTTTTTTGGGCGTGATCTCCGTGCAAGGTGTTACGAGCTCGATAACGGACGGTGTCACGATCCGAACAGCAAAGTACATTACAGGCAACTTCGTGCCCGTCGTGGGACGCGCATTCTCTGACGCGACGGATACGGTCATCTCGGCATCGCTGCTGGTTAAGAATGCAGTCGGCTTGACAGGGGTCATCATTTTATTGTTCTTATGCGCTTTTCCAGCCATCAAAATTTTAACGCTGGCGCTTATTTACAACGTATCCTCCGCCGTCATGCAGCCGCTCGGCGACAGTCCTGTCGTCGGATGTCTCAAGACAGTCGGCAAGAGCATGATCTACGTGTTTGCCGCTATGGCAGCTGTGGGCTTAATGTTCTTTCTCGCCATTACGATACTGTTAACCGCAGGCAACGTCACGGTCATGATGAGATAGCGTTGTCAAGCATGTGGGGAAGGAGCTCGTGGCATGAGCTGGTTAGGTCAATGGCTGAAAGAAATAATAATGATCATTCTACTGGCGACATTTATCGACTTGCTGCTGCCGAATCGCACGATGCAGCGTTATGTCAAGCTCATGCTGAGCCTAATTATATTACTTACGCTGCTGTCTCCCGTGCTGAAGCTGTTCGATGCGAAAGTAACGGATGAATTAGCCGAACAGTGGAATACGATGTTATCTTCCGGCACGCAAGCTGCAGGGAATGAACGGTCAAGCTTAGCAAATATTCAACAGCAAGGGGAGCAGCTGGCGCGGGAACGGCAGGCAGATGCGCTACGTCTAGCCGCTCTGGAAATTGAATCCCGCATGAAAGAACAGCTCAGTGTGGCCCTCAGGTCATCGGATAAATCGGGTTCGGAGTCCGATTCTCAACAAGCGTTGCATGCGGAAGTAGCGGATATTGACGTAACGCTGTCCCGCGATGTCAAGCAGGGGCAGCCTGTTATCGAACGGATAACGGTCATTATGAAAGAGGTTGCTGAAGTTCCTGTTTCATCGTCTGCACCTTCCGCCCGTGAGCGTCAGGAAAGTGTGTCTCCATTGCCTATTGAAGCGATTGAAGACGTTCAAAATGTTGAAAAGGTACACGTCGATACAACACAACGCAGTGACTCCGGCAGCTCTCCGACAACGCAAAGATCGACGGCTGCGCCTGCCTCGACATCTATCATAAAAAAACAAGTCAGCGCTGGGATAGAGACACAAGCCATCAGGGCGTTAACGGCTTCCTGGCTCGTCTCTCCTGAGCAAATATCGATTCAGTGGACGGAAACGAACAAATACTAATCTTTTTCGAGAAATGCTTCCGATATCGTTTTCTTGCGAAAACTTGTACTTTTCAGTGCTGAAAAGTGACCTTTTTGAACACGTACTAAAGGTACTAATTTTTAAAAAACGATCGTAAATCGGTCATAAAAACAAAAGAAACGCGTATAGGTGAAAATAGGACAAGTGAGAGCAAGTCCATTCTACGCAAAAGGCGGTCGATAGCGTTGGCGAAATGGTTGCAGCAGGTCGAAAAGTGGATCGGCAAGGGCGCAAACGGTTCGAAGCGCGTACGAACGTTCCGCTGGCTGCTCATTCTCGGTCTCGTAGGTGCGGCACTCCTCTTGTACGGATCGTTTCAACCGTTTGACAGCAGCAATGGGGGGCTTTCAGGCAAAAAAAATACGAGCAGGGAGCCTCCGGCAGTCGGTGCGTTCGAAACGGTAGATGGGAAGGATTCAGCTGCAGCAGCTTCTACGATTGCATTCGAATCCGTTGAAAGATCGTTTGAATCACGTGTCAAGAGCATCTTGGAAGAAATTGTAGGCGTCGGACAAGTAGATGTGCTTGTCACAATTGATTCGACCGAAGAGATCATCGTTCAACGCAATTACAAAGACAATCAGCAGCAGACGAACGAAACTGATGCAAACGGAGGCAAACGCAACGTCACCAATTATACGCGCGATGGTGAAATTGTTATGTACCAGGATTCAGGCAATCAGACTCCGATTGTAACGAAGCGCATCAAGCCGAAAGTGCGCGGAGTCGTCGTCGTCGCCAAAGGGGCAGAGAATGCGGTGGTGAAGCAGATGATTGTCGATGCCGTGGAAAAAGGATTGAATGTGCCAGCGTACCGCATATCGGTCGTCCCACGCAAAATCGCCGAGTAGCAAAGAATAGGCAGAACGCGAGAATGGAGAAGGAGGAAGTATAACGATGAACACAAAAAGACAAACGATATGGCTGGTTTCGATGCTGAGCTTAATGGTGGTGCTGTCCGCATACTACTTGTTTACGGAAGATACGCCATCACCGCTGCAGGAGACAGCGGATAACGTCCGAATGGGAGAACAGCTCAAGGGGGATGCGACCGAGGTAAGTCAACTGCCGGAAATTCAAGTGACTCCGGTATCCACTGGTGATGAGGCTGAATCGAAGGCCACAGGGAATGCCGCGGAAGGAAGCGCCATGACCGGTGAGGGAGCGGGAACGAATGGTGCGGCGACGACACAGACCGATGCCGGCAAGGCTAAGGATGACCAAGCGGGAGCGGCTGCAACCCCTCAGGATACGGATGCGAAGACGGATGCTGAAGATGGCGCGGCATCCGCAGGCAACGCAAAGACGGGAGACAAGGAACAGGCCATCCTCGATCAGATTGAGGCCGAAGGCGTTATGAAACGCAGCATGATCGAAGAGAAGCAAATGCAGCGCAATGAGCAGTATCAGCAAGATATGGAGCGGCTCATGGCGATGATTAACGACTCTAATACGACCGGAGACAAGTGGTCCCAAGCCTATGAGGAAATGAACGTGTTGGACGAGCGTGAAACGAAGATTACGAACCTGGAATCCGAATTGCAGAAGGAATACGATAACGCCGTCATTACGCAAGATAACGATAGATACAAAGTTGTCGTACAAAGCGACAAGATGGAAGTGAAAGAAGCGGTCGACATTATCGACAAGCTGATGAAAGAGTTGAACGTGACTCAAGATAAGGTAAGCGTGCAATATGTATCGGAGTAACGCTTGCAATAGGAACAAGCCCAGTTCAAAACTGGGCTCTTTCCATTTGATGCGTTTGTGATATAATACATACGTCTGTAGATTGTCCGCTTTGAAACGAATCTACCTTTTATACATATTGTCACGAGGAGTGAAAAGCGTTGTTCAAGATAAGCGAAATCAAAGAGTTGATAAAGCTGTTGGACCAGACTTCTGTGCATGAACTGGAAATCGAGAACGAAGGCTACCGTCTATCTATTCGTAAGCCAGGCAAAGCCGAAGTTATTAGCGTCCAACCTGCACCTGCACAGCATACATATCCTGTCGTATCGGTTGCTCCTCAGCAACCTGCTGCAGAGAAGCCTGCGGAAGCGTCCGCTGCCCAGGCGGCAGATCAGGCGGGACTGCACAAGATCGTATCGCCGATGGTAGGCACGTTCTATAGTGCGCCGTCTCCGGAAGCTCCGTCTTTCGTTAACACAGGGGATAAGATCAATGAGAAATCGGTTGTATGCATATTGGAAGCGATGAAGTTGATGAATGAGCTTGAAGCCGAAGTCAAAGGTGAAATCGTTGAAGTGCTTGTAGAGAACGGGCAATTAGTCGAATTCGGCCAGACTTTATTCTTGGTGAAGCCGGAATGACGGGGGATCCCCATTCCGAATCAGATGCCAAGCCAAGGAGGTCTTAGGATGAAGTTTCAGAAGATTCTTATTGCTAACCGTGGTGAAATCGCTGTTCGTATCATTCGCGCTTGCCGAGAGCTCGGGATTGCAACCGTAGCTGTATATTCTGAAGCAGACCGTGATGCTCTGCACGTACGATTGGCTGATGAAGCGTATTGTATCGGACCGACATCATCCAAAGAGAGTTATTTGAATTTCACCAATATTATGAGTGTTGCTACGTTGACCGAATGTGATGCCGTGCATCCGGGTTACGGATTTCTAGCGGAGAACGCTGATTTTGCGGATATTTGCGAATCGTGCGGCATTACGTTTATCGGACCGTCTTCCGATGCCATTGAGCGTATGGGGGACAAAGCGGTTGCGAAGCAGACGATGAAGGATGCGGGGGTTCCGGTTATCCCCGGTTCTAACGGTCTGGTGGAAGATATGGATGAAGCGTTAATGATCGCTCGTGACATCGGCTATCCCATCATCATCAAGGCGACAGCCGGTGGGGGCGGTAAAGGGATTCGAATTGCCGAGAATGAAGACTCGCTCGTGAAGCAAATGAATACGGCTCAACAAGAAGCGGAAAGAGCATTCGGAAACGCCGGAGTTTATCTCGAGAAACTTTTGACGGGGATGAAACACGTTGAAATCCAGATTATTGCGGACAAACACGGTCATGCTGTTCACTTAGGTGAACGTGACTGCTCCATTCAGCGGCGCCGTCAGAAGCTGATCGAAGAAGCGCCTTGTTCTATTTTAACGCCGGATATTCGTGAGCGTATGGGGGAGGCTGCCGTGCGTGCGGCTCTAGCCGTTGATTATTCTGGAGCAGGGACGTTGGAATTTTTGCTGGGACCGGACGGTCAATTTTACTTCATGGAAATGAATACACGGATTCAAGTTGAGCATCCGGTCACGGAAATGATTACGGGAATCGATCTGATTAAAGAAATGATCCTCGTAGCTCAAGGCGAACCTTTATCCTTCCGTCAAGAGAATGTTCAGATTGATGGTTGGGCGATAGAATGCCGTGTGAACGCAGAAGATCCGGCACGCAACTTTATGCCGTCAGCTGGACAGATTCATTTCTATCTGCCTCCAGGGGGCTTCGGAGTGCGGGTGGATAGCGCTGCATATCCGGGATATGTTATTTCGCCTCACTACGATTCCATGATAGCGAAGCTTATCGTGTGGGCGCCAACGCGGGAAGAAGCGATTGAGCGCATGAAGCGGGCGTTATCCGAGTTCGCCATCGAGGGCATCCATACGACGATTCCGTTCCATATGCGTCTCTTGCAGCATCCGAATTTCGTACAAGGTGATTTTGACATCAAGTTTTTGGAAGAGCATGAGGTATAGCATTGAGTCGTTTGTCATAGAAATGGACAAATGATATAGTTAGAATAATAACGGACAAGAATCGCCTCAAGGCATAAAATAATGGGGAGTGTGTGACGGATGAATCAGACGATCGTTCCGGATTTTGAGCGTACGGACCTAGGTAATATTCAAATTGCGCCAGAAGTCATAACTGTCATTGCAGGACTTGCTACAATTGAAGTAGAGGGTGTTGCTGGTATGAGCGGCGGCTTTGCAGGCGATATCGCCGAGCTGCTGGGTCGCAAGAACCTGTCTAAAGGTGTAAAGGTTGAGGTCGGGCAGCGCGAAGCGGCTGTGGACGTAAATATTATCGTTGTATATGGTCACCGCATTCCGACCGTGGCTGATGAGATTCAACAGAATGTCAAGCGTTCCATCGAGACAATGACGGGTCTCCATGTCGTGGAAGTGAATGTGCATGTTCACGATGTGCACTTCAAGACGCAGGAGAAGCTGGAGGAAGTTGATAATCCAATACGAGTGAAGTAAATATGATAAGTTAAACCCCCTCCTGGTGGCAGGGGGTTTACTGCCATTCAACAAGGAGGCACGGGCTAACGTGAGCAGAATTGTGGACAGGCTTTTGTTGTTTGTGTATAGTTTTGTCATCGGTGCCATCTCGGTAGCGGCCATATTGGCGGCATTGGGGTTAATGGGCAGACCGATTGACTTTACAGAACCGTTCTTGATTCAGACGACCGTTATTGCGACGGCCGCCGTTTTATTTTTACTGAGCGTGCGTTTTTTCTACGTATCCATTCGCCGCGAGCGTGCATCCCTGCCGTCGATCGATCAGCGTACAGATATCGGCGATATTAAGATTTCTTTGGAAACTATAGAAAATGTAGCTCTCAAAGCGGCAGCTCGCGTAAGAGGCGTTAAGGATTTGAAGGCTCGCATCCGTACAAATGAAGCGGGACTCGATATTATGATCCGCACCGTCGTCGATGGAGAAACGGCGATCCCCAGCATGACGGAGGAAGTGCAGTGCCAAGTTCGAGATTATGTTCAAGAGATTACAGGGATTCCGGTCTCATACGTATCGGTATATGTCGCGAATATCGTACAGACGCAAACCTTCAAAGCGCGCGTTGAATAGGTGGTGAGCTTTCCATGTGGAAAGAGATTTGGGAGAGTCACGGGGGACGCATCATCGGCATCGCGGCAGGTATCTTTTTTGGCATGCTGTATTTGATGGTCGGCTTTTGGGATATGCTCTTCTTTGCGCTGCTTGTATTCATCGGATACAATGTAGGCAGACAGAAAGACTTACATTTGGGCCCCATGTTCCCGTGGCAACGTATCGGTTCATGGTTGTCTGAACGTTGGAGAAGGTTGAAGTAGTCCTATGGACGCTCCGAACGACTGCCTTGATCGCCGGTGATGACCGACGGAAGACAATCGGAGCGGGCATAGGATTTTTTTAAATGAATCAGTTCGTCACTTTTAGTAAATAAGGAAGCTATAGGGTTGCCGGACGCTTTATACGCAGGAGGATAAATAATGAAAAGACGCATCGCCAGAGAGATGGCTATTCAGAGCTTATATCAGCTTGAAATGACGGAGGTAACCCCGGAACAAGCGGTTGCCATGATCGTCACGGAATCGAACCAAGACAATGAAATCGGCGTTAAGCCCGAGCATGCTGAGGCTATGCATAAGCATGTTCTAGAATGGGTTCATGCTACTTGGAAGCAGCGCGAAGAAATCGATATGATTTTGGCGCATTACTTAAAAAATTGGCAAATGGACCGGCTATCGCGTGTCGACAGACAAATTCTGCGTCTTGCTTGCTATGAAATGAAGTTCCGTGATGACGTTCCTCCGAAGGTGGCAATTAACGAAGCCATCAATTTGGCGAAGCACTTCGGCACGGATGAATCAGGCAAGTTCGTTAACGGCGTGCTCGGTCAACTGATGCGGGATAGCGAACGCTCGCAAGTATCCGCAGAAGCCGACACCGAAGAGGCCGAGATCGAAGAATAGAGAGCTGGCATCGGATTGGTTAGATCAGTGATGACGACATCAGTGGATTCATGAATGGGGGAGTAGACGATGACAGCATCTGTATTGGATGGTAAAGCTTTATCTCGCACGATTCGCGAAGAGGTTAAACAGGAAACCGCACGATTGCAGGAACTTGGAATTCAGCCAGGACTGGCCGTTGTGCTCGTTGGTGAAGATCCGGCTTCGCAAGTGTATGTCAACAGTAAGCATAAGGCATGCCTCGAGCTTGGATTTTATTCCGAGGTGCATCGTCTGCCGAATGATACGACACAAGAGCAGTTGCTAGGTCTTGTGGATCAACTGAATCAACAGGGGACCATTCACGGCATCCTCGTTCAGCTCCCTCTGCCGAAGCATATTGACGAAAAGGCCGTAATTGATGCCATTTCCGTGAAAAAAGATGTCGATGGGTTCCATCCGATCAGCGTCGGCAACATGGTAATCGGCGATGAGTCGTTGTTGCCATGCACGCCAGCAGGCATAATGGAAATGCTGAAACGCAATCGCATCCCAATCGAAGGAAAGCATGCCGTCGTCATCGGACGGAGCAACATTGTCGGAAAGCCGATCTCGCTCTTGCTGCAAAGAGAGAACGCTACCGTCACAATGTGCCATTCCCGTACGAATAACATGCGTGAGCTTACACGCATGGCCGACATATTGGTTGTCGCTATCGGTAAAGCTCATTTCGTAGATCGCTCGTTCATTAAGCCGGGTGCCGTCGTCATCGATGTAGGCATGAACCGGTTGGAGAACGGTAAGTTAGTGGGCGATGTAAACTTCGATGATGTGGTGGAGGAATGCAGTTGGATAACACCGGTGCCTGGCGGGGTCGGCCCGATGACGATTACGATGCTGATGGTGAATACACTGAAGGCAGCGAAACGGGTTCATCAGATTCAGTAACAGGAGCGGGTACAGAAAGGAGGCAAAAGTCGTGTCCTCAGAAACGCGAATACTGTCCATTAAGGATGTAAACCGATATATCCGTATGAAATTGGAAGGGGACGCCATGCTGCAGGATGTATGGCTGCGCGGCGAAATATCGAACTTCACGCACCATTCCAGCGGTCATATGTATTTCACGTTGAAGGATGCAGATAGCCGCATTCGAACGATTATGTTTGCCTCCCATAATCAGAAGCTTGCTTTTCGTCCTAAGGAAGGGACTCGAGTGATTGCGCGCGGATATGTAACGGTATACGAACGGGACGGTCAATACCAGTTCTACGCGCAGCACATGCAGCCCGACGGCATCGGAAGTTTGTACATGGCATATGAGCAGCTTAAGGAACGGCTGCAAGTGGAAGGATTGTTCGAAGAGGAACGGAAGCGTGCGCTACCGCGATTCCCCAAGGCGATTGGTGTCATTACGTCACCTACGGGTGCGGCAGTCCGCGATATTATGATTACGCTGAAGCGAAGACAGCCCGGAATGTCTGTGCTGCTCTATCCCGTACTTGTGCAGGGGACCCAAGCAGCCGCATCGATCGCTGCGGCGATTGAAGCGATGAATCGCCATCAAGAGGCGGACGTGCTTATCATTGGCCGCGGGGGCGGCTCACTGGAAGAACTGTGGGCTTTTAACGAAGAGATCGTGGCGCGTGCCATAGCCGGGTCTTCCATTCCGGTCATTTCGGCAGTGGGACACGAGACAGACTTTACGATTGCGGACTTTGTGGCCGATCTGCGCGCGCCGACACCGACGGCTGCTGCGGAGCTTGCCGTCATCCACCATGAGGAGCTGAGCAAGCACCTGCTCCATATGCAGCAGCGGCTGCAGCACGGGATGAACCGTCTGCTGAACCGCAATCAAGAGCGGTTGATGCGCGCACAGCAATCCTCCATGTTGAGAAGACCGGAGCAGTTGACCTTGAAGCAGGCAGATCGCTTGGAGCGACTGACCGAACAACTGCACTATCGGTCCATGCTGCACATCGGCAAAGCGGAAGAACGCTGGAAGGAACTGCGCGGCCGTCTGCGTGAGCAGACCCCAGTCCATCAGATTCGCACGGCTCGGCAGCGGCTGACGAATGCTGAGCGGCAGTTGCAAGGTACGATGGCGGCTCAGATGAGACAGCATCAGATGGTGCTTGGCGGCCATATGCGCCAGCTTGACGCGCTTAGCCCGCTCAAGATCATGTCACGCGGCTACAGCCTCGTGTACGACGAACAGGAATCCAAAATTATACGCACCATTGCAGACGTTCAGCTTGGAGATGTGGTCAATGTGAAATTAAGCGACGGCCAATTGAATTGTCAAGTATGGTCTATGAAAGGAGAGCGTGAATAACTCCCATGGCAAAGAGCGAAGTCGAAATAATGGAAGAACTGAATTTCGAAGCGGCGATGGAAAAACTGGAACTGATTGTCTCGCAGTTAGAGGGTGGTGACGCTCCCCTTGAGCAAGCCATCGATCTATTTCAAGAAGGAATGCGCTTATCCAAGTTCTGCTCCGAGAAGCTTCAGCAAGTGGAGCGCAAGATCGAAATGCTGACTGAACAGAACGGCGAATTGAAACGACAGCCGTTCAGCCCTGAAGAAGAGGGTGGTGTCATTGATTAATCCTCATCCCGCCGGATCGTTCACCTCTTACTTGAAAGATCGAGTGACTAGGCTGGAACAATTGCTTCCGGCCATGCTGCCTTCCAACTGGTATGTGCCCGATCCGTTGAGACAAGCAATGCACTATTCACTAATGGCGGGTGGAAAGCGCCTTCGGCCTGTGTGCGTATTGCTGGCTTGCGAAAGCTTGAATGGAAGAGCTGTGGCTGCAGAGCCCGTTGCCTGCGCCGTCGAGATGATTCACACCTATTCGCTCGTTCATGATGACTTGCCTGCGTTGGACAATGACGATTACCGGCGCGGCAAACCGACGAACCATAAAGTATATGGCGAAGCTATGGCCATCTTGGCAGGTGATGGATTGCTAACGCACGCGTTCCATACGATCGTGCAGAGCTCCCGCCAATTCGGTGTTCCTGCAGAGGTCGCGCTCGCTATCGTGGAAGAATTGGCGGAATATGCCGGCATGAGAGGCATGGTCGGTGGACAAGCAGCCGATATGCTGGGCGAACAAGGGATTACGACGATCGAACAGCTGGAATACATTCACTTGCATAAGACAGGTGATCTAATCGTATTCTCTCTACGCGCCGGGGGGCGGATTGCCGGAGCAAATGAAGCGCAGCTTCAAGCGTTGACGATATATGGAACAAAGCTCGGCTTAGCGTTCCAAATTCAAGACGATATATTGGATGTCGTCGGAGATGAAGCGATGCTTGGAAAAGCGAAAGGAAGCGATGAGAAGAGCGGCAAAGTGACCTATCCTTACTTTATCGGTCTTGAAGCTTCACAGCAAGAAGTGGAACGATTGACGCGGGAAGCGAAGCAGGCGATAAGTGATGCAGGCTTCCCGGCACCGGAACGTTTGTTCGAATTGGCTGACTATTTAATGAAGAGAAACCATTAAATGGCGCGTAAACCGATAAAAAATGTGATATAATAGGGCTTACGTAGAGTGGTGCAGTATTCTAGTCGGCCTCCCAACACTGAAGGCGGGCCTAAAAATTCGCCAAAGGGCACATCGATGAAGTTCCTGGTGTTGGCTTTCGACGCCCAGTCGGGGGCTGATGCTGGGAGTTAAGGTTGTGGGGCGATCCACAATGGCATGTGGGCGTTGACCCCGCTTCCGCGGAGGCCCAAGTGCGTGGTACGACGCCCTCGCGCGTCGCATTACGGCTTGGGGTATGAACCTACATTGCGAGTCGCACATATCATTTCCTCTTACTTAATGAAATGGTACTGTACGAACCCGGCTTGTTTGTAGCGTAGCCTGCCTTGAGTGAATCTGCAGGGATAGCGGATGTGTAGAAATGATGTCCTTCGGCCAAAGGCCATCATTTCGGATGCCGTTTGAAATCTGGTTTGCAAAAGAGGCTAAGGGTTGGTTCAGGGCTGCTCGAGGAAAACTCCTAGACTGTTCACGTGCGTGAGACTTCTTGGGGATTATAGTGTGGACTAAGTGGTAATTCAGTCTGACGATCGGCAACGACGTCAAGACGACCGTAAAGGGAAACTGCCTGTTCGGCGACGAATAGGTGGTCGTCTGGGAAAACCTACTGGACCTAAGCCACAGCGTTTACTTAAGAAGTTACCACTCCCAATATATTTTTACATCAGTTAATTTGTTATTTATAAAATGTAATCTCTTAAAGGATGGAACGACTAATATAATGAAATTCTCATTTAAACATTCCGTTAGATGGAGCGTCTTGATTTTCTTCATCACGTTTGCGCTTGCTGCCGTCTTCTCCGTCACATCGACTGCGATGCTGGAAGGAGTGGGCTGGAGCATTGGCATGGTGATCGTGCTCTTGCTCGTGCTTATCGGAGTGTTTTTTGATATGATGGGCTTAGCTGCAGCGGCAGCGAATGAAACGCCGTTCCACGCCATGGCATCAGAGAAGGTCCATGGTGCCAAGCAGGCGATTTCTATCGTGCGCAACGCAGACCGGTTCTCTAATTTCTGCAATGACGTCATTGGTGATATTACGGGGGTTATTAGCGGAGCGGCAACAGCCATCGTCGTAACGAATCTGCTGTATGCAATGGATGCGGACACGGCGCTGTTGAAGACGGTTACGAGCGTTGTCTTCACTGGTCTCGTTTCAGCGTTGACAGTGGGAGGCAAAGCATTGGGGAAATCATTTTCCATTTATTATGCAACACCAATTGTGCTGATTATTGGCAAATGCTTTTATGTTTTAGAAACGAAACTAAAAATTTCGCTCTTCAGTAAGAAACGCAGCAAATCGAAACAACGAAAGCGAGGGAAATCCCGTGCTGCTCGAACAGATTAACCAACCTAGCGATTTAAAGCGAATGACTAAAGAACAGTTAGTTCCATTGGCGGAGGAAATTCGTCAATTTCTGATCGAAAAATTATCTGCAACAGGCGGACATTTGGCTCCTAACTTGGGTGTTGTCGAGCTGACGCTTGTCCTGCATTATTTATATGACAGTCCCAAGGATAAAATGATATTCGACGTCGGTCATCAGGCTTATGTACATAAGATTTTGACTGGGCGCAAGGAGCGGTTTGATACACTGCGCCAATACAAAGGATTGTGCGGCTTCGTCAAACGTGCGGAGAGCGAGCACGATGTGTGGGAAGCGGGCCATAGCAGCACTTCCTTGTCAGCGGCGATGGGGATGGCATTGTCACGCGATTTCAAAGGAGAAGACAGCAAAGTGGTTGCCGTCATTGGAGATGGCGCGCTCACTGGCGGAATGGCTCTGGAAGCGCTCAACCATATAGGGCATGAACAGAAGAAATTAATGGTCGTCTTGAATGATAATGAAATGTCGATTGCGCCGAACGTCGGAGCTCTACATAATTACTTGAGCAAAATACGCTCTGACCGCAATTACAAAAAAGCGAAAGAAGAAGTGGAACAGCTTCTAAAGAAGATTCCAGCCATCGGAGGCAAGCTGGCCAAGACAGCGGAACGGATGAAGGACAGCCTCAAGTATCTCGTCGTTTCCGGTATGCTGTTCGAAGAATTCGGCTTGAAATATTTCGGACCGGTCGACGGTCACGATGTCGATAAGCTGATTGACATTTTCCAGCAAGCGGAGCGCGTGGATGGTCCGGTGCTCGTCCATGTCTTGACAACCAAAGGCAAGGGATACTCTCCTGCGGAAGCCGATTCGCACAAGTGGCACGGCATCTCGCCCTACAAGATTGAATCCGGTCAACCGTTGAAGGCGGTCGGCAATCCGATGTATACGGAAGTGTTCTCGAACGCCTTAATCGAACTGGCGCAGCAGGACGAGCGTATCGTCGCGGTAACGCCGGCGATGCCAGGCGGTTCGGGGTTGCTGAAGTTCGCTGAGACGTTTCCGGGCCGGATGATCGATGTCGGCATAGCGGAACAGCACGCGGCCACCATGTGCGCAGCGCTTGCAATGGAAGGGATGAAGCCGGTGTTCGCCGTCTATTCGACTTTCCTGCAGCGGGCGTACGACCAAGTCGTACATGACATTTGCCGTCAGCATGCCAACGTCGTATTCGCCATCGACCGCGCCGGATTTGTCGGGCCGGACGGCGAAACGCATCATGGTGTGTTCGATATTACATTCTTGCGTCATATCCCGAACATGGTGCTGATGATGCCGAAGGACGAGAACGAGCTGCGCCACATGCTCAAGACAGCGGTGGATTATGAAGCCGGGCCTATTGCAGTGCGTTACCCGCGCATCAACGGTGTTGGCGTGAAGCTGGATGAAGTGCTGACTCCCATACCGATCGGATCATGGGAAATCGTTCGCCAGGGCGATCATGCAGTTGTACTTGCCATCGGACCGATGGTGCAAGTGGCGGAAGAAGCGGCGGAGCAATTGCGGCGCGAAGGAATACAATTGCGTATCATTAATGCCCGTTTCATCAAGCCGCTGGATGAAGCAATGTTGATTCAGCTAGCCAAGGAACAAATCCCTCTTCTTGTCATGGAAGAAGGAGCCATAGCCGGTGGATTAGCGAGCGCGGTGATGGAATTTTATGCGGAGAATAATCTATTCGGAGTTAAAATCAAGCCGATAGGTGTTCCGGATTGCTTCGTCGAGCACGGAAGCATTAAAGAACAACGCCTGGAGGTTGGCTTGACGGCTGAACGTCTAGCGAAGGAAGTTCATACGATGTTGTTCGCACATGGGAACAATGTGATGACCCGGGCTTGACGGCGTGACGCCGTTACAGAGAGTGAAGTCAGACAGGAGCAAAGCATGTCTATACCTAAAGAACGGATTGATGTCCTGCTTGTTGAGCAGGGCTACTATGATAGTCGTGAAAAAGCAAAAAAGTCTATTATGGCTGGATTAGTCTATGCAAATGAAGAACGAATCGAGAAAGCGGGCATGAAGGTTCCGCGCGATGTCTCCATTAAGGTAAAAGGCGCGCTTCATCCTTATGTCAGCCGTGGCGGATTGAAGCTGGAGAAGGCGATACGCCACTTCGGCCTGTCCTTGGACAGCAGTGTCATGCTGGACATCGGAGCATCAACGGGAGGTTTTACGGATTGCGCTCTTCAAAATGGAGCGAGCCAAGTGTACGCCATCGATGTCGGTTACAATCAATTGGATTGGTCCTTACGGAATGACGAACGGGTTCATGTTATGGAACGGACCAATTTCCGCTATATGGAGCCAGAGCATCTCGAAGGTCCGCAACCGGACACGGCGACGATTGACGTGTCCTTTATCTCGCTTAAGTTAATTCTTCCGCCTTTGAAGCGGCTTCTTGCTGCTGGAGGACGTGTCATTGCTCTTATTAAGCCTCAGTTCGAGGCGGGACGGGATAAGGTTGGCAAATCGGGCGTCGTACGTGATCCGAGCACGCATGAGCAAGTGCTGCGAGACGTTCTGGATTTTGCGGCTTCCATCGGGTTTCATTTAGAAGGGTTGACTTACTCTCCAATTACCGGTGGCGAGGGAAATATTGAATTTTTAGCTTATTGGACTGTGCCTGAGCAGGCGAATGAACCGGAACCGCAAATATCCCGCGACGGAATTGCTGCTGTCGTCAAGGAAGCTAATTCCACATTTCGTACTTCATAAGGTATCCAGATAGGCTAAGCAGCAAAAGAAACTCATCCGGGACAGGCATCCGACGGATGAGTTTCTTTTGCTCTTCGATTCGCTGAATTACAGTAAGTTGCATATATCCTAATCCTAACCTGAGGTGAATGATCATATGGGCGATCTATGGGTGATGGGCATAATCGGAATTGGATTATTGCTTTGGATTGGTTTTGGACTGCGCCATTATGTGCGTACGCCTGAACCGCTGGAGGATGTAATATTAAGTGACCGATTCCCGCAAGACGAAGAAGTCATTGCTTTAATTGAAAGCAGCGGCTATGAAATCATTGGCGGTAAATTTTTCGTTCCGCTGCATTTTTGTCTCGATGGGGAAAATTTGGAGCCGACGCGACTTTGGGGGGATATGGTCGTCAAACGGGACGAACAATGGTATATTGTTCGTATCGCACGAGAACGGATGCAATTGGATTGGAGTGCGAGCGGGTTGCGCAAGCTATGGTCACCTTATTTTGCGGCTTATCCGGATTGTGCTGGGTTGCTTATTGTAGATTTATTGGAACGACGAGTACGTCTGTTGCGTATGGATTTTGGAGAAGCGCAATCTTGATAAGCAGTTTTTTATATTGATTTTCAATGGATATCTACACACATGATTGATCTAATGGAGGGCATGCATGAAAGGACAACGACATATTAAAATCAGAGAAATCGTTATGAATAATGACATCGAGACGCAGGATGAACTGGTGGACGCGCTGCGCCAAGCCGGATTCCATGTTACGCAAGCGACCGTGTCTCGAGATATGAAAGAACTGCACCTTATCAAAGTTCCAATGGATAATGGACGATATAAATATTCACTGCCAATCGATCAGCGCTTCAATCCGGCACAGAAATTGAAGCGTGCGTTGTTGGATAACTTCGTCAGCGTCGATAGCGCCGAGAATCTGGTTGTCATGAAGTGCTTGCCAGGTACGGCGAATGCGATTGCTGTGTTGATGGACTCCATCGAGTGGCCTGAAATTATGGGGACGGTGTGTGGTGATGACACGATACTAATCATTTGCCGAACGAAGCAGCTCAGTCAGGCCGTCGTAGACCAGATTATGAGCCACATTTCATAACTTGCGTTCGGGAGGGGTGCTCCATGTTAGTAGCTATATCCATTCGTAATTTGGCAGTTGTCGAATCGGTGCAACTGCACTTTCATCGTGGATTCCATGTTCTTACAGGGGAAACGGGAGCAGGTAAATCCATCATTATTGATGCACTAGGGCTTATCGGCGGAGCACGAGGATCGGCCGACTTCGTTCGCTACGGTTGTGATCGGGCTGAGGTCGAAGCTTCATTTGATTTGCCAGGAGATCACCCGGTTTGGGATGCGCTATTGCGTTTAGGCATCCAAGCCGATCGTGACGAATTGCTCATTATCCGCCGGGAATTGACGGCGCATGGAAAGAGCTTATGCCGGATGAACGGTCAAATGGTCAACTTGACGATGTTGCGCGAGGTTGGAGAATTGCTCATTAATATACATGGACAGCACGAACATCAATCACTGCTTAAGGTAGAGCGTCATCTGGAATGGTTAGACGCTTACGGCGGTGAGGAGTTAGCTTCCATCAAGACACGATACCGTGAAGACTTCGGGTGCTTCATGGCGCTTCAGCATGAATTGAATCAACTGAAGGAGACAAGCCAACAAGCGTACCAGATGCTTGATTTGTATCGCTTCCAGATTGAAGAACTTAACAATGCCCAACTAAAAATTGGCGAAGATGAATGTTTATCGGAAGAAAAGCGCAAACTAGCCAATGCAGAGAAGCTGATGGATCATGTGAACAACGCCTATGAACGATTATATGCACAGGGAGCCATGGATTCAGTCAGTGTTGCACTATCGAAGCTTGAGGATGTATTGGTGTATGATACGGTGAAATTCCAGCCTATGGTGGAGCAGCTTCAGTCTGCCTATTACCAACTGGAGGATGCAGCGTATCAGCTCAGGGACTACCGTGAAAATATAGAGTTCAATCCAGTTCGTCTCGAACAAATTGAGGAGCGTCTTGATCAGCTTACCTCGTTAAAACGCAAGTATGGATCAACCGTTGAAGACATGCTCCAATATTTACAGCGGATTGAAGCCGAAGCGGATAAGATTGAGCATAAGGATGAACGTATCGCTGCTCTAGAGAAGGAAGCGCAAGAACGACTCGTCAAGCTGGCGCGCAAAGCGGAGGCGTTAACCAATGCTAGACGCCAATTGGCTAATGAATTGACGACTCGCATCGAAGCAGAGCTGCAGCACCTTCATATGGAACGAACACGGCTAGATGTCCGGCTTGATCGGCTGCAAGGCGAACAGGGCTTTGATGTGAACGGCGTGTCGGTTCGCTTTACGAAAAACGGTTGGGACGATGCGGAGTTTCTTATTTCCCCTAACCCAGGTGAACCGCTTCGCCCCCTTCATAAGATTGCGTCTGGGGGAGAATTGTCCCGCATTATGCTGGCGATGAAGACCATATTTGCTCAGGTGGATCGGATTCCGGTGCTCGTGTTCGATGAAGTGGACACGGGGGTAAGCGGTCGTGCCGCACAAGCGATAGCTGAGAAGCTGGCATGGGTGTCCAGCAGTGGTCAAGTGTTCGCCATTACGCATCTGCCACAGGTAGCTTGTATGGCCGATCATCAATATTATATCGAGAAGCAGGTGCGGGATGAGCGCACTTCAACACAAGTAACGGAATTAGACGAAACAGGTCGCATTGCCGAATTGGCTCGTATGCTCGGTGGAGTGGAAGTGACGGAAAGAACTTTGCATCATGCACAAGAAATGCTGAAGTTGGCTGAACGTCAAAAAGGTGCGTAAATAAAGGGATTGAGCCAATCATTTTCACTTATAAAACGTAGGGGTCAAGGATACCTTATAGTTACGAAACGGCACGTCCTTTTCGTCAAGCTTCCGCCAACAAAGGAGTGTGACACCTTTGAACCCCAACGTTAAACGTCTGCTCGGTCTGATGCTAGTCATTATCGTTTGTTTATGCTGTACAACGGCTCCATTTCGCACTTTTACGGCATTGCCGAGCGAGCTTCGATTATTTGAAGGAGAGCAAAAAGAACTTCATCTCGTTATGCCTGTACACGCTCAAGCTACGGTGGACCGACCGGATATTTTGCGTGTTAATGGCGAGAATCGCCCTTCCTTCAACTTATCGCTGCAGCAGCCGATCTCTCTACAATCGTCCCAATCAGGGCAGGCCGAACTTAAGCTGAAGCTATTCGGAGGTATTCCGTTAAAGACGCTTAAGGTGAATGTCGTACCTAACCTGCGCGTTATTCCAGGTGGACAGACGATTGGCGTTAAAGTCAAATCAGCGGGCATCCTTGTTGTAGGTCACCATCTTGTCCATGTAAGTCCGGATAACAAAATCTCTCCTGGAGAAGCGGCGGGAGTCCGATTAGGTGATCTCATTATGAGTATGAACGGGATTCGACTAAATGATGTAAGCAAAGTGGCGGATGTTGTAAGGCAGGCTGGAGAAAGCAAGAAGCCGCTTGAGCTTGTTATTCGCCGCGGAGAAGCAGAAGTGAAGACAAAGCTTACGCCAGCATATGATACAGAAGATAAGACGTGGAGACTCGGATTGTACATTCGTGACTCTGCGGCAGGCGTAGGAACGCTTACTTTCTATGCACCGGATCAAGGTGTATATGGTGCATTAGGTCACGTAATTACCGATATGGATACGCAGTCGCCCATTGTCGTCGGTCAAGGTGAGATTGTTCAATCCAACGTAACCTCGATATCTAAAAGTCAAAATGGTGAACCCGGTGAGAAAAGAGCCCATTTTCTGAAAGAAAGTCGTGTATTAGGCAATATTGAACGAAATACTCCGTTCGGAATATTCGGGAAAATGACGGCTACTCCGGATCACAGTGTATTTAAAGAACCAATCCCGGTAGCATTTAGCGAAGAAGTGCAAGAAGGACCTGCGGAAATGCTGACCGTAGTTAACGGCCAACAGGTCGAGCGCTTCAAGATCGAAATTGCGCATGTGACGAAGCAGTCTACACCTGCAACTAAAGGAATGGTCATACGGATAACTGATCCGCGACTGTTACAGAGGACCGGTGGAATTGTGCAAGGAATGAGCGGCAGTCCGATCATTCAGAACGGCAAATTAATCGGCGCCGTTACCCATGTCTTTGTCAATGACCCAAGTTCGGGGTATGGATGCTTTATCGAATGGATGCTGCAGGATGCAGGTGTCGTATTATCGTCACCGCAGACGTGGGGGCTACAGGGGAAGGTACACGCGCAGCGTGCGCCTTCTCCTTTTTTACCAAGCAAATCGACATCAATGTCGAACCTTTACGAATCATTGCGAATGGTGTAGAAATTTATAATAAATATTTCATTATAATGGATCTTTTCGAAAAACTAAAGAAAAAAAGTTTTCGACAGAAGGAATTTCATTCTTGATGTCGAATAACATGATCTGGAAAGGATTTAACACTCATTGCATTGGTGCCGATATGCGAAACTTTGACAAGGGAGGATTAAAAGTTGCAAAAGATCGAAATACTGTTAGCGGACGACAACCGAGAATTCACTAATTTGTTAGCTGATTTCTTATCAGAACAAGACGACATGGTCGTCACTGGGGTCGCCTATAATGGCGAAGAGGTACTCCAATTCCTGGAGCAGACGAGAGCGGTGCCGGATGTGCTCATTCTCGATATTATTATGCCGCATTTAGACGGCTTAGGTGTGTTAGAACGTTTGCGAAGCTTGAACTTGTCCCCGCAACCTAAGATCATTATGCTCACCGCATTTGGGCAGGAGAGCATTACGCAACGCGCGGTCCAACTTGGCGCCTCGTATTACATATTGAAGCCATTCGATATGGATATACTGGCCAATCGCATTCGGCAGTTAGCTGGCGTATCGTCAAACAGCGCTTTATCGGGTGGTTCCAGCGCCAGCAGCTTGATGACTTCATCGTCCAAATCCAATGTTGTACAGCTTGGCAAGACGAAGAATTTGGATGCGAATATCACTTCGATTATTCATGAAATCGGTGTCCCGGCACATATTAAAGGATATCAGTATTTACGCGAAGCGATTACGATGGTATATAACAACATTGAAATTTTGGGTTCCATTACGAAGACATTATATCCTGCGATTGCGGAAAAATACAAAACGACACCAAGCCGTGTTGAACGTGCCATCCGCCATGCGATTGAGGTCGCTTGGACGCGCGGCAACATCGATAGCATCAGCCGTCTGTTCGGCTATACAATCAACATCAGCAAGTCGAAGCCAACGAACAGCGAATTCATCGCGATGGTTGCCGACAAGCTGCGCATTGAGCATAAGGTGAGCTGAACGTAGGCCACGCAAGAATTTGCGGAGAGTTAACGCGAGTTGCAAAATACCGATAAACTCGTTTTTGGGCCGATAAACTTTTTCCCTGATACGCGATAAATTCCCTCGATTTATTGGGTCTGTGCATCACGCGCAGATGGGGGATATAACGTTGAAAGTGTCGGAGTTAGAGTTTTACCTTGAAGATTTTTTGATGTACTGTCAGCAGAAAAAACGGCAAAGTATAGTAATCACAGTCCGTTGGGAAAGTGGCGCTTGTGATGAGGAATGTGAAAGCCCTGCCGATGATGGCGGGGCTGTTCTTTGTTGCGGCAAGTTTTACCGGTACGTTACGGTATAACTTGCCGGTAAATATAACTTATCTAATAAGACTTACTAATAAGATTTAATCGGTATATCAGCCGCTTAAATCCGCTCTCATACCATACCATACGTTTACCCTCTCCACAAATGTCCACAAACCTCCGTGATTCCTACGACGTTCTCTCGTGATGTGCTGTGAACAGGACGCATCGTTGATATGTTCTTGAAGAGGAAAATATTTCTCACAACCCAATAATACGTATTGTTATACGTATTATGATAGATGCGTGAGGAGGCGAGGAGATGCCGAGCTACTCTTCGAGGGAAATAATAAAGCTTATCGAAACTGACGGGTGGTTCTTGGTGAATACGGTCGGCAGTCATCATCAATTCAAACACCCCACCAAGAAAGGCAGCGTAAGAGTAACAGTACCTCACCCGAAAAAAGACTTACCTCGAAAGACTATGGACAATATCATGATTCAGGCGGGGCTTGAATAGCCCCAAACCTGTGAATATTAATATATTAATTAATAGTATCGGTACTAAGGAGTTGATAAAAATGAAAAACCGTTATATTTTTCCGGCAATCTTCGATTATGCCGACGATGGCATTTCCGTTGAGTTCCCAGATTTACCCGGAGCATTAACTTGCGGAGATACCGAAGAAGAAGCGTTCAATATGGCGAAGGAGTGCATTGCGCTGCATTTGTACTCGATGGAACAAGATGGCGATGATATTCCGGAACCTACTCGTGCGTTGTCCGTCGAACACGAGCCGAACCAGACCGTTGTATTGGTCGAAGTGTGGATGCCGCCCTTCCGCGACTACATGTCGGAAAAAGCGGTCAAGAAGACGTTAACCATACCGAAATGGCTTAACGATGCAGCCGAAGAAGCAAACGTTAATTTCTCGCGGATACTACAGGACGGATTAAAATCGTACCTAGGTGTATCCGACCGTAAGTCATACGAAAAAGGCCCCGTTGAGTAAAACGAGGCCACTGAAAAAGTCCCTTAGTCCTGAAAGAGACAATTCTTCATTTTTTTGAAGAGTCTGTCTCTTTTTTTCGGTATAATCAAAGTATCTCATCAAAGGCTGGTGATCTCTGTGCTCCTGAAGCAACAAAGCTTTATTTTGAGCCCATATATGGAACTCTACAATCTGGTGGTTCCCAAAGATAATCTACTGCGCAGAATGGACGAGTTGGTGGACTTTGGCTTTGTCTACGAAGAGCTGCACGTCAACTATTGCCACGATAACGGACGCACCGCGGTGGATCCGGTTCGGATGTTTAAATATCTGCTGCTCAAATCTATCTTCGACTTGTCCGACGTCGATCTGGTCGAGCGTTCAAAATATGATTTGTCCTTCAAGTTGTTTCTCCATATGGCCCCCGAG